>CAJOIR010000024.1 GCA_905234685.1 Paludibacteraceae bacterium
ATATTTATGCGATACACTGTTATTACATTGTTTGCAATGATGTTAATGTCTGCATGCCAGCCGCAGCCTAACATCAACCCGTCAAGAACCGACACCGACGACACACTCTCCGACAGTGCGTTTCTTGATATGCTGCAACGTGCTCATTTCGAATACATGTGGAGTGGTGCTGACCAGAATTCCGGTCTTGCATACGAGCGTATTCATGAAGACGGCGAATATGGTTACAACGACCCTACCATCATCACTACAGGCGGTTCAGGTTTTGGTATCGCAGGTATTGTGGTGGCCATGGAGCGTGGTTTCATCTCGCGTCAGGAGGGTGTGGCACGCTTGCAGAAGATAGTAGCTTTTCTCAGTCGCGCTAACCGCTTTCATGGTGTGTGGCCTCATTGGCTTTATCCGTCTGGCAGAGTATGTCCTTTCGGCACAAAAGACAACGGAGGCGACCTCGTAGAGAGCTGTTTCCTCATGCAGGGTCTGCTTATTGCACGACAGTACTTGAATGCCGATATAGAGACGGAGAAACAGGTTATTGACTCTATCAATCAGTTGTGGCAGGAGATGGAGTTCGACTGGTACACACGTGGAGGCAAGCAGGTTCTCTACTGGCATTGGTCACCAAATTATGAGTGGCAGATGAACTTGCCCGTTGAGGGTTATAACGAGTGCATGATAGTGTATATTCTGGCATCAGCATCGCCTACTCACTCCGTCTCTGCCGACTGCTATCACAAAGGTTGGGCACGCAACGGGGCGATAAAGTCGAATGCAGTGTCGTACGGTTATCCGCTTTTTGTATCGCACAATGGTGCTGAAACTACAGGAGGACCGCTCTTCTGGGCGCATTACAGTTGGATAGGCCTCTGTCCGAAAGGTCTTGTTGACAAGTATGCCGACTGGTGGAAGGTGGTACAAAACCATGCGTTAAGCAACCATGCATACTGCGTGGCTAATCCAAAGAACTACGTCAACTACAACGACAGTTGCTGGGGGTTGACTGCCTCCTACTCGCCTGATGGATACACTGCTCATGCACCGAACAACGACCTCGGAGTCATAACACCCACTGCTGCGCTGAGCAGTTTCCCGTACACACCTCAGCAGTCGATGGCGGCAGCGAAATATCTCTATAAGCGCAAAACATTGTTATGGGGAGAATACGGATTCTATGATGCATATTCTGCTACTGGCAGATGGTATCCGCATTGGTATCTCGCTATCGACCAGCTTACCGTCGCTCCTATGATAGAAAACTACCGCTCAGGACTCTGCTGGCGACTCTTCATGTCATGCCCCGAGATAAAATCAGCATTGGAAAAACTCAACATCAGCTATAATCCATGAAAACACGCAACATTCTTTTCGCACTCACATTAGCAATCACAGCGCTCACTGCATGCACTGGCAAGTCGGATGAAGAGCGTTTCGTTGATAACCTGATGTCGAAGATGACCATCGATGAGAAACTCGGACAACTTAACCTGCCGGTCACTGGCGACATAGTGACAGGTCAAGCACAGTCGAGCAACATTGCTGAGCAGATTCGTCAAGGCAAGGTAGGAGGTCTTTTCAACCTGAAAGGTGCTGCCGCTATACGCGAGGTGCAGCGCATTGCAGTTGAGGAAAGTCGGCTCGGAATACCTCTGCTCTTCGGAATGGATGTGATTCACGGGTATGAGACTGTCTTTCCTATTCCACTCGCCGTTGCCTGCACTTGGGATACTCAAGCCGCAGAGACTATGGCCAGAGTGTCGGCGGTAGAGGCTTCGGCTGACGGTATATGCTGGACTTTCTCGCCTATGGCTGACGTTTGTCAGGATGCAAGATGGGGGCGCATCTCCGAAGGGTTCGGAGAAGACCCGTGTCTCAGCGCCGCTATGGCCGCAGCTATGGTGAGAGGCTATCAACACCCTGAATGCTCAGCAGGTCAGCAGTTGGAAAATCCGGCTACCATAATGGCATGCCTGAAGCATTTCGCATGCTATGGTGCTCCTGAGGGAGGAATGGAATACTACAACGTCGAGTTGAGCCGTTACCGTATGTTCAACGACTATTTCCCACCCTACCGTGCAGCGGTAGAGGCTGGCGTGGGGTCGGTCATGGCATCATTCAACACACTTGAAGGCATTCCTTCTACATGCAACAACTGGCTTCTTACAGAACTGCTCAGAGAACAGTGGGGATTCAACGGAATGGTCGTTGCTGACTATACCGCCGTGCAGGAGTTGCGTGACCACGGCATCGCACACGACAAACACGAAGCAGCCGTAATGGCTATCAAGGCAGGAATGGATATGGATATGGTTTCAGAGGCGTTTCTGCTACTGAAAGACAAAGATATGCAGCAGTATGTCAATCAGGCATGCCGGCGTATACTCACCGCCAAATACCGGCTCGGACTCTTTGATGACCCCTATCGATACTGTGACACCCTGCGATGCAAGACCGACCTCTATACCGCTGAGCATAGGCAGACAGCACGCTCAGTGGCGCAGAAGTCACTCGTGCTGCTCAAGAATGAGAACAACCTGCTGCCGCTCAGTAAAAACACCAGAATCGCACTCATTGGGCCGCTGGCGGACACAAGACCTAACATGTCGGGCACTTGGTCAGTCGCTGCTACTCCCTGGCGATACAAGACACTACGTGAAGGACTCCAAGATGCCGCTACTGACAAAAACAACGTGCTTTATGCTAAAGGGTGCAACCTGACATACGACCCCGAGCTCGAAGCGCGTGCTACTATGTTCGGACGAGAGATGCGCGACACTCGCACAGACAAGGCGATGCGTGATGAAGCACTCGCTATAGCACGCAAGGCAGATGTCATAGTGGCTGCCATGGGAGAGTCGTCCGAATACTCCGGCGAATGTACCTCGCGTACCAACCTCGACATGCCTGACGCACAGCATGACCTCTTGGTGGAGTTGCGCAAATTAGGCAAACCAATAGTACTACTTAACTTCTCAGGCAGACCTGTTGTGCTCAACTGGGAGAACGAGAACCTGCCCACCATATTGCAAGTATGGTTTGCCGGCAGCGAGACTGCAGATGCTGTTGCAGATGTGCTCTACGGCGACTGCTCGCCTTCAGGCAAACTCGCAGTTGCGTTTCCCCGTTCTGTAGGGCAACTGCCTATGTCGTACAGGCGTTTCCGCACTTCAAGACCTATGGATGAAGGTAGAGACGAATTCAGCAAGTTCCAGTCGTCATATATAGACTGCCGAAACACTCCTCTCTACCCCTTCGGCTACGGACTCAGTTACACTACGTTCGAGTACTCGCCTGTCACTCTCTCCGCTAACCGGCTCAACATTGACCAACAGGTCAAAGCCACACTCACCGTCACTAATACAGGCGACTGCGATGCTGACGAGACCGTGCAACTCTATATCCGAGCTATGGTTAGCAACCCTGTTCGACCCGTCAAAGAACTCCGGGACTGGCAACGCATACACCTTGGAAAAGGCGAGTCAAGACAAGTTGAGTTTATCATCGACAAACACATGTTGGGCTTCTACAACGCCGATGGCGTATACGAGACACAACCAGGTGAATACCGCATCATGACAGGACCGGACAGCCAACACCTGCAATACACCTCCATCAGCGTTGAATAAAATCATGAGTATTGATTTTGCTAAAGTATATTAGCATATCAAAATGTGCAAAATTATTTTTTTCGTTGCAATGTTGTATATTTCAAAAACATGTATTACCTTTGCGGTGCGTATTGAATATTCAATCAACTTTATTAATAATTCAAATTTCTCAACTTATGAAAGCAACTAAACTTCTTATGGCAGTATTCTGCCTCGCAGTTCTCGTTCTCGCAGGCTGCAACGCCGTTGCTGGCAACGACCTCGACAAAGTAGACTTGTCACAGTGCGACAACACCGTTAAGAAATGCTGGAAAATCACCGAAACAGCTTCTTATATGGGTTATTCTGCTTCGGCTAACACTTATGTTTGGGGAACAGAGTATGATGTCGTTTCTATTCTCAAAGGTTCAGGCAATGCTGGAGGATATGGCGCAAGTGTTACAACCAGATACTCTGCAACTACCATTGCTACCGAAGAGGCATGCGAAGAAAAAGCACGCGAAGAGGAGAAGAAAAACTCCGATATGTACGACTAATCAGTCTGACTGTAAAAACAAACTATCAACAAAACAACCCGTAACTCCACGTTACGGGTTGTTTTTGCATATCATCTCTGCGGCATTCATGCCGTCAAGCGCAGAACTCGTGATGCCTCCTGCATAACCGGCTCCTTCACCACACGGATAAAGCCCACGAATCTCGGTATGCTGAAGTGTTTCAGGGTCGCGGGGTATGCGTACTGCACTGCTGCTCCGGCTCTCCACACCCACTATCACAGCCTCGTTTGTAAGGAATCCTCTGTATTTCCTGTCGAACTCATGAAATCCCTGCTGAAGCCGCTTGCCTATCAACTCCGGCAGCCACAGGTCGAGCCGAGATGACACTATACCCGGCAGATATGAGCACGGAGGCAGTGTCTTGCTCTCACGACCTTCTACGAAATCTCTCAGACGCTGTGCAGGCGCTTTGTTTGGTGCTTTGCCATGTTCCCATGCAAGATGCTCCACATATTCCTGAAACTCCAGTGTCGCCAACTGACTGTTAAAAGATGACTCTATGTCTTCAGGGCGTATTTCTACTACTATACCCGAATTGGCATACGGCGAGTTGCGATGAGAAGCCGACATACCGTTCACCACGCAACCTTCTGCTTCGCTGCCTGCAGGAACAATATGACCTCCAGGACACATGCAGAACGAATATACTCCCCTGCCCTCAACCTGCGTGACGAGCGAATACGATGCGTTACCAAGACACTCCACTGTTGTACGACGGTAGTCCTCATCTCTGTCCGCAAGGTGATACATCAGTCTGTTTATCAAGTTCTGAGGGTGCTCCACTCTCACGCCCATGGCAAAACCTTTCGCCTCCAATCTCACACCAGTCTTTGCTAACATGCGGTATGTGTCGTGTGCCGAGTGACCAATGGCTATAATCACTGCCTCGCCAGAATATTCGTCTCCGTTAGATGTCGTTACGCCTGCAACTCTTGAATCGTTTAGTCTCAGACCTGTCACCTTGCTGTTGAAATGTATCTCTCCGCCGTGACTGACTATAGTCTCTCTGATGTTCTTTATTATGGTAGGCAGACGGTCTGAACCTATGTGTGCATGTATCTCGTATAACACACTCTCCGCCGCACCGTGGTAATGAAACAACTCCATCACTCGCTGCATATTGCCGCGTTTCTTGCTTCGCGAGAATAGTTTGCCGTCGCTGAATGTACCTGCTCCGCCTTCACCGAAACAGTAGTTTGACTCCTCGTTCAAACCTTCGTTGCGGTTCAGAAGTGCTATGTCTTTCTTGCGCTCCGACACCTCTTTACCGCGCTCAATGATTACAGGTCTGATGCCGTGCTCAAGCAGAGTGAGTGCTGCGAACAGACCTGCAGGCCCTGCTCCTACAATAACCACCTGCCTTGCAGCATTGTGGACGTCTTTGTAATCAGGCATGCTGTAACTGTACTCGGTGTTCTCAGGGTCGGTCAGCTGTTCAACTGTCAGTAGAACTTTGATATTTCTCTGCCTTGCATCTACACTCCGGCGGATGACACGATAACCGTGAATATCAGCAAAAGGCAGTTGCAATCTGCTTGCCACTGCCTTCTGAATCTCAGTCTCGTTTGACGCCTGCTGCGGAGTAAGGACGAGTTGTATCTGTTCTTTATGCATTATGCACTGCCTCGTTTATCTTTGCCTCCAGTTCTTCTGCGAGTTCTGGGTTGTCCTTGAGCAGTTGTTTCACGGCATCGCGTCCTTGTGCCAGTTTCGTGTCGCCATAAGAGAACCATGAACCTGACTTCTTGATGATACCATATTCAACGCCCAAGTCAACTATCTCGCCCACACGAGAGATACCTTCACCGAACATGATGTCGAACTCAGCCTTTTTGAAAGGAGGCGCCACTTTGTTCTTCACTATCTTAACGCGTGTCTGGTTACCTATCACCTCATCGCCGTCTTTCAGTTGTCCTATACGGCGTATGTCTATACGTACTGAGGCATAGAACTTAAGAGCATTACCTCCTGTCGTGGTCTCAGGGTTACCGAACATCACGCCTATCTTCTCGCGCAGTTGGTTGATGAAGATGCAGGTCGTGTTGGTCTTGTTGATGGTAGCGGTGAGTTTTCTCAATGCCTGACTCATCAGTCTTGCCTGCAGACCTACTTTGTTGTCACCCATCTCTCCTTCCAACTCAGCCTTCGGTGTAAGTGCTGCAACCGAGTCAATGACGATGATGTCAATAGCCGACGAACGTATCAACTCATCTGCTATCTCAAGAGCTTGCTCACCGCTGTCAGGTTGTGAGATAAGAAGGTTGTCAACATCAACACCGAGTTTCTCTGCATAGAAGCGGTCAAATGCATGCTCAGCGTCAATGATAGCAGCTATACCGCCTTGTTTCTGTGCTTCGGCTATGGCATGAATGGCAAGAGTGGTCTTACCTGATGACTCTGGACCATATATCTCTATCACGCGTCCGCGAGGATAACCTCCTACGCCAAGTGCAAGGTTCAAACCTACCGACCCGCTTGAAATGACGGGTATGTCTTCTATCTTGTCATCACCCAGTTTCATGATGGCGCCTTTGCCGAAGTCTTTGTCAATCTTCGCCATTGCCATCTGTAGTGCTTTCAGTTTCTCTGATGGAATTTCTGCCATAGTCTTGTATGCTTGTTTTTGTGTTAGTATGAGTAGTTTTCTGTTTGCAAAGATACAACTTCTTCCGTGTATATGCAATAACGTTTTCTGATTTTTTATGTCTTGAACGTGAATGTCTTTCTGTGATACGGTGTCAAACCGTATTTGAGTATTGCTTGCCTGTGTTCTGCTGTAGGGTAACCCATGTTTCTGTTCCAGCCGTATTGAGGAAACTCCTCATGCAGGCGGCGCATATAGTCGTCTCTGTAGGTCTTGGCAAGCACCGACGCAGCAGCAATAGACATATATTTACCGTCACCTTTCACAATAGTTCTGTAGGGCACCGCCATACCCGTCAGCGGACTTATGTATGGTTTGAAGCGGTTACCGTCAACTATGATGTGCTCCGGTTGTGGAGTTAGTTGAGCAATCGCTCGGTGCATTGCAAGTATTGAGGCATTGAGTATGTTTATTTTGTCTATCTCCTCTGCTGTCACTTCTGCCACCGCCCAAGTTACTGCACTCTGCTCTATCAGAGGTCGCAACTCTTCTCTCTCATGCTTGGTCAGTTGCTTTGAGTCGTTAAGCAGTTCATTCCTGAAGTCTGCAGGCAGTATCACTGCTGCAGCGAACACCGAACCTGCCAGTGGGCCTCTCCCTGCCTCGTCGCACCCTGCCTCTGCTACTCCGTGTATAAGTGACTGCTCAAGCATATTGTATAATAGGCTTTTATCCTTTCTCTAACGAATATCAGAACGGATACCCTATAGCGAAATGGAAGGTCATGTCGTCTTTCCAGCAGAGTCCGTTAGGCGCTGTACGCCATTGTTTCTGGTCGTAGTATATTCGACTCGGGTCATACAGTTTAACGCCGAAGTCAACACGGAATACGAGGAAATCAAAGTTGAGTCTTAGACCTATTCCGTAGCTCCAAGCTATCTGCTTGTAGAACTCTGTGAACTTGAATTGCCCGTATGGTTGACTCTCATAGTCGAATATCGTCCATATGTTGCCTGCATCGGTAAACAATGCCATTTCCAATGCCCATATCAGTTTAAGACGATATTCGAGGTTGAGGTCAAGTTTGATGTCACCCGACTGGTTGTTGAAGTCTATCCTGTCGCCTGTGCCGCGATATGCTCCCGGCCCGAGAGAACGTATTGTCCAACCGCGAACACTGTTGGCACCACCTGCAAAATAGCGTTTCTCAAACGGTATGACCGATGCATTGCCGAAAGGCACAGCTACACCAAGACCTGCATGCATCACAAGGCGGTTTAACTTGTTGAATATCCAGTTGTAGGTATAACTTATGTCGCCTTTGGCATACTGTGCATAACGAATATTGAAAATCTTGTAGTGGTCTTTGTCGTTTTCCGATTCAGCAGGTGTCTTCGGTAGTTTGAACAAGTTACTTATGCCATATAAGAAGTTACCGGCCGTTTCCACAGAGTATTGCAGACTGCTGTAGCTCCTGAGTGGTTGCGAACTGCGGTACGTGGAGAACGTACCGGTGTAAGACCAATCCATAATAAAGTGGTCTTCGTACGAATACTTCAGTATGTTGGTCGGTTTCAGGAACTCAGCGCGGAAACGGTCGCTTATCCACGGCAGATATACATAACTGATGTCTATCAGGTTGAACGAGTGTCTCCAACGGTTGCGACTTGAGGTGAAGGTGTAGTTTATGCCTGCACTGGCAATAGTGCGTGAGAACTCTTCAGGTCTGTTCTGATAACTGTAGCCGAGGTTTATCTTTACATTGCTCGGGAATCTGAGACCAAGGTCAGCCTTACCCTCTATAGCACGACTCCCGTTCTGACGCCATTCGTATGATGCACGTGCGTTCACAGTCAGTTCTTCAGAGCCGCGGAACAGGTTGCGGTTGGTATATCCCACCCCTGCACCTACACCCCAGTCGCCTGCAGAAAAAGTACCTTCAACCTCGGCAGTCACATTGTGTATCTTTGCTCTTGCCACCGACACATGACAGTCAAGCAACCCGTCACCTGCAGGCGTGAAACTGATGCTTACATATTTCACTGCCGAGAGGCGGTTCAGGTTAGTATATGTGCGCTCTACGCGGTGAATATTGTAGGTGTCTCCGGACTTAATCTGACAATACTTCTTCAGTGTGCGTTCGCGGAGCAGTTTTCTGCCGTAATATAGGAACACATAGTCTCCTTGCACCACGGTGTCGGGTTCCTGCTCGTTTTCCTCACTCACATTGCTGTTGGTGTAGAATAGCACTTGTCGTATGGTATACGGTCTGAAAATCTGCTCTTTGATGCTGTCTGGTGCCTCACGCACATTGTCCTGCAGTGTCATCTGAAGGTCTATTTCACGGGGACTGTAGGTACTGTCGGCTAAATACTGAAGCATCTCTTTGTCGAAGTAGTAGTAGCCTATGCTGCGCATGGCAGATGTGATGCGCTGACGTTCTTCGTCAAGCACGTCCGAGTTGAACACCATGCCTTCCTCCACTATGCTTCTGCGCGTGGCAATACGCATCAGGTCAGGTTGTTGCAGATTGACTTTGTAATATCTCAGGTGATATGGTTCGCCTGCTGTTATGTTGTATGTGAGACGCACTTTGCGGTCTTTCTCGCTCATGGTGGTGTCAACCGAAGAACTAAAATAGCCCTTGTTGTCCATTGCCTGCTTCAGTTGCTGCATCGACACTTCGGCAAGTCTCTCGTCAAACACCTCAGGCGGTTCGCCGAGTTTGCGAAGTTGACGGTTTATCCATTTCATTGAGTCGCCTTTCTGCAGATTCCAGATGTCGAGTTGCAGTTTCCAGAAACCCAGCACCTCTGTATTATGCCTTTGGCGCAGGTAGTTCTTCATCTCGTCAGCCTGAACGTCTTTTGTATCTGTCACGCGCACTTTTGTCTTGTACAGCAAGTATTTGTCCTGCGGCACAAACTTCGTATGATGACAACTTGTAAGTACAGTCATCAGACAGATTGTCAGCAATAATATGTGTAAAAGCCTACTTCGCATAATACGCAGGCAAAGGTACAAAAAAAATGCCATTCTGCAAACAACATCTTTTATTCTGCCGGCCTTGTTCTATCTTAAGCTCATCCTAAGTTCATCCTAAGCTCACTAATACTCTACTTGTACACCAGTAGATGACAAAAAAAGCGGAGACCCTTGTTGGAGCCTCCGCCGTGCGCATAAAGCATGAATCATTCAACACACAATCCTAACATGTTATATATTTTGCCATTGTGGCAGATATATATCTGTCCGTTCTTCATGAATTTCTTGCCGTCTTTTACTACAGGTGAACCTTCAATGTCATCAAAGCCTGAAGGAACTGTATGAGGCTTGGTGCGAACCACTTTCATTGTGTTGAACAGTGTTGCATTGCCGCTCGAGTTTGCAGTATATGAGTTGACAACAAGACCTTCATCAGTAACAGTCACTTTTGTATAGCTTGGAGCATCTGGTTGTCCGAGCATACCGGTGAAGAGGTCAAAGTAGTTTGTCACTTTGTGCTTGTCAATGCCTTCGTCCATCTTCTCACGCGAATACGGATAGTAGCGTTTTCTGCCGCAGGTAGCACCTATGAAGTACAGCGTACCGTCATCGGTCTTGAATGTACCTCCCGACTTGCCGGTCATGTTCTTGTTGGTGTCTATCGTCACAGAGTTCACGTCGCTTACTGCACCCTCCACAACTGTACGTGTGTCAGGATTTACGGGGCCAATCACTTCATAGCAGTGGTCGTGTCCTTGCAATGCAAGGTCAATCTCGCACTCCTTGAATATAGGCAGCATTATCTCGCGGAACATCGGAGTCTCGGTGTCAACCGAGTGGCCTGAGCCAGAGAATATGTTCTTGTGAGCCAGTGTTACACGGTATTTGGTGTTAGGATACTTCTTCACTTGCTCAATGAACCAGTTCTTAACATCGTTGCTCAGATAGGTTGACGACATCGAAGACTCGCTGCTGTTAGGTGCACGCCACCAGTCTTGCAGAGAGTAAACAAGGAACAGCACATCGCCATATACGAAACTGTAGGTGATACCCTCGAACTGCGGTTTCACTTTCGCCTGCTTGTTGAAACTATTGTCGGTGTTGAAGTGATATGTGTAGTTCAACAGCGGACTGTCATCGTGGTTACCATCGGTTGGAACGATAGGCATTTGCATGATGACGGGTTTGATAGACTCCTCAAACCAGCGCTCCCACTCCCACTCTGAGTTGGCGTCTGTACCCGTCTCAACAAAGTCACCGGGGAATACGCAGAAACGTGCATTAGGTTCGTTCTTTGCCACTGTCGAAGCACACCATTTTGCATTCTCTACATACTCTGCATCCATGATGTGGCTGTCAGACATATATACGAATGAGTACTCTCCCTGAGCAGCGTCTTCAGTACGGAAATGTGCCACATCACTCCAGTGACCTGGATAACCTACACGCCATGTATATTGCTGACCTGGTTCGAGGTTCTCTGCTATTGCCTTGTGACTCTCGTACTTGAACGCTGTCTTTGTCGGCATACCTGTTGCTTTCAGCAGACCTGATGTCGATACAGCGTAACGCAGAGGCAGTGTAGTGGTGGCAGTAGCGTCAATGGTGATGATGTTAGGATTACCATCTGAGAAGTCAGCAGCAGGCACGTCACCTTTCGCATACTGTACCTTGCCTTCTTTTATACCCTCATTGGTGAACCAGCAGAATGCCATGCGTGTCTTCGGGTCGCCGTTGATGTTGGCTACCATGTTGTAAGGCTCCTCCTTTGGAACCAAATTCTTAATGGCATCATTCATCTCTTTTAACTTGGCTGCTATCACGGTGTGATCAACAGTCAGACTGTCAAGACGCGCAGCCTCTTTTGCCACCCAGAACGGTATGTAACTCGGTATGGTGTAGTTCTCTATCGGGTAGAGGCTGTCGGCTGCAAGCACTTCGTTCGGGTAGAATACTGGCGGCTTCTCGTTAACTATAACAACTGCTGTTGCTTCAAACCCGCCGTCAACAGTCTTTACAGTAGCTATAGTCTTGCCTATTGTAAGACCAACTATACCTCCGTTCTCGTCGATTGATGCCACTGCAGGATTTGCAATGCTCCATGTAATAGCCTTGTTGGTAGCATTCTTTGGCTCCACTATTGCTGCCAAACCGCTTACTTCGTCCTCTACTATAACCAGGGTGTCAACAGTGATTCTAACGCCTGTAACAGCTATAACCGGTGCATTGGGGTCAAACTCATATGCGCCTATATCAGCGGCTGAGCCGACAGGGCGTTTCTGATTGTCTATGTCATATTCAGGTGCATAAGCAGCTTTTGCCTTGTCAATCAAGGGCGAACCTGTTGTCAGTGAGTAGTCGGCTGAACGCATCACCGCTATCTCGCCTGCATTCTTCGGAATACCTGCGAAATTCGTTGGGGCCTTGAAATGTGGACCATTGGCGTCATTGTTATTCTTGGAAAGTGATGTGGTTGCCCAACCGCCGCCAAAACCGTCGTCTGTATAGTTGTTGTCTGAACCGCCTTCTGAACTTATATAGTCGGCGGGATCAGCAAAACCATCTTCATTCTCATTACCCCAGAACACACTGTTGTAAACCTTGCCTTCCGAGTGAACACCTGCATATTTCGAACCATAGTTGTTGCAACTTGTGATGTTATATGCAATCTGACCGCCTTCGTTGTATATACCGCCTGAATCAGGCCAACCGTCAACTGTAGCTGCATTGTTGTGAAGTACGCAGTTGCGGACAATACAGTTCTTCTTGCCTTCGCCACCACCGTTTCTGATAGCTCCGCCGTACTTGCCACCGCAGCCACGGATGATACAGTTCTCCAACAAAGCGTTTTCATAAAGGTATGCTCCACCGGCAGAACTTGTTGCATTACACAGTTCAATAACGCAGTTCTTTACTGTGGCATACAATTCGGCATTCTTGCTTCGCATATACACACCACCACCGCTTGAGCCTTTGCAGTTGGTGATTGTGCACAAGTTAAGTGTCATGTTACCACGCACGAAAGCACCACCGCCTTCGTTGCTGTGCTCAGCATTTTGAAGTACCAGACCCTCAATGAGAGTGGGGTTTGCGCAGTCGTTGTCGTACTTTACGATAAGGAACTTGCCCAGATCTGTACCGTCAAGAATGGTTGGGAATGCATCCAGGTCGCGCTCTCCTGTAGCAGGATTGTAGCCGCCCAGAATGTTAACGCCGTCCTTTACGCTGATTCCTTCTTTGTAAATACCGGTGCCAATATAAACGTTGTCACCTGCTGTCACACCGGATAGACCGCCTGCGATGGTTGCTTTGGCTTTTGCCCAGGAAAGACCATCGTTGCTGTCATTACCAGTCTTGGCAACATAATGGTCGGTAGCACATACTGCCGTCACAAGGCAGATGGCTGTCAGAATGGTAAAAACTCTTTTCATGTGATAAATGGATTTGAGGGTTAATAATATTTTGATTGTTTTGTTGTCTGCTGATAATAATATCTTCTACCCCATAATAACCCGCTACAAAGTTAGAAATAATGTTCGCAAAACAAAAAAAATGACAGCCATTTTTTCTTTAAATAGCTGTCAACTTATTATTACATTTCCCAATATGCAGTATAACACCCTCTTATGGTTGTTATCGCATATCTGTTTTCGAAACGTTTCAAAATAAATAACTTATTTCTTCACTGCTTTACTATGATGTTTTTTGCGGACTATGCGCATGCTGTTGAGCAGTGTAGTGCTACCGTCGTCATTCACTGTGAACGACTCCATTAGCAGTGCTTTTTTCTGCACTGTCACCCTTGTATAGCATGGTGCTCCGGGTTGACCGAACATACCCGTGAACAAGTCAAAATAATTATGGAGTTTGTGAGTGTTATATGCGTCATCCATCTCTTTTCTTGTCAAAGGAGTATAGCGCTTTGCTCCGCATGTGGCACCTATGAAATAAAGCGTACCTTTCGACACATCATAAGTGCCGCCTTTTTTGCCAGTAATGTTCTTCACCGGGTCTGCCTTTACCGTCTCCTGTCCTTTTATGGCAATGCGGATTGCTGTGCGGGTGTCGGGGTCAATAGGTCCTATCACTTCGTATGTGTGGTCATGCCCTTGTAGCACCATGTCTATCTCGCACTCTTTGAACACCGGTAGCAGTGTCTCACGCATCAGGGGTGTCTCTCTGTCTCGCTGGTGGTCTGAGCCTGAGAACAGGTTCTTGTGAACCAGTGCAACACGGTGACGTGCTTTGGGGTAACGGGCTATCTGACGTTTGAACCACCCGCCAAGGTCATCAGAGAAATAGGTGCTGGTCAGGTTTTCATAACTGTAGTCTCCAAGCCAGAAGTCTTGCATCGAATATGCCATTAGCAACAAGTCGCCATACTGGAAACTGTAGGTAATGCCCGCGAACTGAGGTTTTACCTTCGACTCGGTGTTGAAACTGCTGTCAGTGTTGAAATGGTATGTATAGTTCAGCAGCGGACTGTCGTCATGATTTCCGTCTGTCGGCACAATAGGCATCTGCATTATCACAGGTCGCAGAGCCTCTTCAAACCAGCGCTCCCACTCCCACTCAGAGTTATATTTCGTACCTGTGTCAACAAAGTCACCGGGAAATACGCAGAAGCGTGCATTCTTTTCATACTTGGCTACAGCCTCAGCACACAGGCGTGCCTGATCTATATACTCTTTGTTCTGTATATGACTGTCAGTCATGTATATGAACGAGAAATCACCCTGCTTGCTGTCCGCAGTTCTAAAGTGTGCCACATCACTCCAGTGACCTGCAAAGCCTACACGCCATGAATACTCTTTACCAGGCATCAGGTCATGTGCAATCGCTTTGTGACTTACATATCTGAACGATGTATGTTTGTCTATCTTGGCGGCCTTTATAAGACCTGAAGTCGAAATGGCGTAGTGTAGAGGCACTGTCGTAGTGACGGTAGCAGGCAGTCTGACCACTCCTTCGCCGCTTTCAAAATCCTCCCCTGTTGCGTCTGCTTTGCTTATCAGTTGCACCTCACCGTCTGTCACTCCCTCGTTGGTGAACCAGCAGAATGCCATGTTTTCACGCGGGTCACCGTTGATATTGGCTACCATGCAGTATGGTTCATACTTCGACTGCAGCCTGACAATGGCATCATGCAGCAACTTCAGGTTTTCCGCACTCGAGTCGTTTCTTGCCGCCTCTTTGGCAACTAACAATGGTATGTAACTCGGTACGGTATAGTCCTCTGCCTTGTATAGCGAATCGGCTGCGACAACATCTCTGTGTACAATGACTACAGGCTTCTCTGTCACTACAACAACTGCCTTGTCATAGCAGTCGCCTGCAACACTTGTCACTGTTATCACAGTCTCACCCTTACGTACGCCTGTCACTACTCCTTCTGTCACCGTAGCGACATTATCATTCCCGCTACTCCACTTCAGACGCTTGTCATCAGCAGTAAAGGGTTCTACTGTCGCATGCAGAAGCAGTGTTGCCTCTTCTGTCACATACAGAGTATCCTCTATTATGTTCACCTCCTTTACGTAGCCGTCATGCTCTGCATCATCTTCTGCACCCGCCTTGCCGTTTAGCAGTGAGCCGGATGAGAGACTGTAGTCTGCATTTAGCATCATCGCCTGCTCTGCGCCTGACGAAGGTGCACCTGCAAACGACGCAGGATAGCGGAACTTAGGACCATCAACGCTGTTGTTGTCCTTCGACAACCACGGCATCACATAAAACCATTCCTCAAAACCTTCGTCTGCGTAGTTGGTATTGTGCCTCGAACTACTCTCGTCCGACACGTAATTGGCTGGGTCAACAAATCCGTCTTCCGAACGGTTACCCCACATCACAGTGTTCTCTACCGTACTCTCCGAATGTATGCCGCCGTAGCGGTCGCCGTAGTTGTTCACTATCGTACAATGACTCACCGTGCCGTTGAAGTTAGCCACTCCTCCTGCATCCGGCCACTCATGACCTGTTGCTGTACAGTTGTGTATCAGGCAGTTCTCCAGTCGTGCCCCTAATGCCGAGGCTTCTGCTGCCTCGCCTTCTATCAGTACACCGCCGCACTGCAGACCGCTACACCCTCTTACAATGCAGTTGCGCATTGTCACTGTGCCTCTCAGCAAAGCAGCACCTCCACGTTGCTCATGACGTGCATTCTGCAACACAAGATTCTCTATTGTGGTCGGCAGTTTGCAGTCTTTCAAGGTGGTAATGATACGTGTGCTCTGACTTGTACCGTCGAGAATTGTTCCTGCCTCACCAATGATATGAATACCGTCTTTCAAAATAAATGACTCATAGTACACACCTGCAGTAATGAATACGGTGTCGCCTGCATTGGCTTCATCTATAGCCACACGAATATCAGATTTCGCGAGTTCAGGTTTTAAACCTGTGTAGTCGTCGTTACCTGTAAGTGCCACATAGCGAATAGTCGCATTGGTGACGGTTGCCACGAGCAACACCGCTGATATTAATGTAGATATGCGTTTCATTGTTTTGTTGTTTGCCCTGATATGTTATACTGTCTGCCGTCAGAGAGAGTGATGACACACACGCCGTCAACCATGCTCTTCGTGGCACGAACAGCATTCTGCACGATGCCGGTAACTCCTGTGTACGGTTCATAAGGTTCTGTGGTGCACCATTGGGCAGAAGCGTCTGCTTCCGACCAGTTGTCGCGGTCATCACATGCAAAGGCGGCATAATAGTATGTCTTGCTTGTGTCGGAATCTGTGTCAGTAAATTGTTCTGCCTTGCCTCTGTACACCTCTTTACCGTCAGTAGGCGTAGCAGGAAAACCGTTGTCTTTTCTAAGTATCACGGTCTCCTCATAGTCAGGCGCCGGATATATGTCGCCGCTCACGCTTATGTCGTCAAGATAGAAAACCCCGGAGGCTGCTTCGCCTGTGGAGATGGAGAAAGAGATGCTGTTCACACCCTCCATATGGTTTTTCGTATCAGTGTTGGTGTACCATGTGAAAGCACTCAGATTGCTCATGTTGACCGTATACTCTTTCCACTCGGTCGATTTCAAGGTTATGCTCTCTGTGTACCACCAGTCTTCGTGACCTGAACTCATGTTCTTGCATACGAGTCTCAAAGGAGTGTTTGTGCCGTCACCTTTCATGCGGAATGTAAGCACTGTTGTTCTGCTCAGGTCTTGCGGCTCATCGAATATGAGGTTTGCTGCCGATGTCTTCCATGCCTCTGATATGTTGTATTGCGCTTTCAGTGCGCCTTCGGTCTGACTAATACTCATCGTTGCCCCGTCTTCCTCTTCAACCTGCATCTTGCCTGTGCCTGCCGAGAAGTCTTCCAGCATGTTGTTTATGTGCACCAGTCGTGTCGGGTTTCGCCATTCCAATGTATAGTGTGCTCCGTCGGCATAGCCTGTCATATGGTTTGGGGCAGGCGGAGGCGTGGTGTCATTGAGCAGAGTTATCGCAAGCGGCAGCGGAGCGAGATAAGTCTTGCCGCCAGAAGTGACGGTAGCATACACATAGTATTGTCCTTTCGGAAAGATGTCTCTTGTCTGCCACGTCATGCGGTCGGTGGTAAGGTCTTTGGCAATCAGTGTCAAACCGTCGGTAGAAGTCTTGTTCGGAGTCTGTGAGTAATAGACAGCTACCTTTGCGTCTTTATTCGGGTCGAAAGCCGACCACATCAGTTTCACCGAGTCTTCGGTTGCAGCGCCTGCATTGGGAGCGGTAAACACTACCGAAGGAGTTATCTCCTCGCCTTGCAGTTTGAACTTGTAGGTATAGAATATGTTGCCTACCGAGTCGTATGCGGTAAGGTCTATCTGCGATGCATCGGCTGACATGTCGAGAGTGGAGAAGCACGATATCTGCCTGTAGAACATCGAGTATTTCACATCTTTAAGTTGCTTCTGCTGTGCGTAGTTTGCGTCTCTTCCGCAACCAGGGCGCACATAGTGCACGCCGTCTTTATACAAATGCTCGAACGAGTGGTCGTCGCCTGAGAGAGAGATGATACGTTTGCCCTTGGCAGCATACTTCTCAAACAGAGGTGCAAACTGCTTTGGCTCGTCCGACCACTGACCGTGATACCCGCTTGTCCACATACCCACATGGTGGCATACTATAATCCATGGTCGCGTACAGGCGTTTAGCATCGAGTCAGCCCACTGATACTGTCTGCTCCCGGGCAGGAACTGTGGAGAGGACTCGTCACCGTTGATATTCAGCATCACTACATCAGCATTGCCATATACGAAATGGAAATAGGCTTCTCCGCGCGGGTCAGTCACTGAGTCTTCCGGTGTGCCGTGCGAGAACTGATGGAAATAGTCGTAGAACGATGACCAGCGGTAGCCCCTCGGATCACCGGTCTCATGGTTGCCTGCCGACGACATCACAGGCACTTGTCCAAGGAACTTCTCACCCGGTGTGAAGAAGTAGCTGTTCCAGTTGCGGTCGTTGCCTTTGCTGCTTACGAAGTCGCCGTTCATGAGTGATATGTCGGGGTTAAGGTCGCAGATGAAATCCTGCATGTTCTCCCAGTTCTTGCGTGCGTTGCCGTGTATGTCGGATATGGTGAATATGCGGAATGCCTTGCCTTGCTCGGGTGCGGTGATGGTGGAGAAGACCTGAGGATAGCGCTGTTTCTTGCCTCCGACAGTGAAATAATAGCGTGTCGAAGGCTGCAAGCCGGTCAGTGTCACTATATGCACGTAGCCTTCGCCCTGCACATTCCAGCCAGCGTCGGTGGTGATGCTGAGGTTAAGGTTTTCCGGGTCAGTGCCGTAATAAACCACCGCTTCTGTGGCGCCTTGTTCTTCCGACATCTGCCAGAGCACCTTCACCGAGTTGGTTGTCGGTGACATTGAATACGGCTTCTTGTATGGCACATACGGGTCGTTGGAGATATCATAGATTTCTGTTGATACACCCCATCTCGGGTCACCCAGATTGCTGTTGTCTGTTCCTGCGCCTACGGCAGGCGAGTTGGCATACAGTTGGAAATTATGATTGTCTGCGTCAACAAAACGCGGATTCATGTATGATATATTCTGACTTTTGTAACCTGAACCATACACAGGCACGTGGTAAGATATGCAGTTGCTGATGCTTGCCTCGCTGCCGTACAGACAGAAACCTTTCCTGCCGTCAACATCTTCTTTGTTCTTGATGATGCTGTTGCTTACTGTTGCGCCGTTGAGGTTGGCGAGATATACACTGCGTGTGTCGGTCGAGTTGTAAAAAGTGCAGTGGTCAACAAGGGCGTGGTCTATGGTCTTGCCTTCTGTCGATTGCAGATATATCATGCGGCCTGAGCCTTCTGCGCCGCCGTCTATGGTGCTGTTCAGGAGTTCAAAACTGCTTACTTGCACCTCTGCTTTCGATGCTTCTATCCCTTTTGCACCATGAGGCACACTCAGATAGCAGTCGTGAATATGCAGTTTGCTCACGTATGGTGCCGACTGGTCAGTGTTATATGCGCGTATCGACTTGCTGGTAAAGCCGCTTATGGTGCAATGCTCAAGAATCAGGTCGAAAGGAGCACTGCCCGGTACTAACCTTATGCACTCCGCTGCACCGGATGACTTCATGCTCAGGCCTGATATACTCAGTGACGCCTTGGCTTCGATACGGCTTGAGATTTTCACAACAGGAGTGCCGCCTTCTGCTGCCCGAATACTGAGAGGCACATTGACTGACAGTTTGTTGGCCTCGATGTATTCGCCTTCTGCAAGCACTATTATGTCGCCAGCCGTTGCCGAATTGATTGCAGCATACAGTGTGTTGCTGCCCGGAGTGATGTTCACGGTTGCCGCACTAGCGGCAAATACACTGAAAATAAGTGCAATAAGAAGTGTGTGTCGTTTCATGATGTATAAATATTGAGGTTATGTTTTTGTTGTTATAGCAATTCCATTATCTGTCTTATGTCAGGAACTCTGTATGTCGCAGGCCGCGTGTCGTTGTTGTCTTGAGTAATCCACAGTTGGTCGATGCCAGCATTTATGGCGCCTTGTATATCGCTGTTGTACGAGTCTCCGATCATAAGCACGTCTTCCGCATTGAGGCCGTTTTGTTCCAATGCCTTCTGATAGATGAGTGGATTGGGTTTCTGAGCGCCCACCTCTTCGGAGAGAACGATATGCAGAAAGCAGTCTTGCAGTCCGGAGAGTTGAATCTTCTTGTATTGCACCTCACTGAATCCGTTGCTTACAATGGTGAGCGGATATCGCTGCGCGAGGTATCTCACCACCTCGCCTGCATAAGGCATGAGCGAAAAATAATTGTTGGTAAAGTCAAGGAAGTCATCGCCCATTTCTGCAGCTGTTGCAGTATTGGCAATGCCGCCTTTCAATGGATACAGAAACCTGTCGAGTTGCAGTTGTTTTTTGGTTACCTCGCTTCTGCCGTATTTGTCCCAGAGAAGCAGGTTATGCGGATGATAGACGTTGTAGTAGTCTTCGAATTGAGGATATATGTCACGCAGCCCGTACTTGTCGTAGATGTCACGCAGAGCATGGCGCTCAGCATGGTGAAAGTCACCTATGGTATCATCCCAGTCAAGAAATATAGCTTTGTAGTGTCTCATTGTCTGCCTTCAATGCAGATTACTATCTCACCTTTCGGAGGGGTTGCCTTGTAGTGCTCCGCGAGTTCTCCCAGTGTTCCTCTCTGCGTCTCTTCATGCACTTTGCTTATCTCCCTCGATACCGATGCGCGCCTTTCGCTGCCTAGATATTCGGCAAGTTGCTGCAGTGTCTTCACCAGTCTGAACGGCGACTCGTATATTATTATTGTATGCTCAAGTTCAGCCAGTTGTCTCAGGCGTGTCTGTCTGCCTTTCTTCTGTGGCAGAAAACCCTCAAAGAAAAACCTGTCGTCAGGCAGACCTGAGTCCACCAGTGCAGGCACAAAAGCTGTAGCACCCGGCAGACACTGCACTTCTACGCCTGCCGCCACTGCTTCTCTGACGAGCAGGAATCCGGGGTCGGAGATAGCCGGCGTGCCTGCATCGCTGATGAGAGCTATGTCTCTGCTTGCAAGCAACTCCTGCACTATACCCGCCGCAGTACCATGTTCGTTGAACTTATGGTGCGAACGCAGCGGAGTGTGTATGTCGTAATGCTTTAGCAGGACACTGCTTGTGCGTGTATCCTCGGCAAGTATAAGGTCAACGCTCTGCAGCACTTTCAATGCGCGCAGAGTGATATCCTCGAGGTTGCCTATCGGTGTCGGTACAAGGTAAAGCATACATAGCTCCTCCCTTATGAGGAGGTCTGGAGATGTTTTTAGTATCTGCGTTTAAGTATGTTGGCGAACAACTCGTAAGCCTGACTCTCTGTATCCCAATTGAACTTTTTGGCGATAAACTCCATTGCCTCATCAAGCGAGTGAAGGTTGTTGAGCACATCAATAGTCTTGTTCATTTTCTCTCCGTCACCGCCGAACAGTTCACGCTGGAAGAGGAAGCGGTCGCCGAGAGAGATTGCCTTGCGTATGTCGTCAACATGAGGCAGAGTGACGCCCTTGGGCATCTCCCTGTTCTCTGTTGCGGGGGCATGCTCAGCAGTGTCAGCGGGAGTTGGTTCAGCTATGTCGGCTGGAGCGGGTTCTGCCTCAGGCTCGACAACGGCGTCTCTCTCTATCTCTTCAACGAGCATATCTTCTACAGTGTTCTCCACCTGTTGCTCTTCTTCAGAGAGAAGCTGGTCATCGTCAGCAATGCTGTCATCAACGTAGAACTCCACCTCCACTTCCGGCTGCTCTTCTTCCTCTGGTGCAGGCTCAGGGAGTTCGGCAAGTTTGGTCTCAAGTTGAGCGAGTATATCACGTATATCCTCCGCCTGAGCCTCTATCTGCGACAGTTGCTTACGCAGGTTCTCAATCTGCTGTTGCAGTGTATCTATCAGTAGTTGTTGCATATCTTAACCAAATCGTAAATTATCAAATCGTAAATCGTAAATGACTAAATCGTAAATGTATTAAATCGTAAATCATCTTGTAGCGTCTTCGAGTTTGCGCATCATGGCGAACATGAAGATAGCCGACACAAGGCAGAGTGCTACGAATACCGCCCAAACAGACCACAATGGCAGACCTCCCCAGAGGAAACCGCCTACCGACACGAGGAAGTTACCCACAGCGGTAGCTACGAACCAACCGCCCATCATCATACCTTTGTATTTGGGAGGAGCCACCTTGCTGACGAAGCTTATACCCATAGGCGAAAGCAACAACTCACCAAAGGTAAGTATCAGATATGTGCCTATAAGCAGGTTTGCACTTGCGTATGTCGGGTCACCGCCGTTTGCCAGCACCTCTGCCTGCATATCAGGCGAGTTGAGACCTATACAGCCTAATGCCATAACCACGTATGCCAGTGCCGCCACAAGCATACCGTATGCTATCTTTCGCGGAGCAGAAGGTTCTTTGCCTTTCTTTGCCAAAGAGCCGAAGATAGCCATGCTCACCGGTGTAAGGGCTACTACGTAGAACGGATTGAACTGCTGGAATATAGGAGCAGACAGTTTGATGCCCTCGGGTGATATGTTGGTGTATTTCCACACGAGCACGCCTGCAGATGCTGCAATCACACATGCTGCAATGACCTTGCCTTTCAACTGTTTGCTCTGGAACACAGAGAACAGACCGTAAACTATCAGGACTATCATCACAAGGTTGACTATGTCGAATGCCATCGACTGAATGCCTGTTGACACAGGGTTGGTGAACTCATTGGCGAAATAAGTGAGCGTGAGTCCGTTCTGGTGGAATGCCATCCAGAAGAATATAACCACTGCGAACACAAGGCAGAGTGCTATCACGCGCTTCTTTGTCTGCTCATACGAGAGTTCCTCCACTGCCTGACCTGCCGCAGCCTGCTGCTTGGCTGTGTTCTCCACATGCTTGAACCATGGGCGGCAAGCATAATAAATGGCGATGGAGAGTATAAGCGATGCACATGCCACCATGAAGGCGAAGTGATATGAGTCGTTGACCGACTGACCAAGAGCCTGCTGCGCCCATTCCATTATCTTTACAGCGGCAGTAGGGGCAAACATGGCGCCTATGTTGATAGCCATATAGAATATCGAGAACGCCGCGTCACGACGGTCGGCATACTTGGGGTCGTCATACAGGTTACCCACCATCACCTGAAGGTTGCCTTTGAAGAGACCTGTGCCGAAACTGATCAGCACAAGTGCTGCAAGCATTGCCGACATAGCCACGCCGCCTCCGCCAAGAGGCACTGCAAGAAGCAGATAGCCTACGAACATGATCATTATGCCTATTGTCACACAACGACCGTAACCTATCTTGTCAGCCAGTATACCGCCTACCAAAGGCAGAAAATAGACAAGTGCGAGAAATGACGAATAGATGGCTCCTGCCGCTCCGGGTTCAAGACCGAAGTTGGCACGGAGAAACAAGGCGAACACCGCGAGCATGGTGTAGTAGCCGAAACGTTCGCCGGTGTTGGCGAGAGCGAGAGCAAATAGCCCTTTGGGTTGATTGTCAAACATAGATGAGTGATATTTAATTTGTATATTTTGGTTGCAAAGATAGTGTTTCCTTGTGAGAAATGCAAATATTACTTCACATAGCACCAGCCGTGCTTGTCCTCTGTCCTGCCGTACTGAATGTCTTTCAGAGCGTAATACAGCATCTTGCTCACTTCTCCGGGTTCGTCCCCGAACTCGTATATCCTGGCGTTGTCAGGGTCGATGACTCTTGATATAGGCGATATGACCGCTGCAGTGCCGCACGCACCGCACTCTGTCATGTCGCTCAGTTCTTCCAGCAGCACACGCCGTTGCTCCACCTGTATACCCTTGTCTCGTGCCAGCTGCATCAGCGAGTTGTTGGTGATGCTCGGTAGGATAGACGTGCTCTGTGGAGTCACATACACGCCGTCTTTGATGCCGAAGAAGTTGGCTGCGCCGCACTCGTCGATATACTTTCTCTCCACCGAGTCAAGGAAGAGGCACGACAGACCTTGTCTGTGAGCCGCCTCTGTGGCACGGAACGAAGCGGCATAGTTTCCGCCTACCTTGTACTGACCTGTGCCGAAAGGAGCGGCACGGTCAACATGACGGTTCACTATGAAAGGCGTGCCATGAAAGCCTACAGGGAAATAAGGCCCTATCGGCGAGGGGATTACAACAAACAGGAAGTCTCTGCCTGGTCCTACGCCCAAACGCGGAGTAGTGCCTATCAGCAGAGGTCTGAAATAGAGTGTCGCGCCTGTCTCGTATGGAGGCAGGAAATCCATGTTCTTGTCAAGAGCAAGAATTATCGCCTCACAGAACAGGTCTTCCGGCACAGGTGACATGCAGAGAGCCTCAGCAGAACGCGCCATGCGGCGGGCATTCTCCTCCATGCGGAAGACACGCACCTTGCCGTCCGCCCCACGGAATGCCTTCAGACCCTCGAATGCCTCCTGACCGTATTGCAGACAGGTGGCGCTCAGGTGTAGCGACACATACTTGTCATTAGTGACATAAGGTTTGCCCCACACACCGTCATGACACTCGCAACGCACTATATAGTCGGTCTCTGTATAGTGGAATCCCAGTTTGCTCCAATCAATGTCTTTCATAACTTCTGCAAATATCTTTCTGTTTCCGGACCATACTCCATCAGCAGGTCAAGTATGCTCCGCCCGTCTCCCCAATGCTGTTCAAGGTCGCAACCACGCCAGTCGGTTGTCACCGTCAAAGGTGTTGCTGTTACTTCTTTAGCCGGCATGTTTCTCATCAGACTCATCACCACTGCATGACATTCGTCATTTAGATCTTTCAGGTACTTGTGACGCTTCTCATATACAGGCATCAGGTAGTCCTGATAATAGTCGAAATACGGTGTGCGTTTGTATGCGGATACCAGTGCTATCCTGTGCTGATGCTGCCAGTGTTGCTGATAACTTATCTCCACATCGCGCGTCAGTTGTTTTCTCTCCACATGGCACACAGGCACTGACAGTGTTACCGCTCCGTTGGGAGAGGTTATGGTGCAGCGGTTGCGGTAGGTCTGCTTCGGAAAACTCTCAAAGACCTCTATCTCGCATGACTCCTTCATAAATGCCTTGTACCACTCTGTCGGAGCAAAATATGCTGTGGGTAACACTGTCATTTCTCTGCCCCGTGGAACAGTCTGTTCCAGCGTATATGTCCTCTGAACAACGGTTTGTCCTTCTCTATCGAAAGCCAGATGAACACCGGTCTACCTACTATGTGGTCTTCAGGCACGAAGCCCCAGTAGCGCGAGTCGGCTGAGTTGTGGCGGTTGTCACCCATCATCCAGTAGTAGTCCATCTTGAAGGTGTAGTCCTCACCCACCCTCGCTGACGAATGTTCATAGGTCTCTATCACACGCTTGTATATCTGCATGTTGTCAGCTGTAAGAGTGACGGTCTGACCTTTCTTCGGAATATATATCGGGCCGTAGTTGTCGCGTGTCCAGCGCACCACAGAGTCCTCTGCGAGGAATGTAGCGCCAAGCGGATATACGTCACCTCCGCGCCATTCGGGTTCTATTATTATCGTGTCCACTACGCTGTTCTTCTCAAGGCGCTCTTTCATCTCCCTTGTCAGAGGGAAATGATACACTGGCATGTCAGGATTCAGCCCGAGAGCGAGTTTCTCCTGTATGCCGGTCTGCGTCTGAGGCACAAGATGACGGTCGTCTTTCGATATGCCGAGTTTGTCAAGCGTGCTGTTCGACAACAGTCCGCCTGTGGTCTGCACGTAGTAGTTGTATTGCACACCCTCTTTGTCCGGCATAGCCTCTCCGTTGACATACAACTGGTTGTCAATTATCTGCAGCGTGTCGCCGGGTTCGCCCACACAGCGTTTCACGTAGTTCTCACGACGGTCAACAGGGCGCCACACTATATCGCCGAACAAGTCTTTGCGCTGATGTACGGTGGCATAGCCGTAATAATGGCACAGAGTGTAGTAGTCGGGGTTCTGCATCTTGGTGCATACCGTGTCGCCTGTGGGGAAGTTGAACACCACTATGTCGCCTTTCTCTGGCTTGTCCCAGCCTTTCAGACGGCGGTACTCCCACTGTGGCTTCTCTATGAAACTCCTGCCTCCTCCGAGCCAGGCGGGGAAAGTATGCTGCACGAGCGGAAACGAGAGCGGAGTGTTAGGTACGCGAGGACCGTAACTTGCCTTGCTCACAAACAGGAAATCGCCCACTCGAAGACTCTTCTCAAGCGAAGAAGACGGTATCTGGTAGTTCTGAAACAGATACAGGTTGATGAAATACACCGCCACCAGTGCAAACACTATGGCATCTATCCACGAGCAGACGGAATAGAGCGTCTTGTTGGTGTCCTTGTAACGTTTCCACCAACTCCAGTTGATGAACTTGGTGGTGAAGGCGTCCACTATCACAGGCAGTAGCACAATCCACCACCAGTTGCCGTGCCACAGGAGGAAAAGCACATACATAGTGCCCCAAACTGCAGCCTTTATCCACTGCTTCTTCTGAATATTCTTCAGTCTTTCTTTCATCTTATATCACAATTACACAATTTCACAATTCCACAGTTACACAATTCCCCAACAACTCCTCCATCGTAAAGTATCCCTTTTTTCCTTTCAGGAACTCGGCAGCAAGAACCGCGCCAAACGCAAAGCCTTCACGACTTTTTGCCTCATGGCGTATCTCTATCGTGTCAACCTTGCTGTCATATCTTACAATATGCGTGCCCGGCACTTCGCCTTCGCGAACACTTGTTATCTCCGTTGTCGGGAAACCTATGTCGCTGGCGAGTGTCACTGCCGTACCCGAAGGTGCATCCAGTTTGTGCACATGGTGTATCTCCGTCATCTGCGCCTTGTATTGCGGATAAGGTCTCATCAGCTCGGCAAGACGTCTGTTGAGGGCAAAGAACAGGTTGACTCCGATGGAGAAGTTGCTCGACCAGAGCAATGCCTTGCCGTTGTCTTGCAACTCTTTCTTCAGTTGTGGTAGTTGCTCCTGCCAGCCCGTAGTGCCGCAGACCACAGGCACGCCAGCCTGCCATGCGCTGCGGATGTTGTCCGCTGCCGTCTGAGGGGTGGTGAACTCTATCGCCACATCGGCACTGCGGAACGCCCCACTCCGGAAATCCTCCGTGTTGTCCTTGTCTATTCGGCATACCACCTCGTGTCCGCGTTCAAGCGCAACACGCTCAATGATATGCCCCATCTTGCCGTATCCTATCAATGCTATCTTCATGCCGTATCTAATCTTCCTGTTTGTTTCCGTCCCATTACTCTATAAGCTCGAAATGCTGATAGTCCTTGCATGACGTCCAGTCGCCGCCCCATTCGAAGCCTGACCCGGTGAAGAGGCGGAAGCAGAGGTCGTTGTGGTCTATCTTGTATGGGAAATCCCAATCGCGGTCACAGTACGCGGCTGCCGTGGCAGGCTGGATGAAACGTGTGCCGTCACTGCGGTCTTTGTAGTATGGGTTGTAAAGCGTGTTTATATCCACCGCCACCCCGCGGGCATGTTTCGACAGTTTGGTAGAGCCCGCTATGACACGATAGCAGAAGCACGATGAGTTGTTGTCGCGCATCTGCGTCTCGTCATCGGCGTCATACACGTCCGGCAGCAACATTCGCTGGATAGGATACTTCTCATCGAACAACTTGCGGAAGATAGTTGCCAGGCGGTCGGCTATCGACACATTGCATATCATCTCGCCCACATGCATCTGGTCGTCGTAATCCCAGTGCAGACAACGCACATGGCGCAGGTCGTTGCGGCCTATATACGGGTTCTCCTTGTAGGTCTTGCCCTGCATGCGCTGCCATACGCCGTCAGGTATAGGCTCGGCAGCGAAGCACTTGTCAATGCCGCCAAACGCCTCCACCACCTCGGCGCTCACGGTCTCGCCTGCCTGCCACAGACGGAGCACGGTGATGTCAATGGTATCTACAGGCTCAACAATGGTATCGACAGGCTCAACGATAGTGTCAACTGGAATAACGACGGTGTCAACAGGCTCTACCACCGTATCTGCCGGATTGACGATGGTGTCAACAGGAGTGACAACGGTGTCTGGAGGTGTGGTGATAGTAGTGTCGGCGGGATTATCGTCAGGCGGGTCAACAGGATTGTTGTTGTCACACGCTGTCATGCCTGCCATCAGCGCCAGGACAGCAAAAAGCAGTATTTTGAATGTCTTCTTCATTCTCGGTTTGTTTTATTGTTGTAAAGATTTTTTATCACTCTGTTATGGCTTGCAAAGGTAGCGCTATTATCTGAAAAATGCAAACAGACAATGCCTTTTTGCACATATATTCGCCAATACAACGAAATTACGACACCTTTTCACAGCTTTTTTCTTCCTGTTGTCTGACAGCGAGTTAGGCACTACCTTGCTGTTTCTCAATTCTGCAATAGCATGCAGTCAGGCGAAAAAGCCATGTCATAGCACCGATTTTCAGTCTATTTATAGAGGGGCACAGTTGCCAAAAGGGCAATTGGCCGCCTCGGAAATTTATTGTTTAACTATTAAAAAATTTATTTTTATGATTAAAAACTCTTATTCTGTTGACGCGGAGACGGACCTCCGCATCACCCCTTACCTTAACGAAGCCGCACTGCCGGCTATGATTCGTCCTGTCATGTCGCTTGCACAGTCTGACGCTGAGAAAGACATACTGCTTATGTCGCTTCTCACCGCCGCCGGCAGTTGCATGCCCAACCTCTATTTCCGCTATGGCACAACCGCCAAGCAGTACTACCCTAACCTGCAATGCTTCATCGTCGGCTCTGCCGCCTCTGGAAAGGGTATTGCCAACCTCGCACTCGAGTTCGTCAGGACCGTGCATGAGTGTTCGCCCCTCATCATACCCGGCGACAGCACATTCCCCGCTTTCTTCCGTCAGTTGGAAAGCCAGTACGGACGAGGCTACATACACGAGAGCGAAGGGTCGGTCATCACCGACATCTGGCGCAGTTCCACTGCCAACTACAACACGGCTCTCCGCAAAGCCGCCGAGCATGAACCCGTCAGCCGCTCACGCTACGGGGAGATGGCGGTCATACGCTGTCCGCAGGTCAGCATGCTCGTCACCGGCACTTTCAGCCAGTATCACGCCCTCGTGCCGTCAACCGAGAACGGCTATTTCTCCCGACTGCTCACGCTCATTGTCGATGGCACCACACCTTTCTCCGGCAGTTACATGCAGCCGGCAGCATATTCCGACAGCATAATCCAGACTGCCTCAATGCAACTCTACAAACTGTATGAGTATCTCTATTTCGCCAGACCGCGTGAGTTCCGGCTTACCGACTCGCAGTGCGAGCGGCTCGGCTCACATCTCGAGACCGCCTACCCCACTCTCATAAGCATGCTGGGCAGCGGTTTCCACTCGGTGGTAATCCGTATGTCGGTTCACATCGAGCGCATGGCGATGATACTGTCGGCAATGCGCATGGCAGCAAAAGTGGAGAGCAACAGAGACGCCCTGCTCAAGGACAATGCGCCTCTCGTATGCCTCGACGAGGACTACCGGACTGCCGAGCTGACAGGCAACAAGCTTATCCTTCACATGGCGCAGGCTTATCAGCTCATCAAAGGCAGAGAACCCGAACTCGCGCCCAAGGTCAAACCGCTTGACCAGCGGCAGATACTCCTCTCGCTACTGCCCGACAAGTTCGAAAGCAAAGAGTTGGTAGAGGAAGCAAAGTCACAAGGGATACCACGACGAACTGTACTACGTTGGAATGACGAGTGGTTACAAGCAGGCATTGTATTTAAGATAAAACATGGCATTTACAGGAAAAAAGCCATGTAAGCGCAGCAAGAACATTCAGTAAACATTAACCAACCCCTAACAAATCATTAAGGAATCACTAACGCCTAATGGTTCGCAATCGGGGAAAAATCATAAAAAAAGTTATGGCACAATTGGCACTTTTGGCACAATCGCGTGTCGAAAGTGCCAAAAGTGCCAAAAGTGCCAAACAAAAAAAAACAATTTCAGGATATGGCAAGATGTACTTTCGAAGCCGGGATAGAACAGAAGACCGGCAAATTGAAGAAAAATTCGCCTTATACGTTGCGTCGCAAGCATTATAAGGACCCATTCGGGAATGTGGTAGCCACCGGACCGAACGAGGAATATTACCAGAGTGACCGCGACTACTCACAACACCCGCTCACTCCGGCAGAGACACGGCAGCGTCAGCGCTGGACAGAGGTATGCCGTCTGGCGTCGGAGATAGAGCACGACACCTTACACCCGCGTTTCCGCGAGATGTACGAGGGGTATCTGCGTCAACTAAAGGAGTCGGAGAAACCCATCACCCAAGAAACAGTGACAGACCGGCGTCTGTCACTTTGTCTTGTATGATTTTTATTCGGGAATCAGTTTCACGGTATCAATGCTTATACACTTGCGATTATCAAATCCGTTTGTCAGATATTCGCCATGTGAGATGTAGCCGAGTTGGTTGGAGAGGATTTGAGTCCTGCCTATTTGCGCATCAATGTTACGGTGCGAGTGACCATATATCCAATAGTCGATACCCGAATCCGCGATATAATTGCCCAACTCCACCGTGAACGCGCCATTGATCGCGCTACCTTGGAATTCCTTTGCCGTGCATTGTTGCGTCGGCACATGGTGCGTGAGCACAATCTTCGTCTTCGCCTTGCTCTCCTTCACAGCCTTGCGGATAAAATCGAAGCAACGTTTATGTTCGGCATTGAAATCATCCGCTGTCAGACGATGACCGTTATATAGAATGCGATAAAAATCGCTGACTCCTTTCTCCGTCTGATACACATTGAACGGCTCAATAAACGCCCATAATGTCGATACGATAATATCTATATCGCCCATTGACACCACTTTGTTATAGTACGCATGGATATTATGACGTATCTGCTTGCAATAACCATCCGGCATAGTCGCTAAGTCATAATAGCCGTAGAAATCATGATTGCCAAGACAAACAATGACTTGCCGATAATGTTCGCTTGCCCAGTCCCAAAACG
>CAJOIR010000025.1 GCA_905234685.1 Paludibacteraceae bacterium
TCTATCTATGTTTTTGCTGTCGCTGTTATGCACACGCGCACTCGCTATGAAACCCAGCAACGTGACATTCTGGTCAAGAAAACAGGTTATATTCAAAAGGCTCTCCAAGAGTCATATTTCTGGAATATAAGTCTTAATGAGAAGTATGAATCAGGAATGAATATCGACCTCCGTGACTTGAGTTTTACTTATGAAACCGACATTCTTGTTTATGATTTGCAAGGCAATCTTGTAGGTAGTTCCACTCCAGCATTGTTTGAAAAAGGAATAGTCTCACGTCATATAGCACCAGAGCCTTTCTTCACCAAGAAGTCGAATATGACGCAATACGAGCATATCGGAGACATGCATTATCTTGCTGCTTATACCGAGTTCTACAATGGTAACTACATGCAAATCGGTTATATCGCTGTGCCAATGTTTATCTACGACGAAGAGGTAAACGAAGAAGTTGACCGCTTCTTGGCAAAACTTCTCCCACCCAATCTCATTGTCTTGCTCTTATCATTTATCATATCATTAATAATCGTCAGGAGTCTTACGCAACCTCTTACTGAATTGTCTGAAAGGATGAAAAATTTGCGTATTGGTCAGCCTGGCAACAGATTGCAGTATTCTGGTGATGATGAAGTCGGTCAACTTGTGGCTCGATATAATGAGATGGTTGAAGAGTTGCAGCATTCTTCTGAGAAACTTGCTCGCTCTGAGCGTGAAGGAGCATGGAGGACTATGGCAAGACAGATAGCGCATGAAATCAACAACCCGCTTACTCCCATGAAGTTGACCATACAGCAACTTCAGCGGGCTAAACGCATGAGTGACAAAGAGCGGTTTGATGAGTATTTCGAAAAATCCACCACTCTTCTCATTGAGCAGATTGACAATCTTTCTCGCATTGCCCAGTCATTCTCCCAATTTGCCAAGTTGCCTGAAGTTATTCCTGAGCGTGTTGATGTGGCAAGCCGTTTGTTCTCGGTAATCACTCTATTCCGCAACAACAGTAACAATCTCCCTATAAGGTATATTGGAGCCGAAAGCGGAGTATATGCCTTAGCAGACAACCAACAGATATCACAAGTGTTCAACAACCTGATAAAGAATGCTCTGCAAGCCATTGATACCAAGCCTGACGGAGATATTATCGTTATGCTTCAGGAGAAAGAAACAGAGGTGGAGATAACAGTCTCTGACAATGGTTGTGGCATACCTCCCGACATTCAAAGCAAAATCTTTATACCTAACTTCACAACCAAGAGCACAGGTGCTGGGCTTGGTTTGGCAATATCAAAGAATATCGTTGAAAGTACTGGTGGTAATATAAGTTTCACCAGTTCTAATGCAGGCACTACTTTTTATGTAAGACTGAAGAAAGAATAACAATAATCATATAAACATATTTATTTTTAACTCTATGAAAACACAAGTTATTATGCAGCAATTAGCTGCCAAACATCCGGGTGAAGCAGAGTATCTTCAGGCCGTTCAGGAAGTATTGGAGTCTATCGAAGAAGTTTACAACCAGCATCCTGAATTCGAACAAGCGCGTATTATTGAGCGTATGGTTGAGCCTGATCGTATCTTCACATTCCGCGTGACATGGGTAAATGACAAAGGAGAAGTGCAGACCAATCTTGGTTACCGTGTGCAATTCAACTCTGCAATAGGCCCTTACAAAGGCGGCCTTCGATTCCACAGAGCTGTAAGCCCTTCCATGCTTAAATTCCTTGGCTTTGAGCAGACCTTTAAGAATGCTCTCACCACTCTCCCTATGGGAGGAGCAAAAGGCGGCTCTGACTTCGACCCTGTAGGTAAATCCGATGCAGAGATAATGCGTTTCTGCCAGGCATTTATGCTTGAATTGTGGCGCTGTATTGGTCCTGATCAAGATATTCCTGCAGGCGATGTTGGCGTAGGCGGCAGAGAAATTGGTTTCCTTAATGGCATGTATCAAAAACTCGCTCGTGAGTATCACACTGGCGTACTCACAGGCAAGGGCATGACATGGGGAGGTAGCATCCTTCGTCCTGAAGCAACAGGATTTGGAGCGCTCTATTTCACACAGCATCTCCTTGACAAGGCTGGCAAATCAATAAAAGGGAAACGTATCGTTATTTCTGGATTTGGCAACGTGGCATGGGGAGCAGCAACAAAAGCTACGGAATTAGGAGCAAAGGTTGTAGCTATATCAGGACCTGACGGCGTATGCGAAATCAAAGACGGCATTACTAAAGAAATGATAGACTACATGCTTGTCATGCGTTCTTCCAATAGAAATAGAGTTGAGGATATGGCAGACAAATTCCCGGGCAAGGCTGTATTCACAGAAGGCAAAAAAGCGTGGTCAATACCATGCGACATTGCCTTGCCATGCGCATTCCAAAATGAGCTTTCTAAAGAAGATGCCGAAGAACTGAAGAAAAACGGCTGTTGGTGTTGCTGCGAAGTTAGCAACATGGGTTGTCAGCCAGATGCTATTCATTTCTTCCTGAAAAACAAAATATTGTTTGCTCCTGGTAAGGCTGTCAATGCAGGAGGCGTTGCAACTTCTGGTCTTGAAATGACACAAAATGCGCAGCACTTGAATTGGACTGCTAAAGAAGTTGACGAGCGTCTGCATCATATAATGCTCTCCATTCACGAGCAATGTGTAACTCATGGCATGCAGGCTGATGGTTCTATTGACTATGTTAAAGGTGCCAACATCGCAGGCTTCATGAAAGTTGCTACTGCTATGCTTGAACAAGGCATTATATAATCAGGCTTGATTATCAAGTAAAATAATGGTGCATCACATCGTATGTTGTGGTGCACCATTGTTATATGAGAAGCAATACTTAAAGCATTATTCTTCAGACAAAGCTTCTTCTTGCTGAGCCTCCTCAGCATTTTTTTTGCCCTTTTCTTTCTTTTCCTTTACATCTTTTGCCTTTGCTTCTTTGGGCTCGGCTGCTTTCTTATATTTGCCTTCTATGATAAGCATACCGGGAAGAATCTCACCACCGCTGACTTTTTTGAAAAGAGTGGCAGTGAGTTCTGAACCTTCGGACTGCTCAAGCACAGCATTATAGCGGTTATCCCATATTTTACCCTTCTCTGGCTTAAGAGTGGCGACATAGCGGTATTTTGTTTTGTTAGTCTGTGGATCAGTAATACGCTGAATGACTTGGAATGTAGACTTGTCTGTCATACCTTCTTTCAAACCTATCTTAGCAGAATAGCCTAACACTTTGCCGTGGTCGTTGTACACAATTTCATACACGGGCACCTTAACTTTGAAGTCTTCGTATGCTTTACCAAGAGCTGCAATGTTCTTATCTATAGAACGTGTGCAGACCATTTTCACAAGCTCTTCACGGTCATATTTGCCCTTGAGAGTACTCTTTGCATCAAACTCATACTCATGAGCCACATACTTCATTTTGAAAGTCGAAGTATCCATCAAGAAAGCCATTATCTTTTCTGCATTAGGTTCTTCTGTATAGTAACTGTCATAGAAGATAGCAGCAATAGAGTCATTCCACTCAAGCTGATATAGATATGAGTGAGTCTTTACTGTGAATCCTGTAAAACTGTCAGCAATATCACCTGCTAGCTTAGCTGTGGATGCGCCTAAATTAGTTCCAAAAACAGCATCAAAGACGCCTCCAAGCACGCTCATTGTCGCTTTCGCCACTGCAGCCTTCTCTTCTGCAGTAACATAAGTAATGTCATTGACAAGGAAAAATGTGTTGTGAAGCAACTCCTCACCTGCATCAGATATGGCTGCCAAACCGCGTGCTGTACGAGAAGCAAGAGCAACATCAAGGTCTGAAGCGTTATATTGTCCACGGTCTTGTATTAAGCGCATATTGAATGTGGCATTTTCTGGAGTCATATATTCCAGACTATCCATATTCCAGCCAAACCATTTAGCAACCATAAACTTTGCTACCTCGCCTTGGTTGAGCACACCTTCCAAAGCCTCTGCATTCTTACGTATGTCAGCTGGAGTAAGAGTCTTGCCGTATTTGGCTTTAATGAGTCCGTTGGCTTTCTTCTTAACTCCGGATATGCTGTCGTTGGCTACTACACGCAAACCTACGTTATGATCATCATACTTGTCAGAAACAGGTATTGACTCAAATGCCTCAAATATCTGTACACCAAAAGTGTCTTCTGAGTGATATACCATAGCCTCGCCGAGAGAGTTACGACGATACTTGTCCAATTGACCGTTAGTTTGTGCAAACACTCCTGTCACACTAAGCAACAAGAGTGAGATTATCAGTTGTTTCTTCATATTCATAACAATTGACATGTAAAACTATTAACGCAGGAAACCAATGTTTGTGGAAGTAGGCTGTTGGTTTTCACCATAAGCAACGCCGACATCACGCATTGCACTTATACGTGCCATTTCGAGGTCAACACCGTCTTGGTATTTCTTCATCTCAAACTTCCAGTCATCGAACACCTTGCTCTTAATCTCCTGATAGAGAGCCTCTGCATCTGGATAGCAACTTGCCTCAGGATATATCTGACTCAGATATTCGCCAGCTTCCATTGCTGCCATTGAATTCTGACCGCTTACCCATGCTGACTTTGCAGCAGCAAGGTTAACCTGGCAGGTGTAGTCAATATACTCCTGATAAATCTCAAGACCTGCCGCGAGGGCTGCCTCATACTTGTCGCATTCCGATGGAATTGTTGATACAATCCACAAAGCCTCCTCAAAGTTCTTCTGCTTGGCAAGGTTCTTTGCCTTCATAATCATCTTGTCAGCCTGTGCGTTATAGTAGTCTATAATCTTTGCGCGACCTGTTTGAACAAACTCTTTCAATACCGGTGAGTTAAGATTCATTGCCTTGATTGCATTCATGTAACTCTTACTCTCGGTTTCGCCGACACCTTTTGCATTAAGAGCGGCTGTTGAGAAAATAACCTGATTGTAGTAGTCTGCAATATAGAATGTAAACTCCATTGTCTCTGCAATTTTTGTAGGAGGACCGGGGAGTATATCCTTTGTTAGAGGAGTGCAACGCACAGTAATGAAAAACTGACCAAGGTAGTCCATAGAAGCTATTCCGTTCATTGTAAGAAGACGGTTTAACTTATTCTCCACCTGGAGTTTGGCTGTAGCAGGGAAAGGCTCCACCATATCTTCGACGAGAACCTTGATTGCCAGATTCTGGCCTTTCTCCTTATTCTCTTGAGCGAACACTGGCAACATCATTGCTACCGCCAGTGTCAATACGATTATCTTTTTCATAACATTTTTAATTAAGTTGTAAATACTGTTTATTTCTCACCGAGCACAAGGAAGCACTTGCCTAAACCACGATTCATGATTTTTACAGGAATGTTGTAAGGCTCCTTACGAAGGTAGTTACGCAACTCACGTGCGAAAGCCTCAGTATCCATAGCTTTGCCCTTTGCATTATAAAGAGGTATACGCACTTGCTCGTAGGAGATATAATTCTCTGAAGAGCCAAGCTTGCTGAAACGTCCTTCAACAGTATGCTCGGTCATCCAGTCATCAATAATCTCAGAAAGTTCTGTCTCGTCTTCTCCAAATTCACTCTCAAGGTCGATACCTGCTTCATTATCCTGGAAAACACGAATTTCAATAGCTACTTCGCGACCGTTTGTGAACATGTCATCAAAGTGCTGTTGCAGACGGTTATTAAAGTTGTCAATGTTTGCAAGCACAGCCTCTTCAAGCAATACTGCAACATCAGCAGAGAATGAAGGAGCACCTGTGCCGCTTCCACTACCAATACTTTTTCCTGTATAACTATCCTTGCCTTCAAGTATGTACTTCAAAGTCTGTTTCGGACCTTGCTTTGTAACGTCCCATGTCAGTTCAAGGATGATATCAGCTTTGGCTACGCGGAGCAACTGGTCTATAGGCGACTCGGCCATGTCGTTACCTGCCTTGCTTGTTACAAGATTCTGCTCGGCATTCTGCTGAGCAATAATCTTCATCTGCTGCTCAAGGTCTTTCAGAGGGAATCCACGCTCTGTCATAAGGTCATTGATCTTGGCAATAGCCAGTTTCAAATCCATGTCATTCTGAAGAGCCATCTCATAGTCTGAAATCTTTTTCACACTACCCTCGCCGTTCGGAATTTCCTTAATGTAGCCATTCTTCATGCACCAAACATCACTCGGCACAACCATCAAAGTGGGCTTCTTTGCCTGTGAAAATGCCATCATTGCACTCACAAGGCATATGGTAATAATGAATAACTTTTTCATAATGTTACCTGTTTAACTATAATTATTATTCTTGTTTTTACTTGATAATGCCTTCATCTATTAGACGCTGGCGGAGTTTCGAGCGAAATACACACACGTTTACGCGTGCTGTAGTCTGTGAGTCAGTCTTCTGATAACGGGTACTGAAGTCACGTTTCTCTTTCATCGAGCTGTATTTCTTGTACTCGCCACCGTCAGCAAAAAATGCATTGAAGAAGTCTTCATATTTCTGACGGGCATTAACTTCATATATCAGCGGTTTGAGGACGCCGGATGACGATGGCGCTTGACCTGACACAAACTGTATCTCCGTGAATATCACGTCATACACAGCCTGCTTACTCGCTTGAACATATGCATCTGCGGCATTACGGGCACGACCCCATGCCTGAATCGTATATGAGCCGTCAAGTTCTGTGCCCACAACCTTGCTCTTGTAGTCGTACCATGCTTGAGTTTTGCCAGTACCACAAGAGGTTGCCAACGCAGCTACCACTATCGCAGCCGCTGCAAAAAGGATTACTTTTACTTTCATAACTTATTGATTGAATTAAAATCCCGAACTAAGTCCTTTAATCACACCTGCAGCCTCAAGAGCCTTACGCAAATCGTCCTTCTGAACGCTTACAATTACGCCAACCTTGTACTCTTTACCTACTTTCACTATCTCCTGCTCGGCTGAAGTAACTGACACATACTTGTAGTACTCGCCACCATCAGCAAAAAATTTGCTGAAATAATCTTCATACTCCATCTCCACACCTGGATTCTTGGCGAGTGGACGCTGGGCAACACAGCCGTTGCCGCCTGTATAGCCTTTGAAAATAACACCGTGAACTGCATTCTTCTTGCACTGCTCTGCTGCTACACGAGCTTTCTTTGAATAACTCCACACCTTAATAAGGTATGTACCCTGTGTCCCATTCCCGGCACACTCAATTTCATAACGAAACGCCTTGGTGTCCTTGTTTGCCTTTGACTTTGATGTTGCAAAAGCGGGAATACACATTGCGATTGCCATCGCAAAAATAAGAATTTTTCTCATAAACAAAATTTTTAAAGGGTTATTATTAAGTTAGATTTTCATTATTCCTTTGGTAAATGTTTATCCTAAGCTCATCCTAAGTTCATCCTAAGCTTACTATACAATCACTATACCGTCACTATACCTCATAACTATACTATGCCATAGTATATTCGGCGACAAAGGTAATATATAATTTTTATATATAAAAATTTTTTGAATAAAATATTTGTTGTACCTTTGCACAAGTGTTTGCTTGAACACTCTTTCAAATATCATGCCGAAAAATAACAAATCAATAATAATTATTGCTGGTCCTTGTAGCGCTGAAAATAGAGAGCAAGTGCTTAGTACTGCCAAAGCTGTGAAAGAGGCGGGTGCTTATATGTTTCGTGCAGGTGTATGGAAACCTCGCACTTCGCCTGATAGTTTTGCTGGTATTGGACATTCAGCCTTGACATGGCTCAAAGAAGCCGAAAAGACATACAATATACCTGTTGCAACTGAGGTAATGTCCGCCGAACAAACCGGTGCGTGTGTTGATACTGGTATTCGCAGCCTCTGGATTGGAGCAAGAACCACTGCCAACCCGTTTATGGTGCAGCAGATTGCAGATGAATTGGTTAAACTGAATGACAAAGTTAAACAGTCTCTAACAATAATGGTCAAAAACCCGGTTAACCCTGATATCGAAACATGGTGTGGAGCTATAGAGCGTATTAAAAATGCCGGGATAAACAATGTTTACGCAATACACAGAGGCTTTTCTGATTCATTGGGTTGCAATACCTCCACAATACACGAAACAAACATATATCGCAACAACCCAATTTGGTCTATACCGCTAAATCTACAAAGGCGAATGCCAGAAGTAAAACTGATATGTGACCCAAGCCATATAACGGGTGATAGCAGTCTGGTTGCTACCGTTAGCCAACAGGCACTTAATCTTAAGTATGATGGTCTTATGATTGAAGTGCACCCCACTCCTTCTTCTGCCTTGTCTGATGCAAAACAGCAATTGACATTTGAACAATTCTCACATCTGGTTTCCTCTCTCAGCATACCTGAAATTTCTAATATCGACAATTGTCTGAACACATTACGTTGCAGAATTGACGAAATAGACAATACGTTATGGAACATGATATTAGAGAGGCTCAAAGTCGCCAAACAGATAGGTGACATAAAGCATAAAACAGGCATGTCAATCTATCAACAGCAGCGTTTTGAAGATATGCTGACTGCACGTAGTAAGTGGGCTAAAGAACATAACTTGCCAATTGACATTGTGCAACGTATTGTTGAATGCCTTCATGAATTGGCAATTAACGAACAATTGTGAAAACTACAAGTCTTGGAATCTTTAGATGTTAACTTCCTTCAGTCTCTCTGTATTCTCTGCAATCTGAAGTTGGTCAATAAGATTTTGTATGTTGCCATTAAGTAAATCTGGCAAATTATACATCGTGTAGTTGATGCGGTGGTCGGTAAGTCTTGCCTGTGGATAGTTGTATGTACGAATCTTTGCTGAGCGGTCACCAGTTGATACCATTGTCTTGCGTCTCCGTGCAATGTCGTCTATATACTTCTGATGCTCCTTATCATATATTTGTGTACGCAGGCGACTTAACGCACGCTCCTTGTTTTTAGGCTGATCACGGGTCTCTGTGCATTCTATTAGTATTTCTTCAGTAATTCCTGTATTGGGATTTTTCCATAGATATCTCAATCTCACACCAGACTCAACTTTATTTACATTCTGTCCTCCCGCTCCCCCACTGCGGAATGTCTCCCATTTTATTTCTCCTTCGTTAATCTGCACATCAAGCGGGTCTGCCTCTGGTAGCACAGCTACAGTGGCTGCCGATGTATGTATACGACCTTGAGTCTCCGTTTCTGGCACACGTTGTACACGATGCACTCCAGACTCATATTTTAAAGTGCCATACACTTGTTCACCTGTGACATTGAAAATGATTTCCTTATATCCACCCACAGCTCCCTCTGTATATGAAGAAATACTATAGTGCCACCCCTTGATTTCAAAGTACTTGCAATACATTCTGAACAAGTCGCCCGCAAATAAAGCAGCTTCGTCCCCGCCTGTGCCTGCTCTTATTTCCATTACAACATTCTTACCGTCTTCGGGGTCTTGAGGTAGAAGCATCAAACGAATTTCTTCTTCCAACTGGGGCAAAGTTGCTGTCAATTGCTCAACCTCTTCTTTAGCAAACTCTTTCAATTCCGCATCTTGCTCGTTAAAGGCAATATACTTTGCCTCTTCTAAGTCTGAAAGCGCCTTTTGATATTTGTCAGCAGCATTGATTACTTTCTCTAAATCACGATATTCACGATTAAGACGCACATAGCGTGGCTGATCTTGTATTATGGCCGGGTCAGTTATCATGAGAGCAGTCTCATGGTATTTCTGCCTGAGAATTTCTATTTGCTCAATTATGTTCATTCTCTTATTATCTCAGCCTTCACTCTGTATTTGCAATTCACCTCACCTGTCTCTGCCTGCTCACGGATGTTATTCACTATTTGCTGCAAGCGCCATTCAAGCACATTTCTATATACACGTCTTGTAACAAACAAACCGAAGAAAAAACCGAAACGAACATTCAAGTCAAGAGTAAGACTTGTTTGATTGTCCGATATTTGTTTGACTATAAATGTGCCATTAGCCATTTTCAGCAAACTGCCGGAGTAGTCGATGTCAACTCTGGCATGACGAACTCCGTCTATAATGGTATCTGTCTGAAGACTGGAAATCTTCATATTTTTGAATGTACGCAATCCAGGCACTTTAACATCAACAATTATATAACCATATTTACGTGCTGCGTCATAGTATGTATCTTTATAAACCAGCGCTATAGCATCTTTGTCTTCATCACCTTCATCTTCCGTACACTTGAATGCCCATGTTCCAAGGTTATTGATGTCGGTTTGCATGTCATATATAAAATCGTCAACAACTTTGTTTACTGTAGCGAGGGGTGCATCGATAGTTGTCTCACTTTCCGAATGATATGTAAAGTGAGAATAAGTCGTGAACACCGCAAGAATCATCAGAATCTTCATAGTAGTAAATACTTTATTGTGAATTATTCATCATATAAGCTTGTAAAGTGTTTTGCAGAAGTGAAGTTATTGTCATCGGTCCTACTCCGCCCGGCACAGGCGTAATATATGAACATTTCTTCGAAACCAACTTGAAATCCACATCACCAACAAGACGATAACCTCGCTCGGTAGCAAGTGCAGGCACACGATTAATACCAACATCAATAACAACTGCACCCTTACGCACCATATCTGCTGTTAGCAGACACGGTTGGCCCACTGCAACTATAATAATATCAGCAGTCAAGCATAACTCTTTCAAGTTGCGTGTCTTGCTGTGACACACAGTCACAGTCGCATCACCCAATGCCGCAGATGCAGTCTTCGACAGCGCCAAATATGGACGTTGCATCAAAAGCATAGCCATAGGTTTTCCTACTATATTACTTCTGCCTATCACAACCACATGTTTACCCTCTGTCTGAATATCATATCTAGCAAGCAACTCACGTATTCCTTTGGGCGTAGCCGACACAATTGACGGCAGACCAAAAGCTGTCAAACCGACATTATATGGGTGAAGGCCATCAACATCTTTCATAGGGTCTATCGCGCGTATAATATCAGTCTCGTTTATATGCTCAGGTAGCGGAAGTTGAACTATATATCCGTCAATTGACGGATTTGCGTTGAGTCTCTCAACCTCTAACAACAACTTTTCCTGACTGATATTATCAGACAACGCAATGACATCAGCTTCAATACCCACATCTTGACATGCGCGTATTTTGTTATTTACATATGTTACAGAGGCAGGATTCTCTCCTACAATAATCACAGCAAGATGCGGCACTCGTCTGCCATTAGCAGTCAAAGCCTCAACCTCGGTTCGCAGTTCACTTCGAATCTGGGCAGCAATATGTTTGCCATCAAGCAGAATCATTGTAACATTATTTTTTAAAATTCATTTTCTGCATCTTGCGCATCATCTTGCTTGTCTGCTCAAATTGTTTCAAAAAACGGTTAAGTTCAACTATAGTTGTACCTGAGCCCTTAGCAATACGCATCTTGCGTGAACCATTGAGCAATGCTGGATTAGCACGCTCTGCAGGTGTCATTGAATTAATGATTGCTTCTATAGGTTTGAAAGCATCGTCAGACACTTCCACACCTTTCAGAGCCTTGTCCATACCTGGTATCATTGACATCAAGTCTTTCATATTGCCCATTTTCTTAATCTGTTGCAACTGTGAAAGGAAGTCATTGAAATCAAATTGGTTGTGTGCAATCTTTTTTGATATGCGTCTCGCCTCCTGCTCGTCATATTGCTCTTGAGCACGTTCAACAAGACTAACGACATCACCCATACCCAGTATTCTGTCTGCCATACGGGTTGGATGAAACACATCAAGAGCCTCCATCTTTTCGCCAGTGGAAATAAATTTAATAGGTTTTTCCACAACCGACCTGATAGACAGAGCTGCACCGCCACGGGCATCACCGTCAAGTTTAGTGAGAACAACACCGTCAAAATCTATTCTGTCGTTGAATTCTTTGGCTGTATTCACAGCATCCTGACCAGTCATTGAATCAACAACAAACAGAGTTTCAGAAGGAGTAATGGCCTTCTTGATAGCCTCTATTTCCGCCATCATCTCTTCGTCAACAGCCAATCGTCCTGCCGTATCAATGATTACTACATCATAGCCGTAAACCTTGGCTCGCTCTATTGCTTTTTGTGCTTTTTTGACTGGGTTAGATTCAGTTTCTTCTGCATATACCTCAACTCCAATTTGTTCACCGAGCACACGTATCTGCTCTATAGCAGCAGGACGATAGACGTCACACGCCACAAGCATCACCTTCTTACCCTGCTTTGTCTTTATTCTGTTGGCAAGTTTACCAGCGAAAGTTGTTTTACCGGAGCCTTGCAGACCAGAAAGAAGAATTATTGCAGGGTTGCCTTTCAAATTTATTTCTTCAGCCTCACCACCCATAAGAGCAGCAAGTTCATCATGTGTAATTTTAATAAGTAGTTGTCCGGGACGTATAGCATTCAGTACATTCTGACCGAGAGCCTTCTGCTTGACAGAATCTGTAAATATTTTTGCTGTCTTGTAGTTAACATCAGCTTCAAGCAGAGCCTTACGAATGTCCTTCATGGTCTCTGCTACATTTATTTCGGTTATTCTACCCTCGCCCTTGAGTATTTTGAACGAGCGTTCTAGTCGTTCTGACAGATTATCAAACATAGTTATGCATTTAAATTTGGCTGCAAAGGTAATAAGAAAATCTCACATTCACAAACAGCATGACAGGTCTGTCTGTTTTTGTGGAAAAGTTGTTGATAACTTTATTTGTAGGTTTAGATGATAAGTAATACCTTTGCAAACGTATTTCAAAATGATTAAATTATCTAACTACATATAATTTTTTATGGCGATTCAAAGACGTACAACAAGCAAGCGGCAAACAGCAGTAGTTGTAGGACCAAATGAAACTGGCAAACTACCACCCCAAGCGCCCGAGTTGGAGGAGAGTGTACTTGGAGCAATTATGCTTGAGAAAGAAGCGTATGGTACAGTGGCAGAGATACTCCGTCCTGAATGTTTCTATAAAGAGGCCAACAAACATATTTATGAAGCCATGCAGCATCTGGCTGCTCACGAAAACCCGATAGACATGCTGTCAGTAGTAGAGCAGCTTAAAAAAGACGGTTGCCTTGAAGAAGTTGGTGGGCCGCTATATATATCTCAGTTGACAGGTAAAGTGGCAAGTACAGCCCACCTGCTGTATCATGCGCAGATAGTTGCACAAAAAGCCATCGCACGTGACTTGATTCGCATGGCAGCCACCATAGAAGCCAAGGCATACGACGAAAGCCAAGATGTTGAAGACCTAATGCAGGAAGCAGAGGCAGGCATTTTCGAAATAAGTCAGTTGAGTCAAAAACGTGACGTTGTTCAAATTGACCCTGTTATCAAGGAAGCGTTCGACAGAATCATCAAAGCCAGTCAAAATGACAATAACATGTCAGGAGTGCCAAGCGGATTCACAGAACTTGACAAAATAACCTCTGGTTGGCAGAAGTCTGACCTTATTATTATAGCTGCACGTCCTGCGATGGGAAAGACTGCCTTTGTGCTGTCAATGGCAAAGAATATCGCAGTCAACTACAATCTGCCTGTAGCATTGTTTTCACTTGAAATGTCAAATGTACAATTAGTGAACCGCCTCATAATGAATGCATGTGAAATTGACGGTGACAAAATCAGGAGTGGACGTTTTACGCCTAACGAGTGGAAACAACTTGAATCAAGAATTAACATTCTGATGGGTGCTCCAATATATGTTGATGACACACCATCTTTATCTGTATTTGAACTTAGGAGTAAAGCACGCAAACTCGTCCGCGAGAAAAAAGTACAATGTATTATTATTGACTACCTGCAACTGATGAATGCATCCGGCATGAGTTTTGGCAGCCGCGAGCAAGAAGTCAGTATAATATCACGAAACCTCAAAGCCCTTGCTAAAGAACTTGATATACCAATTATTGCATTGTCACAACTCAACCGTGGTGTAGAAGGCAGAACTGGCGTTGAAGGCAAGCGTCCGCAACTTAGTGACTTGCGAGAATCCGGCGCTATAGAGCAAGATGCAGACATGGTATGTTTCATTCACCGCCCTGAATATTATTTCCGACGCGGCACTGACAGTTGGGACGAGAGTATGGTCGGAATGGCAGAAATCATTGTAGCCAAACACAGAAATGGTGCAACAGACACTATTCAACTTTGCTTCGAACAACGACATGCCCGTTTCCTCAACAAAGGCGAAGATTCAGTCTTCACAAACGAGCCGAACACAAGTGCACACCTCGAAACGGCCCCACAGCAATACCAGTCATTCTCTTCGCGCATGAACGATGAAAACCCGTTTTGACAAACTCTGTTAAATAAAAAAACATGTTCTTTAACATAATTATTTGGCATAATAAATAAATATTGGTATCTTTGCACGCCAATTTGAACTGGAGAATAGTTATGTCAAGAAAACAGGCTCTTGAAGAAATACCAGCATTATGGGAGTTAAACGTCGTGTGGAATGTCTTAACCGACGAGCAGAAAGATTATATATCCCAAAATGCCAAGGTATATACATTCAAAAAGAATGAGATTATTCATCATGAGGGTGATATACCCACTCACATGATGATGCTTGTAGAAGGCAAGGTCAGAGTATATAAGGAAGGTGTGGGCAACAGGATTCAGATAATCCGCATGCTAAAACCTTATGATTTCTTTGGCTACAGAGCTATGATTGCTGATGAGGCCTACAATACCAGTGTAAGTGCTCTTGAACCATCTGTTGTTTATTATGTCAAGAAAGAGGCATTTCTGAATATAATACGTGAAAATAACGAGTTTTGTTATTTGTTCATGATTGAAATGGCTCGCGACTTAGGACAGAGCGACAAACGCAGTGTCAGTCTTACACAAAAACACACTCGAGGTCGTCTGGCAGAAGCTCTCCTTTCATTAAAAGACAACTACGGCCTTGATGAGGACGAGGCCACAATAAGCATGTACATGTCACGCGAGGACCTTGCCAACCTCAGCAATATGACGACGAGTAATGCTATACGCACGCTTACGTCATTCGCAGAAGACGGCATCATATCCATTGACGGCAGAAAAATCAAGATACTTGATATGGAGGAGCTTATTCATGTAAGCCGTATAGGCTGACGACTGCCATAATAAAGTCGATATGGAATTGAATGCAGACATAGAATTGCTGTTATCAAAGAGAAATCTATATGCAGCATTGCAACAAATGAAACCGCTTGCCATAGAGACAAGCGATTTTCGTATGACAGACCGTCTGCAAAGTCTTGAACAAAACTATAGTTATTTAATAGACTATTTTTCCTCAGGCAAAGATGACCCTGAACGGCAATATGTGTTCAATCGACTAACGGCAGAAACATTCATATTGCTTGATGACATCAATGCGCTTAACAAGTCTTCTTCGCAGTTGCTTAAAGACATGAAAAGCAAAGCGATTGCATACTCTCCAACTGAAAACAAGTATTCTGTACTCAAACATCTGTTTTACCGAGCATGGTTGGGTAGTGAGACAGAAATATTTAAGAATTTGTCAGACAGTTGGCAATGTTGTATGTATGTATCCGGGTTGGCACTAAACATTACGGAATCATTCAATGAAAAGAAATTAACCTATTTATGTAAATTAGCAAAGGAATATAGCGGTGTCGAAAAACAACGTGCTTTAGTGTCGTTGATATTGCTTGCCCACATATACGACAAACGCCTCACATTTTTTCCGGATATTATCACAGAAATCAAAACACTTATCTCCGATAATGAAGTGCGTGAGATGATGTTATATTTATACCGTTTGCTGATTGAAACCACCCTCACTCCGCTTGTCAACAAGGAAATGGATAGTTTAAGCAAAGACATACTACCAGAAATCAAGCATAGTGACAATATGTTTGTAGCACTTGATGAAATAGACGAAGAGAATCCGAAATGGGGAAATGAAATGCGCAACAGTTTCAACAAACATATCAACGCAATGACAAAACTTCATGAAGAAGGTGCTGATATAAACTACGCCTCTACACGCGGAATACTTACAGACGGCTTCTTTCATAATGATATTGCCAACTGGTTTATACCATTCGGACATGATAATCCGGAACTGTCAATAGACTTCAGTTCAGACAGCGGTAAACTGCTACAAGGCATACTTGCAGCCAACACCGATTCATGTGATACTGACAAATATGCCTTGTGTTGCATCTACAAACACATACAACAGCAATTGAGCAACAAAAGAATGCCCACAATAATGGATGACATGATAAAATTTGGTGAGAAGCATAAACATATTTACGATAACCGTAGACAGGCTCTTGACTATGTACGCATGCTATACCGCTTTTACATGCACAATCCTTGGCAATTCGAGAATATAATGGATGACATTGGCAGTATTACATGCGACTTGTTGTTCAACATGGTATATAAAGACGAAGAAAAGAGTGCATTCGGCGACAGGTGCCTATCTCTTACCCTATACCAGTCTGCAATATCAATGTACAATAAAAAAAACGTCATCGATTTGCAGAAACGAGGATATGCGCTGCAAAAACTTTCCAGATATTCAGATGCACTTGAAGTGTTTGAAAAAGCTCTGAAACTTGAAGAAGACTATTGGACCATGAAGCATGCTGCATTCTGCTTGCGACAATTAGGTATGACAAAAGAAGCTCTTGAAATGTATGACAGAATCCATGCAACAAGCAAGAAAAACGACAAGACCATTTTGTTAATGAAAGCAAAATGCTTGTTAGACCTTAAAAGAGCAGAAGACGCACTTAATGTATTTTATCAACTTGATTTATTATATCCTGGCGACATCAACATTCAAAGAGGACTTGCGTGGTGTGCCTTTTTGACTGCGGATAGTAGCAACAATGGCTACAACGTGGCAGAACAATACATGGAGCAAGCCGTATACTCTGATGAGGCTACAGCAGGTGACTACGTCAACTATGGCCATCTGTTACTTACCATCGGGCAGAGAAAAGAAGCTATTGAGACATATTTAAGAGCACTTAACACGAGCAATGGCAAGGCAGTATTTCTAAAGCAAATGCTTCAAGATTTGCCTGTGCTCCAGAACAAAGGGCTTGATTCAGCATATATTACCCTTGTCATTGACTCTGTACTTATGCAAAGTGTCAAACACAAAGAAGAATAGGCTAACACATTTTTTATTTGTATATTTTCGTAATTAATTATATTTTTGCAAACATAATTCAAACAAAAATCGAACAAGCAAATACCATAATATGAAAGAACGTATTCAACAATTGCTCAGCCAGATACAACAACTGCAAGCAGGCTCAGCAGAAGAACTCGAAGCTCTTCGAATAAAATACTTAAGCAAGAAAGGCGAGATATCAGCTCTGTTCAACGACTTTCGCAATGTCGCACCAGAAGATAAAAAAGAAATCGGGATGCGCATTAATGAATTGAAGCAACAGGCTCAGAACAGATTCGAAGAACTCAAAGCACAGTTTGAAGCAGCAAAAGCAGAGGCGGAGCGTCAAGACTTGACTTGCACAGCAGATCCAGTCACATTAGGCACACGACACCCTCTGTCGCTGGTTAGGGAAGAAATAATTGACATATTCTCTCGCATCGGCTTTACAGTGGAAGAAGGTCCTGAGGTTGAGGACGACAAGCACGTGTTCGGAATGCTAAATTTTGCTCCCGAGCACCCTGCCCGCGACATGCAAGACACCTTTTTTATCGAGAAAGAGGAAGGTATCCAGAAACCGACCGACATACTGCTACGTACACATACATCAAGCGTTCAAACAAGAGTAATGACGACACAGAAACCTCCTATTAGAGTTCTGTGCCCAGGTCGCGTGTACAGAAACGAAGCAATATCAGCACGCGCACATTGCTTTTTTCACCAAGTCGAGGGGCTGTACATAGACAAGAACGTAAGTTTTGCCGACCTCAGGCAGACGCTGCTTTATTTTGCAAAAGAGATGTTTGGTGCAGACACAAAGATACGCCTTCGTCCGAGTTATTTCCCCTTCACAGAACCAAGTGCGGAAATGGATATATCTTGCAACATATGCGGCGGTACAGGTTGTGGTTTTTGCAAGCAGACAGGCTGGGTTGAAATACTCGGTTGCGGAATGGTCGACCCAAATGTACTTGAGAGTTGCGGAATTGACAGTAAGGAATATACAGGTTATGCCTTTGGCATGGGAGTAGAACGTATCACAAACCTCAAATACAGAGTGAAGGATTTGCGTCTCTTCTCTGAAAACGATGTACGCTTTCTTAACCAATTCCAGTCATGCTAATAAACAAGACACAGATATTTTATGTCAAAACATCAGTGAGTTTAGGATGAGCTTGGGATGAACTTAGGATAGTTTATTATACATCAAATAGAAGAAAGACAACAGCAGCCAACAATTGTTGGCTGCTGTTTTATATGTATCAATAAACAGTTATATTCATGTCATCTTCGTTTCCTAGGGAGTATGACAGGCACAAATGCGTCTTCAATGTGATTCACTTCCTGATTATGGTCATTAAGAATAATGGCAATTACATCAAAGCGCGGTTCCAATGCTATATGCCGCAATTGCATATAATGACTCGCCGCAATAGTAGTGTTGCTCTGTTTCCTAAGTGTCACCGCATCTTCCGGTCGCATCCAATAATCATCAGAACGTGTTTTAACCTCAACAAATACAATCTGGTCTTTAGTGCATGCTATTATGTCAATCTCAAAATTACCATATTTCCAGTTCCTGTCCAAAATATGGTATCCTTTACTGCGCAACAACCCAACTGCCAGTTCCTCACCCTTTTTGCCCAATTCGTTATGAAATGCCATAATACAATAATAATATTAATATTCAACAATACTCAGTTACACTGTATCCATGAACGAGCGTTGGACTTTGTTGAAAACAATGATACCCACAAACAGAACAACTATCATAAAGCAGAAACTATAAGCCAACATCCACCACTCATGACACCCTGTGCCAAGCATACCATACTTGAAGAACTCTACAATTCCGGCAATTGGATTCAACTGCATCACAATGCGTAACTTGGCATTGGTAATGGTTGACAGCGGGTATATAACCGGAGTAGCAAACTGCCAAAGACTGACAAGAAATGACAATAGTATCTGCAAATCACGATACTTGGTAGTCATTGAAGAAAACAAAATACCCAGTCCTAATGCAGTGAGTGCCAGCATAACCACCAAAAGTGGGAAAAGAACTGCATACCAATTGACATGAATAGGTGCATCAGTAAATAAAACATAATAAAAATAGAAACCTAAGAACAAAACAAACTGAATAGAAAAGCGCACAAGATTGCTTATCACATTTGCCACAGGGACAACAAGTCGCGGAAAATACACTTTCCCGAATATACCGGCATTGTCAACAAAAGTATTGCTTGTCTTAGTGAGGCAATCAGCAAAATACTGCCAAAAACATATACCAGCCAAATAAAACAATGGCTGTGGCATGCCATCAGTGGATATTTTGGCTATTCCGCCGAACACGACCATATACATAACAGTGGTCAGCAAAGGTTGAATCAAAAACCAAAGCGGCCCAAGGACAGTTTGCTTGTATTGTGTTATTATATTGCGTTTAACAAGCAACAAGCACAGGTCTTTGTACCTCCACAATTCACGAAAATCAATACTAAAAAGACTGCTTCTCGGTTTTATCTCTGTTGTCCAATTCTCCATATCGCGTGCAAAGTTACTATTTTTTTACCAAATAATGACAAACGGAATTGCAAGATAGGAATAAATTTCATACCTTTGCAACGAAAATGTGCTACGTGTCTTGAGAAATCAGACATGGAATAAATAACCTAATAATTCTATTTTTGTATGGACTCATTTGAAAACAAGAATTTACAAGCCCCTGAGACAGTTCAGGAGGAGAATGCTGCCAACACAATTACTGAGGAGCCGACAGAGGTGACCTGCGAAACTCCACTAGTAGAGACTACAGAACAAGCAGATGTTCCATCTGCCGATCAGACAGCAACAGTGACAACCTCAGAAGAGACGTCAACGACTGATGATACACCTGAGCCTACAGCAGAAATAGAAGATACGCCTCAAACAAAAGAAAACATCCTGGAACAGTTCAAACAATTGTTAAATGAGAATATCAGCGACATCAAAGAGCAAGCAGAAAGACTTAAGTCACAATTTTACAGGATTTACCGTCAGGAGCAGGAAGCAGCTCTCAAGCAATGGGAAGAACTCGGAGAGAAAGCAGAGGACTACAAACCTGTGATTGATGAGATAGAGCAACAGTTTCGTCACTTGCTCGACATTTACAAGCAACAACGTCAGGAGGACAGAGAAAAGCGCGAAGCAGAACTTCAGCAGAACCAACTGCGCAAAGAGAACATTATTGCCCAGATGAAAGAGATGGCAGAATCAGAAACTGCCGATGTGACAGATAACTTAAAAAAAATGAGGGAATTGCGTGAGGAATGGAAATCCATAGGTGCCGTGCCTCCGACAATTGCCACCCAACTATGGAAAGAATACAATCTATATCAGGAGAAATTCTATGATCTTGTAAAAATTAACAACGAGCTTAGAGAGTATGATTTCCGCAAGAATCTGGAAATCAAGACTGCTCTTTGTGAACAGGCAGAGGCTCTTACTGAGAAATCTGATATTGTTGATGCGTTCAGACAATTGCAGCAACTCCATGAAGAATGGGCTAATACAGGTCCTGTTTCAAGAGACATTAGAGAAGCACTATGGAATCGTTTCAAAGAAGCAAGTACCACAATTAACAAACGTCATCAAGAATATTTTGAAAAACTCCATGCTGAAGAAGAAAACAATCTTAATCGCAAAAAAGAAATCATAGAAAAGCTCAAGTCGATAAAACTTGACGAATTACTTTCTAAAAAAGTATGGGACGATGCATCGGCTCTTGTAGCTACCCTTCAAGAGGAATGGCGTTCAATAGGTTTTGCCCCTAAGAAAATGAATCAACAGATTTACAATGAGTACAGGGATTTATGTGACAAATTCTACAAAGCCAAGACAGAGTTCTACAAGAACATGCGCGAACAACTGCAACAAAATTTGCAGAAAAAGCGCTCATTGTTAGAACAAGCAGAAACCTTGAAAGAGTCTGAAGAATGGAAAGAAGCCACCGAGAAACTTGTCAAACTTCAGAAACAATGGAAAGAAATCGGTCCGGTTGCACGCAAATATTCTGATGAGATATGGAAACAATTCTCTACAACTTGTGATTACTTCTTTGAAAGGAAAAAAGCTGCTGTAAAAGACACACACCAGTTAGAAAAAGATAACCTTGAAGAAAAACGCAACATACTGAAAGAAATTGAGGAGTTGACTATAACAACCAAGGAAGAGACACTGAGCAAACTGCACGAACTTATAAACAGATATAATGCAGTAGGCTATGTACCATTCCGCGACAAAGACAAATTGTTCAAGCAATTCCGCGCTGTCACTGACAAGATATATGACCAGTTGCACATTGAAGCGCATAACCGCCGTATAGACAATTTCAACAAAGAAATAGAAAACAAGGATGGTAATGCACTACTCAACGACCGCCGCCGTCTTGTTCGTCAGTATGAGGCTTTGCAACAAGAAATTAAGACTGCAGAAAACAACATACTATTTTTCAATACTGCTGGCAAAAAAGGCAACAAAATAATTGATGACATGCAGAAGAAGATTGATGAACTTAAACGTCAACTTGCCGAACTTGAGCAGAGAATAAACATGATTGACAGCAAACTGGAGTAATCTCAAACAACGTTTATCCATGAATCTTATTGAATATCAAGATGTACAGATCTGTCAATTGGAACAGGTTGTATTACAAGATGTCAGTTTGAATATTGGCAATGGAGAATTTGTATATCTGCTTGGCAAAGTAGGTAGCGGCAAGAGCAGTCTCCTGAAGACTATATACGCAGAACTCCCTGTTAAAACAGGTAAAGCCACAGTCTTGGGTTATGACTTGAGAAACATACGCCGTAAGCAGATTCCATATTTACGCCGAAAAATTGGTATAGTGTTTCAAGACTTTCAGTTGCTTACCGACCGCACCGTAGAAGAGAATCTGCTGTTTGTACTTAAAGCCACAGGTTGGAAAGACAAAAATGTCATGAAAAACCATATCAATGACATTCTTCGTCAAGTCAAAATGGAAAACAAGGCTTATAAAATGCCTCACCAGTTGTCAGGTGGCGAGCAGCAACGCGTTGTTATAGCTCGTGCATTATTGAACTCTCCGGAAATCATTCTTGCTGATGAGCCTACAGGCAATCTTGATCCTGAAACTGGTACGGGTATTATGGAACTTTTGCAAGGCATATCACAAGCAGGCACTACCGTCATTATGTCTACACATAACATGAACTGGGTTAAACAATACCCCGGTCGCGAACTTTTGTTTGAAGAAGGAAGAGTTATAGAAAAACAACATTAACTAACAACATACAAATGAAAAGAACAGAGATTAAAGAAGCTCTACGTAGTATAAACTATGGTTCTGAGATTAATGTAAAAGGTTGGGTACGCAGTCGTCGAGGAAACAAGAATGTATCATTTATTGCGCTCAATGACGGTTCTACGATTAAAAACATCCAGATTGTTGTTGATTTGGAAAAAATTACTGAAGAGCAACTGAAATTGGTAACAACTGGGGCATGTATATCGGCAACAGGAATACTTGTTGAATCAATGGGCAAAGGACAGGCTGTTGAGATTCAGGCAACTGACATTGAAGTATATGGCACTGCCGACCCTCTCACCTACCCTCTTCAAAAGAAAGGTCATACGATGGAATATCTGCGCGAAGTGGCACATCTGCGTCCTCGTACAAACACCTTCGGAGCCATTCTACGCATTAGACACAACATGGCGATAGCTATACATACTTATTTTCATGAGCACGGATACTTCTATTTCCATACCCCCCTCATCACTGCGTCAGATTGTGAAGGAGCAGGACAGATGTTTCAAGTTACGACTAAGAATCTATACAATCTGAAAAAAGATGAAAATGGACAGATAGATTACTCTGATGACTTCTTCGGAAAAATGGCAGCATTGACTGTTAGTGGACAACTTGAAGGTGAACTTGGAGCCATGGCATTAGGCAAGATTTACACTTTTGGTCCCACTTTCCGTGCTGAGAATAGTAATACGCCGCGACACTTGGCGGAGTTCTGGATGATAGAGCCTGAAGTGGCTTTTATTCAAAAAGAGGAATTAATGGATTTGGAAGAGGACTTCTTGAAGTATTGCGTACGTTGGGCATTGGAGAAGTGCGCAGATGACTTGCAATTCCTCAATGACATGTTCGACAAGACTCTTATAGCAAGACTGCAAAGCGTGATTGACACTGAATTCGTTCGTCTGCCATACACCGAGGGCATCAACATTCTACAAGAAGCTATCAAAAATGGCAGAAAGTTTGAATTCCCGTGCAACTGGGGTGATGATCTTGCCTCGGAACATGAACGTTATCTTGTAGAAGAACACTTCGACAAACCTGTAATAATGACAGACTACCCCAAAGAAATCAAAGCATTCTACATGAAACTGAACGAAGACAACAAAACAGTTCAAGGCACAGATGTACTATTCCCTGCTATAGGAGAAATAATAGGTGGTTCAGTGCGTGAAGAAGATTATGACAAACTCATGGCTGAGATAGAACGCAGACAAATACCTATGAAGGATATGTGGTGGTATCTTGACACACGCCGTTATGGTTCAGCCCCTCATGCTGGCTTTGGTCTGGGCTTCGAACGCTTAATGCTCTTTGTAACAGGTATGCAGAACATACGTGATGTCATACCATTCCCACGTACACCAAAATCTGCTGAATTCTAATAACATAATAACAATAAAAACACAAAACTCAACATGCGTAGATTACTTACTACAATGCTGGCAAGCGCACTCGTTTTGGGATTGTTTGCTCAGACTTCACTGAAAGGTGTGGTTGTGACAGACGAGAACAATGCTCCTATTGCAGGTGCAAAAGTAACGCTTGCCAACCAGAACATCTCTACCACGACCAACATCCGTGGTGAGTTTGCACTCATCTATCTCGAAGCGATTGATGAAGAGGTTATTATCGAAGCCAACGGCTATTTCACTGCTGTAAAGCTTGTGCAACTCAAAGAAGACCAAAGCAATGACATCGGAGACATTGCCATGCAGTCTGATATTCAGAAAGACATGGAGGACGAAGTGATCCTCCAACTCTCTGACCTTGAGCTCAATGATGATGAAGGTAAGTCGCAATCAATGTCTTCTGGCAGTAATGCCTCGACTGATGTATTCAATTCTGCCACAGGTTATGCTTGGTCGGCAGTACGCTATCGTCAGCGCGGTTATGACCAACAGGCAGAACAAACCTACATCAACGGTATCAACTTCAACACCCAAGAGCGTGGCAATTTCAACTTTTCAGCTCTTGGTGGTCTAAATGATGCTTCACGAAACAAAGACGAAGTGAATGGTATAGAAGCTAACGGATTCACCTTCGGCGCTCTTGGCAAAGCTACAAACATCATGATGGAGGCTACAAGGTATGCCCAAGGTTTCAAAGCAGGTCTTAGCGGCACCAACCGAAACTACAAAGGCAGAGCATATCTAACCTATGCTTCTGGTCTGCTTAACAATGGTTGGGCATTTGTAGGTTCTATTGCATGGCGCTATTCTCCTTATATCGACCATAAGGGTATTATTGGAGAAGGTATCAAGTACAATTCACTTGGCTACTTCTTCTCCGCTCAGAAGAACATAGGCACAGACCATTCGCTTAGTTTTGTCACTTTCGGTTCTCCCACCGAGCGGGCACAAAATGCCGCAGTCACACAAGAGGTATATAACCTGACAGGCTCTATCAACTATAACCCCTATTGGGGCTATCAGAACGGCAAAGTGCGCAACTCTCGTATTGTTAAGGCTTTCGACCCTACTGCCATTCTCTCATACGACTGGAAAATCAGTGAGAATCAGAGTTTCAAAGCAGGTCTCGGATACCACTATAGCATGTATAGCAACTCCGCTCTAACGTTCTACAATGCACCTGACCCGCGTCCTGACTACTACCGCAACCTGCCTTCATTCCTCTGGGACGGACAGATTGGCATCAATGGCGAATTTATTACTAAAGACGGTGCAGGAAGAGAGTTTGCCAAAGAATATTTCCTAGACCCGTATAACGACTATATTGATGCTAACGGTAATTACTACCATGGACGGTATATTGGACCATCGGTTGATCAAAAGTCATATCAGGATTTGCTCAATGCATGGACATCGCGTGATAACATCACGACACAAATCAACTGGGACAATATCTATGCAGCAAACTACGCATACGAAGCAAACGAGGCTGATAATCCTCTGCGTTCATCAAAATATATGATTGAGCGCCGTCATAACAATATTCAGGAAGGTATGCTCAATATCAACTATCAGAATTCCGAGTTTGATCACCTGAAGATAACCACAGGTCTTGAAGCTAAATACTCGCAAGGCATACACTTCAAAACAGTGGATGACCTGCTCGGAGGTACTCAGTGGTTTGACGTTGACCCGTTTGCCGAACGTGATATCAAAGACCTCGCAGTCAACATAGGTATGACTCAGGCTCAGATTGAAAAAGTCAAGCAGAATGATATCAATCTCACAGACGAGCAACGCATCGTGAAGACAGGCGACAAGTTTGGCTATGACTACCAGATTAATATGATCAAAGCCAAAGCATGGTTACAAAACGAATGGAACTTCAATGAAATAGACGTATATTATGCCCTGCAAGTAACTTACTCGCAGATGCAGCGAAACAGCAATATGGTTAACGGTCGTGCATGGTATCTTGCAACGCTCAACAACGACCAGCGTCACTATTACCTCGGACCCAATGCCGATGCCATTCTTGCAGGCACTGTAACAACAATGAAGGGTTACAATTATAATTTCATTGACCCTTCATTCAAGGCTGGTATAACATACAAGATTAACGGCAGAAACCGCATCAAACTCAATGCAATGGCTGCGACTGAGGCTCCACTCGCAAGAGATGCTTATATTTCACCGCGTGTTCACGACCGCGTGATAGAATCGATGTATTATCATGCCAATGCAAAGAATTTGAAGGACTATTTTGCAGCATCACAGAAAGTGGCAGGCGGTGACCTTACATACGAATTCAACTTTCCTGTTGTACGCGGCCGAATAACAGGGTTCTTCACACAATTCTGGAACGGTGCAGAGTTGAATGGTTATTATGACGATGAAGCACGTACTTTCGTCAACCAGTCAATATCAGGAATCAACCGCAGACACATGGGTATAGAAGCTGCCGCTGCATTCAAACTCGGCACATACTTCACACTCACTCCTATGCTGTCGGTTGCTGACTACAGATATACTTCGAATGCTTATTCTATCACCTCTGCCGAGAACGGAATGTCACTCGCAGAGAACAAAAACGGACCTATGTACGAACTTCGCGACAGTGTTCTCATCAACGGTTTGCACGTGGCAACCGGTCCGCAGGTTAATACTTCTCTCAAACTCTCATTCTTCCACCCGAAGATGTGGTTTGCTGATATTACCGTGTCGTACTTCGATTGGAACTGGCTTGATTATGCTCCTGCACGACGCATGAAAGGTCTTTATACAGGTGTACGTGCCGATGGTTCTACTGTAAACGGCAGTTATATTGATGTTCATACCGACAACGCACATACCATGTCGGCTATTCAGAAAGACGGTGATGGCAACGTGATTTACGACCAGTACGGAGTACCTGAGTTGGCTTATCCTTTCAATCTGCTTTCCGCACAGGAAAGTCTTGTTGATCCCAACATTTGGAATCGTATCATGATTGATGTCTCGGTAGGTAAAATGATATATCTGCCTAAACGCCAGTCACTCTCCATCAACCTCTCAGTGAGCAACATCACCAACAACACTCACTTCAAGACCGGCGGTTATCAGCAGGCGCGTCTGCCAAGACAGAATATTCAGGGAGCAACAGACAACACCAAGAATTCCACTCTTACTCCAAACGTCTGGAAATTCCCTGCCAAGTATTATTACGCTTACGGCGTGAATTTCTTCCTCAACCTCACATACAAATTCTAATATGTTCAACACTTAAAGTTAATGAGTATGAAAAAGAATCTTATAATACTGTCGACAGTGCTTGTGGCTCTTGCCGCATGCGAACCTAAAGCTGTTGAACCGGAACAAATGTTCAAGACAGAGGACGAGGTGACTGCAATGCTCAATGCAGAACCGGCTGGATTTGTACTTTACGACGAAGCTTCAGGCGGACTCAACAAGTTCGTAGAAGACTATATGACAGAGAAAGGTAACTACGAGTTGGTTCGTACCCGCTCGAAAGTAAACGACAACTTCTATCTGTTCTCCATCGACACCATTCCTACCGCAGGGAAGGGTATATACATTCGCGGACGAGTCACGACCGATGATGGCGGTGGAAACTTCTACAAGGCTATGGTCATTCAGCAGATTGTAGGCGGAGAACAACAGGCTTTGCGTCTGTCGGTTGACATGGGTAACGCCTCTGGTCTCTATCCGCTTGGACAAGAAATATTGATTCGCGTCAACGGACTCGCCATTGGTCGTTATGCCAACCAACCGCAACTCTGCGTTCCTTCATTCAACAACAACGTGAATGCAAACAAGTGGCAGGAGAAAGTAGGTTGGGCACCGGGGCGTATTCCTGCCGGCAAAGTTCTGGCGGCGATCACACGCATCGGCCTGCCTGACAAGAGCAAACTGGTTTATGACGAACTCACTCTCGACAAACTTGTAACATATACTACCATTGAATACAAGGAGAAAGAGTTGAGAGAAACAGGCAAGACGCTCATCGATGCAAAAGAAGCACGCAAATGGGATGGCAGACTGGTGAGAGTTAGAGATATCTTCTTTACTGGAGAATACGCTACCACCCAAGGCAACAGAAAACCATGCTCCACAGGTAATCCTGAGACCGACGGCAATGCCAACGTGTTTGGTCCTACTACCGACAACATGGGATATCCCCAGTCAAGAGTGATAGCACACAGTACCTCTGCTACTGACTCGTTGTTCTTCATGGTATCAACTTCGGAATACGCCAAATATGCGCACATGTATCTGCCTGCATCCGAATTCAAGGGTGACGTTGTGGGTATCCTCGGCTTTTACATGGACAACTCCGCATATGAAGCAACGTGGAAAACATGGTCGGTCTCTTTGCGTGACCTCAGCGACCTTGAACTCAAAAATGGCAGCGAGAGTTGGAAACCCGTGGAATGGGAGAATATAAAAGAGTAATCAGTTAGCCCGAGAATTGTTGAACACTCTTGACATCATATTGCTTTTGCCGATTGTCTATGGTCTCATACGCGGAATCTTTCGCGGACTGATAGGCGAGTTGACTGCGATACTTGCCGTAGTAGTTGCGGTGATATGTGCCAAGTTGTTTGCGCCTCAAGTGGCGTTGCGCCTCATTCAACATATTGAACTCAGTGAGCAGATATGCGAGATAACCGCATATCTGCTCGTTTTCTTTGGTGTGGCACTGTTGCTCACTCTTATGGGCAAAGGCATCAGCCGGCTACTGAAAGCAATATCTCTCGGCTGGCTGAACCGTTTGCTCGGCGCTGTGTTCGGTGCGGCAAAATGGGCTTTGCTAATGTCGGTTCTGCTCAACGGTGCCATTCTGTTTGACGAGATGTTTCATTTCATTAAGCCGGAAATGAAAGAACAATCTGTTGTCTATGAGCCTATGCGCAAGATTGCATCGGTGGCTTGGGATGAGGTACGAAAAATAAACATCAGCGATGAAAGCGTATCTCTCGTTAGGCAATAACCTCGGCAACAGAGAAGAGATGCTTGACAAGGCGGTAAGTCTTGTCGGCGAGAAAGCAGGAAGAGTGCTCAAACGCTCTTCCTTCTATTATTCCGAGCCTTGGGGATTCAGGTCGAAAAACAGTTTTGTCAATATCGTTATTCTAATTGACACACACCTGAGTCCAACAGAACTTCTCCATGCCACTCAGGAAATTGAGTTTACACTCGGACGCAGAAAGAAAAGCAACAACGGTGTGTACGAAGACAGACTCATTGACATCGACATACTGACGTATGAAGATATGCAGATACAGACTGAAGAACTCACCTTACCCCACCCTCTGATGCTTGAGCGCGACTTCGTGATGATACCGCTGAAAGAAATTCAAGAAAAATAAGCAAGGCTCTTGCATATATGAAAAATATGCAGTACTTTTGCACCCGCATTTGCGAAAAATAATATGCCAATCATCAGTTATTGAAACGCAAATGGTATGGTGGTTTTAGCTCAGTTGGTAGAGCATCGGATTGTGGTTCCGAGTGTCGTGGGTTCGAGCCCCACACTCCACCCCAAACCGCTGTAACACAATAAGTTACAGCGATTTTTTTATACAATTTTTTAGACAAGGTTCGTCAAATTCTCGCCAAGAAGTCGAAAAAATAGAAGATATTATTAAGAATCTATACGAGTAAGAGAAATAACATAAAACGCTGCAAATAAGTTACTTGCAGCTTTTTATATGCTAGTATTTTGAACAATACTTATATGTTGGTTCCTCGAACTATTAACTTTCGGAACTTTTTCATTATTTTGTACCACTCAAGATACCATTTTCTTTATCTTCATTGTTGATTCGCTTGCCGGAATCGCGGCGTTGGGTTCCGAAATCGAGGTTGCAATGGAAGTTGAGAATGAGCATCTGGCGGAAGTCGCGCATCTCCGCGTGCTGCGTGTTCGGCGCAAGGGCAGAGAGATCTTTGGTCTCGATGCTATAGCCTTTGACTGAGAACGGGTTCATCAGCATCGCACGGAGGCCCCATTTGTCGGCATTGTAACCAAGACCGATATGATGGTAGAACTCACCGTACTCCAGCGTTTCGCCCCAGAGGTTATTGCTGCGCGTGGTTACTTCGCCGAAGAACTGCCAACCCTTGTACATGCCCATGATACTTGCGCGAACGCCCGGATTGAAATGCTTGTGCGTGTACGAATTGCCAAGGCTCACATAGTAATTGGCAAACGGCGCAACGGTGAAGATCAGGCTGTTATTGAGCACGCGCACTTGCAC
>CAJOIR010000026.1 GCA_905234685.1 Paludibacteraceae bacterium
CGAACCCGAAGATGCAGAGGCAGGCGCACCAAAGGTCATCTGGGAGTCGACAAAAGAGCGTGTCGCCACTGTTGACGAAAATGGCAAGGTAACAGCAAAACAGAAAGGTCGTGCAACCATCGTAGCTTCATGCGGCAAGTTCGCTGCTGAATGCAAGGTAGAGGTAAGCACCGGTGGCTCAACTCCTGTCGTACCGCCAGATCCGAGCAAGTTCTCTGTAAGCACTAAGGAAATCAACTCACCTGCCGATGGTGGCACTTTCACCATAGACGTGACAGCCAACATAGCTTGGTCAGCCTCATGTGAAGAGTCATGGGCAAGCATATCTCCCAACAACGGCGACGGCAATGCCACTGTAACCATCACTGTTGAACCTAACACCGCAGAGAAAGCCGATGAGCAGGATATAACCTTCACCGCAGGTGAGTTCACCGAGTATGTCACCATACGCCGCGCAGGCAAAGGCAAAGACCCTGACCCGGAACCTGAGAAGATAGACCCTGTTTTCTCAGTTTCTTCAAGCAGACAGGTGTATTTCTCCAAGGGCAACTTGCAATATAAGGCATCAACCGATACATGGCGTTTCGCTGACGAGCAAAGTGAATATATAGGCTCTGCCAACACCAATATCTCTTCTTCTTACAGCGGTTGGATTGACCTCTTTGGTTGGGGCACGGGCAACAACCCCACTTTTGCGTCAAATAACAATGAATCATACACTACATTTACTGATTGGGGAAATAATACTATCAGCAATGGCGACAGCTATTCTTGGAGAACACTTACTTCTGAGGAGTGGGGGTATCTGCTTGACGAGCGCACAAACCATAGCAAACTGCGTGGCATAGCAACAATAGGCGACACTAAGGGTTACATATTCCTGCCTGACAAATGGTCTGCACCAAGCGGAGTGGAATTTACTCCAAATGCTGAAAGTTGGACAACAAATAAATATTCTTTGTCCGAATGGAGTACTTTGGAAGAGAGCGGCGCTGTGTTCCTTCCTGCTGCGGGCGACCGCTATGAAGGAAGTTATGAAAATCTCGATGAGGGTCACTATTGGTCTTCAACAGAGGAAGAATCGAGATTTGCGTTTGGATTCGGCTTTAGATATGATTCTAAGAACAAATATACGCAAGTTGCTGGTTCAAGCAAAAAATATGGTTTCTCTGTACGCCTTGTGCGGAATAAATAACTGACCTCAGGTTAAATATTTAAGTTATATATTACATGTAGAGACGTGTCAATTGACGCGTCTCTACACATTTCTTCGTTTCTCTCAGTTGGCGAGATACTTGGCGAGATACTACTTCTTTGGCTCCAAAGTGATAAGCGGAATCAGCATCTCCTCCATTGATATACCACCGTGTTGGAATGTGTCACGGTAGTATTGAGCATAGTAGTTGAAGTTGTTCGGGTAACCAAAGAAATCGCTACCAGTACAATACACGTAACTACTTGATACGTTGGGCGCAGGCAGACCAAATTGCTTCGGGTGTTCCATCACGAATACGTCTTTCGACTTGCAACTAAGCGACTTTCCTACTTTGTATCTCAGGTTGGTGTTAGTATTCTTGTCACCAATAATGAGCACTGGATTCTGCACTCTCACTGTGCCATGATCGGTGGTGAGCACTACCTTGTAGCCTTGTTCAGCCATACTGCGCAGCAGACGCAGAGTAGGCGAGTGCTGAAACCAACTGAGTGTTAGAGAACGGTATGCTGCCTCGTCAGAAGCCAGTTCACGCATCATCTTACTCTCTGTGCGTGAGTGCGACAGCATATCTATGAAGTTTATTACTACTACATTCAGCGGCGATGTGATTCCGCGCATCTTCTGTATCACCTTTTCGCAGTAATCGCTTTCGTTTATTTTGTTGTAGGTGTATTGGTAGCGCTTGCGATAACGGTCAAGTTGTGTCTGTATGAGTTCTTTTTCTTTCAGGTTTTTGCCTTCCTCGTCTTCTTCCTCAACCCAGTAGTCGGGAAACATCTCCTGTATTTGAAGTGGCATCAAACCTGAGAATATGGAGTTTCGTGCATACTGCGTTGCTGTAGGCAGAATTGAGCAATACATCTGTTCCTCTTCTACCGTGAAGAATTCCGAGAGCAGAGGTTGTATTGCTTTCCATTGGTCATAGCGGAAGTTGTCTATCACTACAAGAAACAACTTCTCTCCATTGTCAAGGGCAGGGAATATCTTGGTTTTGAACACATCAGTGCTCAGTATAGGTCTGTTGGCTCCGTTCTTAAACCAGTTTTCATAGTTACGTGCTATGAACTTGGCGAAAGCAGCATTGGCTTCTGCTCGCTGCATACGCAGCATCTCATGCATGCCTGAGTCTGCACTCTGTAAGTCCATATCCCAGCGCACCAGTGTGCGGTGTATCGCCATCCACTCGTCAAGCGTAGTGGCGGTGTTTATCATGTAACTGATGTCGGAGAACTCCTGACGGTAGTTGGAGTCGGTATGCTCTTGTACTATCTCGCGTTGGTGGATATGCTTTTTCAGGGTTAGCAGTATCTGACTTGGGTTTACTGGTTTTATCAGGTAGTCTGCTATCTTCTCGCCTATCGCCATATCCATTATGTTCTCCTCCTCTGACTTGGTTATCATCACCACGGGTAGCGAAGGTTGAGCGTTCTTTATCTCTGTCAGCGCCTCTAAACCTGACATACCTGGCATGTTCTCGTCAAGGAATACAATGTCGAACTGTTGCTCCTGACACATGTCAACAGCATCGCTGCCGTTGTTGGCGGTAGCCACATCATAGCCTTTTTCCTGAAGAAAGATGATATACGGTTGCAGAAGGTCTATCTCATCGTCTGCCCAAAGTATTCTGCTCATTTGTTGAATAGCTTAATTGTGAAACTGGTTAATTGTTGAATGTTACTACAACAATCATGCCGACTTAACTATAATTGGCAGAATATGCTCTCCATTTGTCAATGAGTGCTTGAAAGTCAGATGCCCATGGTGAGTCGAAGAACATTCGTTCTCCTGTCTTTGGATGGGTGAAACCCAATGTCTTTGCATGCAATGCCTGACGCGGGCATAAGTCGAAACAATTGTGTATATACTGTTTGTACTTCTGTGTAGGCAGACCTTTCAGTATCTCCGTGCCTCCGTATTTCTCGTCTGAGAACAGAGGATGACCTATATGCCGCATGTGCACACGTATCTGGTGAGTGCGTCCTGTCTCTAATCTGCACTCCACAAGAGTTACATACGGGAAACGCTCCTTTACTTGCCAATGTGTTACCGCCTCTTTGGCAAGAGGGTTGTCTTCCAAATCCCACACACGGTATATGGTGCGGTCGCGGTTATCTCGCGCCAGAGCACCTGTCACTGTTCCGTTGTCTTCTTGAAATGTACCCCAGACAAGTGCATTGTACGTTCTTTCTGTCGTATGTAGGAAGAATTGGTCGGCGAGATGTGCTTTTGCTTCGGGAGTCTTTGCAATGAGTAGCAAACCGCTTGTGTCTTTGTCTATTCTGTGTACAAGTCCTATGTCAGGATTGTTGGCGTCAAACTGCGGATTGTCACGGAAATAGTATGCCAAAGCATTCAGCAGTGTGCCTGACCAGTTCCCGTGACCGGGGTGCACCACAAGACCTGCTTGCTTGTTTATTACCATCAGACAGTCATCTTCATACACTATGTTTATTGGTATGTCTTCAGGCATGATGGTGTAGTCGCGAGGCTCATGGTCAAGTAGCACTTGAATGACGTCACCTGGTTTGGCCTTGTAGTTGCTGCTTACTGGTTTGCCGTTTGCCCACACGTTGCCTGCATCGGCCGCTGTCTGAATGCGGTTGCGGGAGGTATTTGCCATATGCTCGGCAAGATATTTGTCCACGCGTACTGGCGTCTGACCCTTGTCAACTACAAAGCGCACACGTTCGAACAACTCTTGCTCTTCCAGATCATATGTGTTGTCAATATCACCCACAGTTACTTAGGCATTAAAAGAATTCTTCTTCTTCCGAAATGCTGTTAATAGGTTTCTTGTTTGGGTCGGTGGAGAGATACATGTCAACATGCGAGCCTTCTCTCACCCATTGACCAGCCTTTGGCTTCTGGTCATACACATAAAACACCTCTTCTGTTTCTGTGCTCTCGTTGTAGTTCACTGCGCCTACTATCAGTTTTGCTGAGAGAAGTGTTGTCCTCGCCTCTATGAGCGTCTTGCCTGAGAGTGAAGGTACGCACGACTCAGCAGTGCCTCTGCCTTGACCTACGATTAGCGTCACACCTGTGCCTTCTGCCAGACGTGTGCCGGGTTCAACTGTCTCTCCGTTGCGGCGGACATCAAGCACTAAGTCGCGATATTCCGATGGCTCGTAACGTATGTTGTCCACTTTGAGTCCGAGCGCATTCAGTGTAGCCTCTGCCTGACGGTAACTTACGTCATGTAGCTCAGGCATAGGCACTTGGCGCAGTGAGCGGGCATTCATTATCACATATATTGTGCGACCGTCTTTCACCTTGGCGTCTACTGGAGGATTTTGTTCTACTATGCTGCCGAGAGGCACTTTCTTCGAGTAGGTGGAATCAATAACCTCCATCTTGAGACCCTGTGAGGCAAGAGTCATTTGAGCCTCCTCTACATACATGCCGCATATCTGAGGCACTGCCCTCTCTTCGCCGTGACGGGTATAACGGCTCAGCCAGAGAAAGACAAACATCAACAGTAGTAACCCTATAATGACAGCGGCAATCAGGGTGCAAATCACATAAGCGGTATTGTTGCTTTTGAAGAATTTCTTTAAGTCCATAGCGGTGATATTTTCTTGGGTGCAAAGATAAGGTTTTTTTTGTGTATCACAAAATTTGGTCTTGCCTGTTACGCGAAAAACATGTATCTTTGCATGACTAAAATGATACTGATAAAACATGCAATTTGACTCTCCTGTATATTCCCTCTCTGAACTTTGTGCTGCCATAGGTGGCACTCTTGAATCAGAGCTTGGTGATACTTACCGCATCAAAGCTGAGATTGGTAGCCTCTCCGTGCGCGGTGGTCATTGCTACATGGAACTTGTGGAAAAAGCTTCCGATGGCGCTATTCTCGCTGCTAAGGTGAGAGCTACGTGCTGGAGCAATATATGGGTGATGCTTTCTGCCTATTTCACCGAAACCACGCATCAGCCTCTATCTCCGGGCATGCAGGTGTTGGTTGATGTCGGTGTCAGTTTTCATGCTGTATACGGACTCAGCCTACAGATAGTGGGTATAGACCCCACTTTTACACTTGGTGACCTCGCTCGTCAGCGTGAACAGACTGTCTTGCGGCTCAAGCAAGATGGCGTATTCGATATGCAGCAGTCGCTTTCTATGCCGACACTGCCGAAACGTATCGCTGTCATTTCTTCCGGCTCAGCGGCAGGCTACGAAGACTTCGTGCATCAGTTGCAGCAGAGTGGCTATGACTTTTCAACTGTGCTCTTCTCCGCTGTTATGCAGGGTGACAAAGCGGCGCAGTCTCTTGTCAGCGCGCTCGAAGAAGTCTCAACCTCGCCTTCTGCTTTCGATGTTGTTGTTATCATTCGTGGAGGAGGGGCTTCAACAGATCTCTCATGCTTCGACAATTACGACCTGGCTTCGCATATTGCTCAGTTCCCTTTGCCTGTAATCACTGGAATAGGGCATCAGCGCGACGTCTCAGTCGCTGACATGGTGGCATTTCGCAGCGTCAAGACACCTACCGCAGTGGCTGAATTTATCATCGCTCTTATGGATGAGGCACAACAGACTCTTGATAGGTTACAGCAACGGCTGATGCTTACTGCCGACAAGATTTCTGCGGTGCAGCGTGAGAGGATTCACACTCTCATAGTGCGTCTTCAAAGCGCTTTCGGTGGTATCATCATGCGGGAGCAGAATCGTCTCGGCATGGCGCAGAAGACGCTTGCACTTCTCTCACCTGCAGATATCTTTCGAAAGGGGTATTCCCTTACACATGTCAATGGCAGAGTGCTTAGAAGTGCTGACGAGGTAAGGGCGGGTGATGTCATTGAGACCTGCCTTGCTGACGGCGTAGTCCGCTCCACTGTTAACGAATAAATACTATTGTGCTGTATTTGCAAATATGATAAAATCACATTATCTTTGCACACACTAACATGTAGTTTGATGTTTTGGCAAAACCATATATATCATATTCCAATATATGCTCAATATATGCTGAATATATGCTCAACGTATGCTCACTTATATATTGACCTTATAGTTTTCACGATTCTATTTCTATGTTGTCGTGAGTGAGGAATGTCAGTATAAACAACTGAATTGTAAATGACCAAATACTAAATATCTTTATGTTTTCAGAAAGAGACACACAAGGCCCTCGTTTGAGGCGAGGCAGTATCGAAGTGGTATGCGGTAGTATGTTCTCTGGTAAGACCGAAGAACTCATTCGCCGTATGAAGCGTGCGCAGTTCGCCAAGTTGCGTGTAGAGATATTCAAACCAGCCATTGATGTGCGCTATTCCGAGGAAGACGTTGTCAGTCACGAAGGTCGTGCCATTCAGTCAACACCGGTGGAGAGTTCGGCAAGCATACTCCTGCTTGCTAACGATGTTGATGTGGTAGGCATCGACGAGGCGCAATTCTTCGATATGGGCATTGTTGATGTTTGCAACGAACTTGCCAATCGTGGCATTCGCGTCATAGTGGCAGGTCTTGATATGGACTACAAAGGCGTGCCTTTCGGACCTATGCCTGCACTCCTTGCTATTGCAGAAGACGTGTATAAGACTCATGCTATTTGTGTCAACTGCGGTGACCTAGCTTATGTGTCTCACCGTCTGGTAGAAAGCGACAAGCGGGTGTTACTCGGCGAGACTGAGAAATACGAGCCTCTCTGCCGCCATTGCTACAATCAACTGAAAGGTGAAAATTGATAGTTTGTAATTGTCAGTCTCTCCATGCTTTACGATGTCATCCTGCCTCTGGCTGTCAATGGTGTGCTTACATACAACATGCCCGAGCAGACTGGTTCTGACAATCCGGTCGGAAAGCGCGTGCTTGTGCCGCTTGGTAAAAAGAAGATATATTCAGGCATCGTTTGGCGTATTCACACAGGTGTCTTGCCTGAGGGTATCGAGACAAAAGATATCATAGAGGTTCTTGACAGCCATGCCATAGTGACAGAGAGTCAGTTGCAACTATGGCGGTGGCTTGCGTCATATTATATGTGTACTCTCGGTGAGGTGATGAAAGCCGCTTTGCCCGCTGCACTCAAACTGGAGAGTGAAACAAGGATCTGTATTAATGATATTGAATTGGCCAATCAGGTTACTGATTTATCGCTTCAACAATTAACCTCTACTCAGATTCGTATCCTTGAGTGTCTTGACGATGGCAAAGAAAAGACTATTGATGAGATAAGTCGGATAATAGGAATTCGCTCCTTGTTGCCTGCGTTGCAAAAACTTCAGGAGTTGAACTTTGTGCTCATAGGCGAACAGGTGAAAGACCGCTATCGTCCTAAGACGGTAAATTGTCTCATGCTTGCGGACAACTACAAAGACAACGAAGCGGCTTTGCAACTCTTGCTTGACTCTCTTTCTCATGCTAAGAAACAGCAACAACTGCTACTCCTGTTTTTGCATCTTGCACAAGAAAACACTTTTGTGCGCCGAGATGAACTCCTTGCCCTTTCAGGCGTAACTCCCGCTGTGCTGAAGGCTCTCATTGATAAAGAAATCCTCAAGCAGTCAGTCTTAGAACCAGAGCATACTCACTTACAGTCTTCCGATTCTAAACTACCTGCCACTCTTAACTCCCTGCAACTGCATGCGAAAGAGCAGATACATCGTTTGTGGTATGAGAAAGATGTAGTGTTGCTTCATGGAGTAACAGGCAGTGGAAAAACAGAGATATACATACACCTCATTCAGGAGGCAATACAAAATGGCAGACAAGTGCTCTATCTTGTGCCGGAGATAGCACTTACCACACAACTTACTGAGCGCCTGCAGGCGGTGTTCGGCAGCAGACTTGCAGTCTATCATTCGCGCCTCAGCGACCGTGAAAGGGCAGAGATATATCACAATCTGCTTGAAACTGACAGATACGGTGTTGTTCTCGGAGTGCGTTCTTCCTTATTTCTGCCTCTTCAGAGACTTGGATTGATAATAGTTGATGAAGAGCATGATGCTAGTTATAAGCAGCAAGACCCTGCGCCTCGTTATCATGCAGGCAATGCTGCTGTTTGGCTCGCAAAGCAAACTGGTGCAAAGGTTTTGTTGGGCACAGCTACGCCTGCTGTCGAAACATACTACAATGCACTGCGTGGAAAATTCGGTCTGGTGGAATTGGCTCAGCGTCACGGCAACATACAACTCCCTGACATCAGTATCGTTGACACGCGTCTGCAATATCATCGAAAGGAAATGACTGGGCATTTCTCTGATCCGCTTGTGCTGCGTATGCGTGCTGCTCTTGCACAACATAAGCAAGTGATTGTCTTTCAAAACAGGCGTGGGTATGCGCCTTGGGTGGAGTGTAATCAGTGCGCTTACGTGCCTAAATGTGTCAACTGCGATGTCAGTATGACTCTGCATAAGAGGCAAGGCACTCTTGTGTGTCATTACTGCGGATATACCATTCCTCTGCCTTCTGTTTGCCCTGCATGCGGACAACCTACGCTTTCCGACCATGGTATGGGCACAGAAAAGATAGAGGATGAATTGCATGAACTGATGCCTGAGGCAAGAGTAACACGTATGGATTTTGACACCACACGTAATAGGCATGCATACCAGCGTATCATCGATGACTTTGCAGCACACAAAACCGACATACTTGTAGGCACACAGATGGTGTCGAAAGGTTTGCATTTCGATGATGTGAGCACTGTTGCTGTACTCAGTGCAGACAGCCTATTCAACCAGCCTGATTTCCGTAGTAGCGAGCGGGCATACCAGATGCTTGAGCAGGTCAGTGGTAGAGCTGGAAGAAAAGAAATGCAGGGTGAGGTGGTGATACAGACTGCTAACCCTGACAACGTTGCAATCAGATATGTGGCAGACCATGACTATAAGTCTATGTATGAAGAGCAGATTCGTGAGCGTGAAGCATTCAGGTATCCGCCTTTCTTTCGAATCTTGGTGGTCACAGTCAAACATCGTGAAGCGCTCAAGGCATCGCTCATAGCTGCAATGCTGCAGGGTAAACTGCACACTGTCTTCACGCGACGTTGCTCGCGTGTGGTAGAGCCTGTCATCAGCAAAGTACAGAATATGTATATTCGCAATATCATACTTAAAATTGAAACCTCTGCACCGTACGATAAGGCAAAAGAGTTGCTTAGACAGCAGATTGAGGTAGTCAGGCAAAACTCTGACGCCAAAGGCGCAGTGATATTTGTTGATGTCGACCCGCTATAACATATTTTATTTGCTTCTTTCATCAAAAAGTTGTTACTTTGCATTCTAATATGCTTACTTAATCATAAACTAACCATAAAAACACATAATATTATGATTCTTGGTATTCCAAAAGAAATCATGCACGGCGAAAACCGTGTTGCATGCTCACCCGAGACTGTGAGTAAATTCGTTAATGACGGTTTTACCGTCTTGGTTGAAAACCACGCTGGCGACGGTGCTCTGTATCATGACGAGGACTATCTGAAAGCCGGTGCAAGACTTGTTGCAGACCCTGAAGATATCTACCGCGAGGCAGAACTTATCCTCAAAGTAAAGGAACCTCTCTTCAATGAGCAGAAGCAGAAACATGAAGTTGAGATGATGCACAAAGGTCAGTATCTCATCACTTTCATTCATCCTGCTTCGCCTGTCAACCACAATATGGTGCTTCGTCTTACTGCGCAAGGTGTAACTGCTTTCACTCTCGATTGCATACCGCGTATCTCACGTGCACAATCCATGGATGCGCTTACCTCTATGTCAACATGTGCCGGATACAAGGGTATCCTTATGGCAGCTAATCACATGACAAGTTTCATACCTCAGATGTTCACCGCCGTAGGCAAAATAGAACCTGCAAAGGTCATGGTTATAGGTGTTGGCGTGGCTGGTCTGCAGGCATTAGCTACTGCCAAGCGTCTTGGTGCTGTGACTTATGCTGCCGACATACGACCAATGGCAGCTGAGAATGCAATGTCGCTCGGGGCAAAGATAATTGAAACTGGTGTGCCTGCCGAACTTGCTATCGGCGAAGGAGGATATGCCAAGAGTCTGCCTGCCGATGTGCTCGCAGCAGAGCGTGAAGCCCTTAAAACTACCATACAGCAGATGGATATCGTATTCTGCTCCGTACTTGTACCTGGTGAACTCGCTCCAGTTATCATCACCGAAGATACTGTCAAAGGTATGAAGCGAGGTTCGGTGATTGTTGATATTGCCATTGATCAGGGAGGTAACTGTGACATCACTCCCAAGGGTGACATCGAAGTTAAACACGGTGTCACACTCATCGGAGTGAAGAATATACCTGGCGAACTTCCTACTTCATCCACTTGGATGTTCTCCAACAATATGTACAACCTTGTGAAGTACCTTGTTAAAGACAACAAGATAGAACTCAATATGCAGGACGAAGTCATTGCTAAGAGTCTTGTTTGCCATAATGGTGAACTGCTTCATTTAGGTGCACGCAAAGCTATGGGTATATGAATCCTTTGATTCTCATAGGAGTGTTCGTGGTTTGCACTGTAGCTGGATATTTCATTATCCGCCGTGTGCCAAGTCTTCTTCATACACCGCTCATGTCGGGTATGAATGCCTTGTCAGGAGTTACAATTATAGGCGCTGTCGCAGCCACGGGTATCGCATTCCTGCTTGGTCAGGGGCTTGCAGCACAGATTATCGGAGGAGTTGCCATAATGCTTGCGACAGTCAACGTTTTCGGAGGCTTCAGCGTGACACATCGTATGCTGCGCATGTTTAGAAAACCTCATAAAGACAAGCAGTCATGAGCGTCTTGCAGATAACAATCAGTGCAGTGTTGGCGGTTATTGTCCTTTGTGGCATCACTATGATGAGCAAGGTGAAAACCGCTGTGGCGGGTAATCTCCTTTCGGCATTTGCTATGTTTGTGGGAGTGGTGTCTACACTCTATTTCTCTGGTGTCTTGTCTGCATGGACTCTTTATCCTTCTTTAGTTGTCGGAGCACTTGTTGGTTCACTGATTGCTGCTCACGCTAGAATGATACAGATGCCGCAACTTGTGGCGCTTTTCAATGGTCTTGGCGGAGGCGCTTCTGCTCTGGTTGGAGCGATGATTTATCTTGGAATGGGCATTCAGTCTGCTGAATATCCACGTTTTACATATTTCACTGCGTTGCTTGCCTTGATAGTTGGTATCATCACTCTTGTCGGTAGTATTGTTGCTGCAGGCAAACTGCACAGACTGCTTGACCAGAAACCTGTTGAATACCGCCTCCACAATTTGTTACTCCTGCTCTCACTTTTCATTGCTCTTGCATGTCTTGCGCTTGGAACAATTTACAATGGTGTTTGGCATATCCTTCTTGTGGCATCGATAGTTTCTGTTGCGTTCGGATGGTTTTTTGCTATTCGTGTGGGTGGAGCAGATATGCCTGTTACCATCTCTCTGCTTAACTCTCTTTCTGGTGTGGCAGGAGCGATAGCAGGTATGGCTACGGGCGACCTACTTCTTGTTGCAGTGGGAGGAATAGTTGGAGCAAGCGGACTATTACTCACGCAGATAATGTGTCGCGCGATGAATCGGACTCTCAGGAACATACTCTTTAGAAAAACACGCAAACACAAACCCGCACCTGCACCGATGCAACAGCAGAAAGAAACAATTGAATATCTTATTTCTCAACTTGATGATATGGAAATACAACAACTTCTTGATGCTGTCAATTCGCTCACAAGCGAGATAGCAGAACTCCGCAAGGAGATAGCACAAATGAAAGGCGCTACAGTGGCAAATACTATTGAAGCACCAGCTGAAGATCATTCACCTGCGAGTGTGTTACGCCATGCTAAAGATGTAATCATCGTACCTGGTTATGGTATGGCATTGGCTCAGGCACAGCACATGGTAAAGCAACTCGCCGACCGTCTCGCTGCCAATGGCGCACGTGTAAGGTTCGCTATTCACCCTGTAGCAGGAAGAATGCCGGGACACATGAATGTACTCCTTGCAGAAGCAGATATACCTTACGACCAGTTGTATGAGATGGATGATATCAACCCTGACTTCAAAACTACAGATGCCGTCATTGTAATAGGTGCAAACGATGTTCTTAACCCTGCTGCTCGCAATGCCGAAGGCACTCCTATTTACGGCATGCCTGTTCTTGATGTCGATAAGGCTAAGGAGGTTATCGTATGCAACTATGACCTCAACCCGGGATATGCCGGCGTTGATAATCCTCTCTATAAACGTAGTAATGGTGTATATCTCTGCCTTGGTGATGCAAAAGAGACTCTGCTTAAACTGATAAGCGAACTATGAAAAAACCATTATTGGGTATAATGGAGCGTAGCAGCGTCATTTCGAAGGTGTTGCTCTTGTTGGCATTGATGCTTATGCTGACATTACTTTTCATTGGACTCTACCTCGTCTTGTCAGAAGGGAGTCAGAGCACTGCCTCTCTCAAAGTGATGCAGGTACTCCAGACATTTGGCACTTTCATGCTACCGTGTTTCATAGCAGTTTCGCTTTGGAGCAGAGAACCTCTTAAGTGGCTTCAACTAAACAAAGGTCTGCACTGGCAAGAGGCTCTTGTTGCCGTTCTGTTGATGCTTTGTGCATCACCATTCATCAACTTGCTTGCCTCGCTTAATGAACAACTTGTCTTGCCCTCTTTCCTTAGCGGCTTGGAAGAACTTATAAAACAGCAGGAAGAAGCAGCGAACATTCTTACCGAACGGTTCATACAAGCTGACGACATAGGCATACTGTTTGTCAATATACTCATAATGGCTTTGCTGCCTGCTTTCTCCGAAGAACTCTGCTTCAGAGGAACTTTGCAAAAACTCTTTGCTGGTAAAAATACGCATATTGCTGTTTGGACCAGTGCTATCATCTTCTCTGCAATACACTTTCAGTTCTATGGGTTCATACCTCGTATGCTTCTTGGCGCACTCTTCGGATATATGCTTCTCTGGTCTGGTAGTCTGTGGCTACCTGTATTAGCACACTTCACCAACAACTGCATAGCTGTGCTCACTTATAACATTCTTTATATGAATGGCAGAAACGTTGAAGATGTTGATGCATTTGGAACAGGTGATACACTTTGGATTGGTATTCTTAGCGCTATAGTTACATCTGCTATGATATATCTGCTTTTTAGAATTTCAACAAAATACAAAATGTCTTTGTTAGACAATGAATAATTTGTATATTTGCACCCCAAACCTATTTGTGTTATGAAACGTCTAAGCAATTCTTTTCTACGCAGAGTCAACATACTGTTGGCTGCAATGATAGCTGCACTCGGTGTCGTCAGTTGTCAGCATCAGAAGAATCTTGCCAAACCTCAGCAGCCTGCTGATGGGGATGATCTGCAACCGTCCATTCCTCCTGTCGAAGCGGCAGCAATGGCAGAGCAGCCTCCTGTTTGTATGTATGGTGTACCTCGCGCAGAGTACGTTGTCCACGGTTTGCTGGTCAATAGTAAAGGTAAACCCATGCAGAAGCAGCGAATATCCGTCTCTACATACGATAATCAGATTTACGTTGAGACCGATGAGAATGGTATGTTTGATGTTCACTTTGACGGATTCCCTGCCGACTCACTTGTCTTTGAAGTTGAAGGGAAACGTTACACCGAACCTGTCACCTACGATGGAGAACCGCATGATTCATGGAACAGAGGCACTGCCACCATGAATGTGGAGATAGTTCACAAGGAGTCTCCGTATGGCTACGGACGTGAACCTGTTATGTTAAAATACGGAGTACCTGCACCCGTTAGAAATAAATAATGAAACTGCGACTGCGTATAGCACTTGAACTTGAGCGTCTTAGACGGCGAAATCTCAAGACACTGCATCCACTGCAACAACTCTTCTGGGAGAGCACACTGCGTTGTAATGTTAGCTGCAGGCATTGCGGTAGCGACTGCCGCAGTGAGGTAACTACACCAGACATGCCCAAGGAGGATTTTCTGAAGGTCATTGATGAGGAGATTCTGCCACATGTTGATCCCCATCATACCCTCATCATCGTATCCGGAGGAGAACCCACCATGCGTCATGACCTCGAAGAAGTCGGTCACGAACTGCATAAAAGGGAATTCCCTTGGGGTATGGTTACCAATGGCCTCGCACTTACTCCGCAGCGTTTCAAAGCTCTGCGTGAGGCAGGTCTGCTGTCTATGACTGTATCTCTTGACGGTTTTGAGGATGATCACAACTGGATGCGCGGTCATAAACTCTCATTTCAGAATGCAATTAGAGCGATAAAACTCGCTGCTGCCGATAAGCGTCTGACATGGGATGTGGTGACATGTGTCAACCGCCGTAATGTCAAGTATCTGCCTGAGCTGCGCGATTTTTTGTGGAGTATCGGAGTGCGTCGCTGGCGACTGTTCGGCATCGACCCTATGGGTAGAGCAAAGAGCGACCCAGAACTATTACTTGATGATGAGCAGTTCACTCACATGCTTAACTTCATTGTATCCGAGCGTGAGGCAGGCAGACGTGTAAGTTATAGTTGCGAAGGTTTTCTTGGTGAGTATGAAGGCAAAGTACGCGACCACCTCTATCAGTGTGCTGCAGGCATCTCTGTTGCCTCTATACTAATTGACGGTAGCATCAGTGCTTGCACCTCCATACGTGGCAAATACTATCAGGGTAATATCTACAAGGATAGTTTCTGGGAGGTGTGGGAGCATGGCTTTAAACCTTATCGAGACCGTAGTTGGATGCGCAGGAAAGAACCTTGCAACCACTGCTCTGTTTTCCGCTACTGCGAAGGTAACGGCATGCATCTCCGCGAGGAGAACGGAGACCTGATGCTGTGTCATCTAAAACGGATACAGAATAAATTGACTGAATAGCAATATGCCGGCAACCAACGAACCAATACGTCTTGATGTTGAAGCCGTAGTTCGCAAGAAACTTGGCAGACACACTCCAGGGTTTGTGGTCAACTACCTCAAACGCATTGTTCACGAAGACATCTTCAACAAGTTTTTCCGTGAACATCCGGATTTAAAGAACTATGATTTCATACGTGAGGTTATTGGCCCTAACCTATTGAATACTACTGTCACTGTTGATGGCGATGAGAACATATTTGGTCATGACAAGCCGGTCTGTTTTGTAAGCAACCATCCGCTTGGAGGACTCGATGGTATGATACTCGCCTTGTATCTCGGTGAGCGGAGAAATTGTAATCTGCGTGTGATAGTGAACGAACTTCTTATGTATCTCACACCGCTTCAAGGTATCTTCGTGCCTGTGCATGTTGTTGGCAAAGGCTCGCAAAACCGTGAGTATGCACAGAAACTTGATGAACTCTATGCCTCAGGTTTTGACATTCTGACATTCCCTTCTGGCAAATGCTCGCGTGTTATTTGCGGCAGAATCCAGGATCCTGAATGGAAGAAGTCGGTAGTGCAGAAGGCGGTGCAGCATAAGCGTGATATAGTACCTGTTTTTTTTGATGGACAGAATTCGAGTTTTTTCTATAACCTCTCACTTTGGCGCACACGTCTCGGCATAAAGACAAACATAGAGATGCTATATCTTGCTGACGAGATGTTCAAGGCTACTGGCAAACACTTTGTTGTGAAGATAGGCAAACCTGTATCATATACCACATTCGACAAGTCTAAGACACCCGCAGAGTGGGCTTCTTGGCTGCGGACTCAAGTGTATAACCTAAAATAATTCACCATGAAAGAAATTATACCACCTGTAGAGCGCTCTCTTATAAAGAAAGAACTAACCAAACAGAATTTTCTTCGTCCTACCAACAAGGCAGGCAACGAGATCTACGACCTTACTGCTTTGGAGGCACCTAATGTCATGCGTGAGATTGCGCGCTTGCGAGAATTGTCATATCGTGAGAGCGGAGGTTCTACAGGCGAAGAGATGGATATTGACGATATGGATACCATGCCGGTACCTTATCACCAGCTTATCGTCTGGGACCCTGAGAACGAAGAGATAGTAGGTGGTTACCGTTATCTTTGGCTGCGTGACTGCACTTTCACCGACAACGGGCAACCTTTCATTACATCTGCACACTTGTTTCGTTATACAAAGTATTTCATCAACAAATATCTCCCTGTCACCATTGAACTTGGCAGAGCTTTTGTGCAGCCAAAATATCAGACACGCGAAATGGGTATGAAATCTTTGTTTGCACTTGACAATATATGGGACGGACTAGGTGCTGTTATGTACAATCATCCGGAGGTACGCTATTTGATTGGCAAAGTAACCATCTATCCTAACTACGACGATGTGGCACGCAACTTGATATACGCTTATCTGAGACGCTACTGCTTCGACAACCGCGAACTCTTCATGCCATACAATCCTATTGATATTAGTGCGGAGGCACAGGAAATGGCAGATGACCTCTTCGATGGAGAAGATGCAAAGGAGAACTTTCAGGTGCTCATGAAAGCGATACGCGCACGGGGAACTACTATTCCTCCTATGTTTTCTGCATATCTGAATCTGACTCCCAGTCTCAAGTTCTTCGGGAATGCTGTTAACGACGAATTGAGTAATGTATATGAAACAGGCATAATGGTTGATATAGAGGATGTGTACGAAGACAAACGCAAACGTTATATAGGCGCATATATCGACTATATAAGCAATTATATCTCCGCACGCCGCAACCGTCTGCTCCGCAAAGAGCGTAAAGAACGGGAAGAAAGAGAAAACCAATGAATATAAGAATTATATCACCTGCCTCTGCTGTTGATCCGCAATACATTGATGGTGCAAAGAGTGTACTTGAGAGTTGGGGTCATCATGTCACTGTTTCACAGCATGCCAAAGGACGGTATGGCGGTGCTTCGGGTACTCCTGAAGAGCGTCTGCATGACATCAACGAGGCTTTTGGCGACCAATCCGTTGATGCTATACTCTGCTCTCGTGGAGGCTATGGTTTGGCACAAATCATCGACCATGTCAAACCTGTTGCAGGTAAGATGCTGATAGGTTTTTCTGATGTGACTTGTCTGCATTGTCTTCTTGGAACACTTGATATGCCCTCTGTTCATGGTATTATGGCAAAGCATATTGCTACTTTACCTGAAGACTCTGAACCTATGAAGACTCTTCGCAGCATTCTCTCAGGTGAAGGTATTAGTTACACATTTCCTGCACAGCCTCTCTCCCGGGCAGGCGAAGCAGAGGCTATTCTACGTGGAGGCAACCTTTCTGTGTTCTATGGTTTGCAGCGCACGCCCTATCAGGTGATAGACACTGATAGCATACTCTTTGTCGAGGACATAGATGAACAGCAGTATCATATCGACCGCATGCTGCAGAATCTTAGAATGAGCGGCGTACTTCATAATATCAAGGGACTCATAATAGGTCATTTTAGTGACTGTGAGGACGACCCTCGTATGTCATGCACATTGCAGGAAACGCTCACAAAGTACGTGGCTGACTTTTCATATCCTGTCATCACTGGTTTCCCTGCGGGGCATGTTGACCTCAATATGCCTCTGTTTATGAACACAATGTGTCATATACAGTGTACAAACGAACAGATAATATTTTCACAAATAAATCCTTTCAAATGAAAAAGACGTTTTTACTTCTGTTTGCATTAATGCAGACAGTTCTTGCTACAGCCCAGATTGACAAGATACTCGGTGATTGGGTTACGGTTGACGACAAGACAGGTCAAAACTATGGTGTTGTTACTATATACAAAGGCACTGACGGTAAATATTATGGCAAGATATCACAAATGCTTGTCCCGGGCACTGAAACTCTGAAATGTACAGAGTGTGTCGAAGAAGACACGGACAAACCTATACTCGGTATGGTCATCATTCGCGGCATGTCTGAGAAAGACGGTGCTCTTGTCGGTGGCAAGGTGCTTGACCCAGAGAGCGGTAAGTTCTATTATGGCCGTATATCCTACGACAATGGCCGACTCAAACTGCGCGGTTCTCTTGACAAAGCAGGTATCCTTGGTAGAAATCAGCGATGGAATAGAAAATAATTGACATTTGTTTGCAGGAATAAAATAATTGTTGTACCTTTGCAGTCCATTTCGCGAAGTGTGTCAAGAACGCTCGCTTAACGGTTAAACAAATCAACAATTAAACACTTAAACAATCAAACAAATGTTAAACCATTACGAGACCGCTTTCATCTTGACTCCCGTTTTGTCTGAACCACAGATGAAGGAAGCGGTAGAGAAGTTTGAGAAGTTGCTTACCGAGAATGGTGCAACTATTCTCAATCATGAGGAATGGGGTTTGAAAAAACTCGCATATCCTATCAAGGGCAAAACAACGGGATTCTATGCCCTGCTCCAATTCGATGTTGAACCTGAAGTCGTTGCTACTCTCGAAACTGCTTACCGTCGTGACGAGCGCGTGCTCCGTTTCTTGACTTTCCGTCTTGACAAGTACGCTTTTGAGTACGCTGAAAAGCGTCGCAACGCTCATAACAAAAAGGAGGATTAAGCCATGGCAGAAGAACTTCGTTACCTCACTCCTCAACAGAAGGACGTGAAAAAGAAAAAGTATTGCCGTTTCAAAAAGAGCGGTATCAAGTACATTGACTACAAAGATCCTGAGTTCCTGAAGAAATTCCTTAACGAGCAGGGTAAGATTCTTCCCCGTCGTCTCACAGGTACTTCTCTCAAGTATCAGCGCAAAGTGGCTCAGGCTGTTAAGCGTGCACGCCATCTCGCATTGCTGCCTTACGTAACCGACATGATGAAATAATTATAGGAGGACAAGACTATGTATGTAATACTTATTCAAGACGTCGAGAACCTCGGCTATAAGAACGATATCGTAAAGGTACGTGATGGATACGGACGTAACTTCCTTATCCCCAATAAAATGGCTATTATTGCTAACGACTCTAACCGTAAGCAACTCGCTGAAAACCTCAAGCAGCAGGCTCGCAAACTTGCACAGCAGAAAGCTGACGCTGAGACTCTGGCTCAGAAACTCGAGACTATCATACTTAAGATTGAGCAGAAAGCCAACGAGAACGGCAAGATCTTCGGTGCTGTCACCACTCAGCAGATTGCTGACGCGCTCAAGGCTCTTGAGATTGACGTTGACCGCAAACTAATCGCTCTGCCCGAAATCAAGGAGACAGGTGAGTACGCTGCCGTTGTCAAACTGCACAAAGAAGTTAAGGCTGAACTTAAATTCACGGTTGTTGCCGCTGAATAATAAAGAAAGGAAACTGTTATGAAAAAAGGAATTCATCCCGACAACTACCGCGTGGTGGTTTTCAAAGATATGTCGAACGGCGACCAGTTCTTCAGCCGCTCTACAGCCAATACGAAGGACACTATCGAGATTGACGGAGTTACCTATCCGCTCATCAAGTTGGAAATCTCCAACACCTCTCACCCCTTCTACACTGGCAAGTCGAAACTCGTGGATACCGCCGGTCGTGTTGACAAATTCATGTCACGCTACGGCAACCGTAACCGCAAGTAATATCTTTCCTGTATGGAATTTTTTGTAGAGACGAGGTTTTGACTCGTCTCTTTTTTTATTTGTACACAATAGAAAATCTTTGTAACTTTGCACCTACTAAAAACTAAAAGCAAACCACTCTCCTTTGGAGAGTTCGGGTGAGGTTTATGAATAAGATATTATCCAAACAGTTCTTCTCGGAGAATGTGTGTGAACTCATTCTTGATGCGCCGCTTATTGCCAAATCTCGCAAAGCTGGTCACTTTGTCATAGTTCGTGTTGATGCTGATGGTGAGCGGATGCCGCTTACCATTGCCGATAGTGACCCTGAAAAAGGCACTGTCACACTTGTCGTACAGCGTATAGGTGTCTCTTCCGCCAAACTATGCGCCCTCAATGAAGGTGACACAGTAACTGATATAGTAGGTCCTCTCGGTAAGGCAACCAACATTCAAAACTTCGGCACTGTGGTTTGTGCTTGCGGTGGTGTTGGCGCTGCTCCTATGCTCCCCATCGCTCAGGCGTTGCATAAGGCAGGCAATCGGGTTATCACTGTCCTCGCTGCCCGCAACAAGGACCTCATCATCCTTGAACCCCAGTTGGCTAAGTACTCCGATGAGGTCGTCATCATGACTGACGATGGCTCTTATGGCACAAAAGGGCTTGTCACACAGGGCATTGAGTCTGTTATTCGGCGTGAACAGGTTGATAAGGTTATCACCATCGGACCTGCTATCATGATGAAGTTTGTGGCATTGCTCACGAAGAAATATAATATACCTACCGAGGCATCGCTCAATACCATAATGGTTGATGGCACAGGCATGTGTGGCGCCTGTCGTGTCACTGTCGGTGGCAAGACTCGTTTCGTCTGCGTCGATGGTCCTGAGTTTGATGCTCACCAGGTGGACTTCGACGAGATGCTCTCTCGTCTCGGCTCATATCGTCAGGAAGAGCGTGAGGCATATGAGAGGTATCAGCAGAATGAGGGAAAAAACACCTCTGCTCCTGCTAATCCCCAGCCATCGTCATCGAGACCTCATCGAGACCTCATCGAGACCTCATCGAGACCTGAAGCAGACATAGACCTTACTTCTAACCGTGATTCCGAATGGCGCAAGCAACTCCGTCTGACGCTCAAACCTAAGGAGCGTGTTGCAATTCCGAGAGTGAGAATGCCCGAACTCGACCCTTCATACCGTGCCACAACTCTCTATGAGGAGGTTAATCAGGGACTCACTCCTGAAATGGCATTCACCGAGTCGAAACGTTGCCTTGATTGTGCCAACCCTGGTTGCGTTCAAGGATGTCCTGTCGGCATCGACATACCGGGCTTTATCAAGCAAATAGAGGCGGGTAACCCACTTGCAGCTTACGACATCATCAGACAGTCAAGCACTCTGCCTGCTGTTTGTGGGCGTGTTTGTCCGCAGGAGAAGCAGTGTGAGGCGCAATGTATTCACCACAAGATGAATTCTCAGCCTGTTGCCATTGGATACCTCGAACGCTTTGCCGCTGATACGGCATTAAATATAGTCGAAAGACGAAAGTCGAAAGATGAAAGTTTGATTGCCAATTCACCAATTAAAATTGCTGTTGTTGGTAGTGGCCCCGCAGGACTCACTTTCGCAGGCGATATGGTTAGATACGGCTATGACGTGACCGTCTTTGAGGCGCTTCATGAAATAGGTGGTGTACTCAAATATGGCATACCGGAATACCGTCTGCCTAATCGTATTGTTGACCGTGAGATTGCCAACCTTGAAGCACAGGGAGTACATTTTGTAAAAGACACTATCATTGGTAAGACTGTCACTGTAGAAGAACTTCAAAAGGAATATGCTGGCATCTTTGTCGCCTCAGGCGCAGGTCTCCCGCGCTTTATGAACATACCGGGCGAGAACCTTATTGGTGTCATGTCAAGTAACGAATATCTTACTCGTGTCAACCTCATGGGAGCTGCTAAAGACACTACCGATACACCTGTGTTGGTAGGTAAACGTGTAGCAGTGATAGGTGGCGGCAACACCGCTATGGACGCTGTACGTACTGCCAAGCGTCTTGGTGCTGAGCATGCCATGATTGTTTATCGTCGCTCTGAGGAAGAGATGCCTGCTCGTGTGGAGGAGGTCAAACATGCTAAGGAAGAAGGAGTGGAATTCCTTACCCTGCATAATCCGATTGAATACACGGCTGACGAGAAAGGTCGTGTATGCAAAGCCGTACTTCAGGTGATGACTCTTGGTGAACCAGATGCCAGTGGTCGCCGCTCGCCTGTGCCTGTCGAGGGTAAGACTCTTGAACTTGATGTAGATATGGTCATTGTGGCGGTTGGTGTAAGTCCTAACCCTATCATACCAAGCAGCCTTAGCAACCTTGCAGTGACAAAGAAAGGCACAATAGAAGTCAACGATGACCTGCAGTCGTCAATCCCTGTACTCTTTGCTGGCGGAGATATAGTACGTGGTGGAGCTACTGTCATCCTTGCCATGTCTGATGGCAGAAAAGCTGCTGCTGCTATGCATAGATACTTGTGCGGTAAATAATAATATTGAACATTGCCTGTTATTCATATTGAAATATTTGCATAGTATCAAAATATGCAGTAACTTTGTAACGTGTAATTGATTTCTACTAACCAACTAAAATACTAAGATTATGTTTATTGAAAACGTACATGCTCGCGAGATTCTTGACTCGCGCGGAAATCCTACCGTAGAGGTGGAAGTTACTTTGGAATGTGGTGTGATGGGGCGTGCAAGCGTACCATCAGGTGCATCTACAGGTGAGAACGAAGCTCTCGAACTTCGTGACGGCGATAAGAGCCGTTATCTTGGCAAGGGTGTTCAGAAGGCTGTTGACAATGTTAACAACATCATCGCTCCGGAACTTATCGGTATCAGCGTGCTTGAGCAGCGTGCTATCGATATGAAGATGCTCGAACTTGACGGTACTCCTACCAAGTCGAAACTCGGAGCCAACGCCATTCTCGGTGTTAGCCTCGCTTGTGCTCATGCAGCTGCTGAGTATCTTGAGATACCTCTTTATCGCTACATCGGTGGTAGCAACGGTCACGTTCTCCCCGTGCCTATGATGAACATCATCAACGGTGGTGCACACTCCGATGCTCCTATCGCTTTCCAGGAATTTATGATTCGCCCTGTAGGCGCTCCGACTGAAAAAGAGGCTATACGTATGGGTGCTGAAGTATTCCACGCACTGGCTAAACTGCTTAAGAAACGTGGTCTGAGCACAGCCGTAGGCGATGAAGGCGGCTTCGCTCCTGCACTCAACGGCATCGAGGATGCTCTCGACAGCATCATTCAAGCCATTAAAGACGCAGGTTATGTTCCTGGTAAAGACGTTAAGATTGCCATGGACTGCGCTGCTTCTGAGTTCGCTACTTGCGAGAATGGTGAGTGGTACTATGACTACCGCCAGCTCAAGGATGGTAAGAAGAAAGATCCTAACGGCAAGAAATTGACTGCTGCCGAGCAGATTGACTATCTTGAACAACTCATCACCAAATATCCTATCGACTCTATCGAGGACGGTCTTGATGAAAATGATTGGGACAACTGGGTACTCTTAACCAAACGTATCGGCGACCGCTGCCAACTCGTAGGCGACGACCTCTTCGTTACCAACGTCAAATTCCTTGAAAAAGGTATCAAGATGGGTGCTGCCAACTCTATACTCATCAAGGTTAACCAGATTGGTTCGCTCACTGAGACTCTTGACGCTATCGAGATGGCTCATCGTCACGGCTACACCACCGTTACTTCTCACCGCTCAGGCGAGACTGAGGATACCACCATTGCGGACATCGCTGTTGCTACCAACTCAGGTCAGATTAAGACGGGTTCACTCAGCCGCACCGACCGTATGGCTAAGTACAACCAGCTTATCCGCATTGAGGAGCAGCTTGGTGCACAGGCACAATACGGCTATATAAAACTGAAATAATCAATGTCTAACAGCAGAGTCTGTAGAGTCTGTTTAAGGATTCTATAGACTCTGTTTTATAAATTGAAGATTATGAAAAAGTATGTTTGCACCGTATGTGGTTATGTCTATGACCCTGAAGTCGGTGATCCTGACAATGGTATAGCTCCGGGTACTGCTTTCGAAGATATTCCTGCCGATTGGGTTTGCCCCCTCTGCGGAGTAGGTAAAGATGAATTCGAAGTTGAGGAGTAACACAAATTTTAGATAACCAATTCTACTTTTTACTATGACAGATAGCGTAATATATATCGGTCAGAATGATTATGATCTGCCTTTGTTCGAGAATCAATACCCTGTGCCTTGCGGCATGGCATATAACTCTTATGTCATTCTTGATGATAAGGTGGCAGTTTTCGATACTGTAGATGCCCGTAAAGGAGAAGACTGGAAGAAGAGTCTCAAAGATGCCTTGCAGACAAGAGTTCCTGACTACCTTATAGTGCAGCACATGGAACCTGACCATTCCGCTCTTATCCAGTGGGCTTTGCATGAGTATCCTTTGTTGCAGGTGGTGGCATCACAAAAAGCTTTGCAGATGTTGCCGCAGTTCTTCGAAGATATAACCCTTGAAGGCAGAACAGTTGCAGTTAAAGAGGGTGACAGGTTGTCTTTGGGTGCACACACTCTTCGTTTTTTCATGGCACCTATGGTGCATTGGCCTGAAGTGATGGTAACATACGAAGAGTCGGAAAAAATGCTTTTCTCCGCTGATGCATTTGGCTCATTTGGTACTCTTGACCAGCAAGAGGATGATTGGGCATGTGAAGCACGACGCTATTATTTCAACATCTGCGGTAAGTATGGCATGCCTGTGCAGACTCTGCTCAAGAAAGCCTCTGGACTTGATATTCTTGCCATCTGTCCTCTCCATGGACCCGTGATAGAAGGTGAGACAATGAAAGATGCACTCAGGTTGTATGACATCTGGAGTCGCTATGAGGCAGAAAAGGATGGTGTATATGTAGGCTATGCGTCTATTCACGGAGGCACTGCTTTGGTTGCGCAGCATGTGGCCGCAATACTCGAAGCTAAAGGCGTTAAAGTCTGTCTCATGGACCTGACTCGTGAAGAGGTTAGTTTTGCTGTTGAGGATGCTTTCGCATACGGCAAGGCAATCTTCGCCGCATCATCTTATGATGCAGGTCTGTTTCCGCCTATGTATAACCTGCTTCACCATCTTCAGGCAAAAGCGTGGCAAAAGAAACGTGTCGGCTTAATTGAAAATGGATCTTGGGCACCTTCTGCCGGTAGGGTTATGCGCGAGATGCTTTCTCAAATGAAAGATGTGGAGATTGTTGAACCAATGGTCACTATCCGCAGTCGTATGCACAAGACTGACGAGGCTCAGTTGGAACTACTCGTTGAAGCCTTGCTTCGGTGATTCCTTTGTATGGATTTTAAGCACATAAAGCAATGAGTCGATGAATCTAATTAATCATCGGCTCATTTCTTGTCAAGACTTTGTGGTATTGGTTAGCCTCTATACCATTTCTGTATGTCTTTGCGCTTGCTGATAATAAGAGCTATCAGTGCGCCGATGATATATCCGATGATAACAGCCAAAACAAGGCATTTCAATCGCCCGTTGATGGCTCTTGGCAGTGTTGTGAACTGCTGTTGTATCACGACAGGAGCAGTTGCTTTGGCAAGTTCATGATCCACATCCTCTGCCTTCTTGTATGCATCCATTATCTCAGGCAGGAAGAGTGCTATCTCTCTTCTGCCGAGCACCATGCCGTTACCCCATTTCATCTGTGCTTGTGCACTGGCACCTTGCTCGAAATAGAAAGCAGATGTCAAAGAGTCGAGTTTCTCAAGTTGGTCATGCCAGAATGTCGCCTTTCTCTCCAACAGCACTTTCTTCTTCTCGTATGCGGCCTTCAAGGCGGCACTGTTGTTCAGATATGCTATCATGTGCTCACCTACAACTGGCACGTTGTCAGGACGTTTGGTGAGGAACCGTATGCATAGCACATGCGGCATCACTACGTTTATCGTGTCGTCAAGTTTGTGGTTGCGTTTGTAGTCAACCATGTCAACGGTGGAGTCGTTGTTGTAGTCTATCACGTTGAATATCTCGAAGCGGCGCAGACCGTCAGTTTCGTCTTCCGTCAGATTCAGTATCTTTTGTAAATCCTGTCCTGGGAAGAAATGGTAGTTCTGTTCAACAGGTTTGAATACCTGCTTCACATCTTCTATTAGAGGCCCGTTAAGATATACTATTCCTTCCGCCTTGTAGATGCGGTTGAGCGGACGTGAATAATAAAACGCAAGACCTGCAAACAGGATAATCACTGGAACGCTCACGAACCAGTAGTGTAGCGATAGATGCAGACTGTCAAGAAACAGAGCGAAGGATTTCTTACAAACTCTTCCTATCCAACGGAAGAAAGCAGCGATTAAATCAAATAAATTCATATTGTTTTAATGTTAAATTATTAATCTTCATATAGGCGTAAACCGTTATAAGAATATAAGTTGCACAAGTATGTATATTGGCAGCAGAACAATAAGCGAGAAGCGTATCATATAGCCGAAGAACGACGGCATCTTTATGCCGCTCTCTTCCGCTATCGCTTTCACCATGAAGTTAGGCCCGTTGCCTATGTATGTCAATGCTCCGAACATAACCGCAGCAATGGATATTGCTTTCAGTAGCACTTCTGGTATTCCTGCCACCATCTCGCCTCCGAATGCCGCCATCTGCTCTGGTGTCAGACCTGTTGCCACACTGTGGAATGCCACCGCTGTAGGCGTGTTGTCAAGGAAGGCGGATAGTGCGCCTGTCGAGTAGTAGAACTGCCAAGTGTGGCTGAGTCCTAACTCGGGCGCCTTGGCGGCGAGAAAAGCAAGCGCAGGGGTCATCGTGGTGAAGATGCCAAGGAAAAGCACCGCCACTTCTATTATCGGAGTCCACGTGTATTTGTTCAGGTCGTAACGCACTTCACGTTTTGTAGTGTAGAGCGACATACCGGTAAGCGACAGCAATACTATCTCTCTTAGGTATCTTATCCATAGCGGAGCATCAGCCTTCCCCATCAATGGTATTGTACCCTCGTTGATAAATGCCACTGCAAGCACTACACCTATCAAATACAGGAAGTTTATCTTGCCTTTCACCACAAGAGGCGTCGCTTCTGCTATATCTGCGCTAAGTGCTGACTCATCCTCTTTCTTGTAGTAATAGGTGTCAACAAGGAAATATATCAGCAGCAGTATCGCACCAGTGAATGCCCATTCAGGTACTAACTTCAGGAACCATGTAAATGATGCGCCTCTTAGAAAGAGCATGAATAGAGGAGGGTCGCCAAGTGGTGTCAGCAGACCGCCGCAGTTGGCTACTAATGCAATGAAGAACAATATCGTATGCATCGTGTATCGCCGTTGCTGGTTGGTGGTGATGACGGGGCGTATCAAAAGCATCGCCGCACCCGTAGTCCCCATTATTGATGCGAGTATCCAACCTAACCCGAGGAAACCCGTGTTGATAATCGGCTTGGCTTTCAGGTCACCCGAGAAGTGTATGCCGCCTGTTATCACAAACAGCGACAGTAGCAGGATGATGAAAGGCACATAGTCGAAGAACAACTGGTGTTCCAGTTCATGCCACATGCCACCCATCACGAGGCATACCGCCACCGGAATACCCAGTATGCATGACACTATCAGTTTGTTCATGTTCTTCTCCCACCAGTGCTCAGCTATCAGCGGACCAATAGCAATCATTAGAAGCATGAGTCCAAAAGGAATCATCGACCACGCCGAATGAACAAATTGTTCCATGATATATTTGTTTTTTGTTATTAGTCAAGTTTCAGCACTGCGAGGAATGCCTTCTGAGGCACTTCCACGTTGCCTATCTGTTTCATGCGTTTCTTGCCTCTCTTCTGTTTCTCCAGCAGTTTGCGCTTTCTGCTTACGTCGCCGCCATAGCACTTCGCCGTTACGTCTTTCCTCACCTGCTTCACCGTCTCCCGCGCTATTATCTTCTGACCTATCGCCGCCTGAATAGCTATGTCAAACTGTTGTCTCGGAAGCAACTCCTTCAGTTTCTCGCACATACGTCTTCCAAAGTCCACGGCGTTGCTCCTGTGTGTCAGCGTTGACAGTGCATCCACTTGCTCGCCGTTGAGCAGGATATCCAGTTTCACGAGGTCTGACTCTCTGAATCCGTTGGCATGATAGTCAAACGAGGCATAACCCTTTGAGATTGACTTTAGTTTGTCGTAGAAGTCTATCACTATCTCGCCTAATGGCAGGTCGAAGAGTATCTCCACGCGGTTACCGGATATGTAATCCTGCTTCACCAGTTCGCCACGCTTGCCAAGGCACAATGTCATGATTGGGCCTATGTATGTCGTGGCCGTGATGATACTTGCACGTATATAAGGCTCTTCTATATGGTCTATAACTGCTATGTCAGGCATGCCCGCGGGGTTGTGAACCTCCGTCATCTTTTGGTGCTTGTCATACACCTGGTAACTCACGTTGGGAACTGTAGTGATGACATCCATATCGAATTCTCTGTCAAGCCTTTCTTGCACTATCTCCATGTGAAGCAGACCCAAAAAACCGCAGCGGAATCCGAAACCTAATGCAACCGAACTCTCCGGCGTGAAGGTTAGACTCGCATCATTCAGTTGCAGTTTCTCCAGACTTGCACGCAGATTCTCATAATCCTCGGCTTCAATAGGATACACACCGGCAAACACCATAGGTTTCACTTCTTCGAAACCCGCGATCGCCTTGTCACAGGGTCTTGCCACATGTGTGATGGTGTCTCCTACCTTCACTTCTGTGCTTGTCTTTATGCCGCTTATGATATATCCCACGTTGCCTGCCGAAATCTCTTTCCGTGGCTGCATGTCAAGTTTCAGGATACCAATTTCGTCCGCATCGTACTCCTTGCCGGTATTGAAGAATCGCACAAGGTCGCCTTCGTGCATTGTGCCGTTAACAACCTTGAAATATGCTATTATGCCGCGGAAACTGTTGAATACTGAGTCGAAAACAAGGCATTGCAGCGGCGCATCAGGGTCACCTTCTGGTGCGGGGATACGCTCCACAATCGCATTCAGTATCTCTTCCACTCCCATCCCCGTCTTGCCGCTTGCGCGTATTATCTCCTC
>CAJOIR010000027.1 GCA_905234685.1 Paludibacteraceae bacterium
CGTTGCCGTTATTGTTGCAGGCGCATAGCACTGCTGCGAGTGCAAGAATGAGGAATGAATATTTTTTCATCGTTGTGCGTTATTTGGTTGTTGATTGCTATTTGTCTAAAACAGGTCGGAACGACTGACCCGTTTCTCTGCTTCCGTTTACCCAATAGACATCTTTGCCGTCTTTATCGTCTGACATCCGGAGAGTCCATGAATAGTAGGGTGTAGGTACATGTGGAGGGGCGAGTGCCTGAAGTGAAGCCGAGCGGTAGAGTCCTGATTCCCCCATACCCAAGTTCAAATCGTCATCATTTTTCATTGCTTCCCACCATGATTTGTCCAATGTTCTCATGCCTGCCAGCGGGAGAAAGATGGAGTTGCCGTTGGGGGCTGTAAAGTAGAAACCTTTTACGCCGTTCAGTCTGCCTGTCTGCCACTTGCAGTTATCCAGCAGTTCTTGCCATTCGTCTTTCGTGGGAGTGCGCCAGCGTCCTCCCCAGTTGGCTGTAGCTGCATCGTCTTCCGGTTGCATGGTGAGCAGACTGTCAACCGTGGAACCGCAGTCTTTGCTGGTGTTGTATTTGGTAAGTGTACGGGCAGATTTGCCGTATTTGTAGGTTTTCCAGTCGTAGTTGTCTTTCTCTTCTGTTTCCGCCCAGCAGATATACCAGCCGTAGTCTTCTGGCACATTGGCGCCTATGTTCATAGTTGCCCACATCACACTCAGACCCAGATCTACATATTCATGCCCGTTCTCCGTGCCTGTTGCCGCAGGCAGTACAGGCGGGTTGCTGTTGTTGCAGGCACAATACAGCATCGCAACCGGAATCATTACCATTAATAACCTCGCATCTCTCATATTAGCTGTCTATTTTGTTGGTGTATGATAAAAGTACCACTTCGATGTCCGCGTCTTTCCTACATACGAACAGGCGAACCACTCCGTCTCATTCTCAGGTATCGGCACGTCTGCCATGAACGATATTATTCCTCCCTCTGTCTCTGTCCGGATATTACCTATATTACTGCTGAAATATTGCTCTGCATATTCTTCTATGCTTGCCGAGCCGAGTTCCTTAGTGGAGACCGACCCGTAAAACAACTCATCATAGGCGACTATACTCAGACTTATATGCAGGTTGTCCCCCTTGGGCATAAACCATATCCTCATATCGTCCACCATCTCTGCCTTCGCTGTGCGGAAAGGCAGGACCGTTATTGCTGATGCATGATAATCCGCATCGGGGTAGTAGGCAAACAGCACATATTCCGTTTCAGGACGAAGGGCGTCCAAGTCTTCTTTCTCTACACCTTTGTACATAAAGTCCTCGACTGTGATATTTCCACCCTGCGTCAAGTCTGTGCCTTCTTCCTCACCGCCCTCTGGTTCATACCATCCGTATCTTATTGCCTCGTCCCACTGACGCTTGTAGTATTCTCCTATTGAGTCTTTGTGCTCCCTGAACCACTCCTCTGTCTCAACGTCCCACCAGTAATACACATTCGTGTTCGAAGGCACAATCTTCACCCTTGCCTCCCTGTCACTGACTCCGCTCACGCTGAGGCTGAAATTCTCATCTTTCAATGTCTCACCGCCACCGTTGCACGCCGACAGCACCGCTGCCACCGCAAGAATTATCAAACTGTTCCTTTTCATATATGTATGTTATTCTTTTTTCAATTTACCGAACACTTCACAATTTATACCTCCTTCCGAAACCGTATTCCAAGAATGGTATTCTATAAACATATCTTCTCCGAAAATCCAACCTTTGGCACTTAGCGTCTGTTTCAAGTAGTTATCATATGGCGATGACTTTTCCTGACGCGGAGTCGTGAATATGATGCTATCTTTTTTATATGTGAATTCAGTGTCCCAATCGAAACCGTACATTTGCACATATCCTGTTGCAGACTTCTTGTCTCTTCTCAGCACCTTAATCTCAGACGCACCCTTCGAAGTAATCGGCTTTGACCACGGACCACTGACAAGGCAATCACCATACATCTCAAAGGTCATAATGTCTTTCATTGTCATGTTAGCTGAGCAACCTGACAACATCGCAATAAGAAATATAAAGCCTATCTTTTTCATGATTGCAGAAATTCAATATTTAACATCTTGCTTATCATATTCCGCACTTCAACGAGTCACTCTCAACATTTAAGCTCTGATATATTTATTGCTTTATAAACTTGCTCTGCAGTTGTTCACCATCAACAGTTATTGCACGAACGATATAAATTCCGGAAGGCAATGAAGAAACGTCTATCTCTGTTTTTGTGGTTTGCAATACAGGTTGACCACTGAGAGAATAAATGGTTATCTGTAATAGTCCATATGTAGATTGCACATTAAGCACATTAGTAACCGGATTGGGGAAAAGTGAGAACTCTTCTACTTTCACCATTTGTTTTTTATCAGCTGTTTCCTGTGGAGCGGAATTTTCATCTTTTGTCTTTTTTACCATGAATGCTGGTGCTGACGTACTATTTGCCTGCGGTTGCTCTATATAGGCATGGAATGTTGCTCCTCTTTCCACTCTAAATCCAGGTTTTAGATGTATTTTGTCAGTTGCCTTAAATGTGACGTTACTACCTGATTTTACCACTACATTACCATACGGGACAGCATCAGTCACGGAATAACCTGCAAAAATCTCAGGATAATACTCTATGATACTTGTTCCAGGCTCGTATGTCTTGTTCTGCATGTAATGTCGTCTCGCCTCTTTTACTGCTTCATAAGCATTGACCAAGCCATACCCCACTTGAGGATTCCAAGTCCCATCTGGATATGCAGTATTGAATGAATAATAAGGCAGTTTATATGCTGTTTTTCTAATTATTGAGCGCACTTCTGACCATGTTAGGTCCGGATTTACCGATAATATTAATGCAGCTATACCTGCTACCATAGGACAGGCAAAGGATGTTCCTGAAGAATAACAATATAAACCATATGGAATAATTTGAGTAGTATATATATATTCACCAGGAGCGACAACATCCAAACAATCACCATAATTTGAGAATAATGCTCTATGACCCAAACTATCCATTGCTCCAACCGCAATAGTATATGGAGAATTGCTTGGATAATTTATGAATGTTTTTGACTGATTTCCCGTACTAAAGACAATTACACATCCCTTCCCGTTACGACCATTAGTTACGGCTTCTTCTAATACTGCGTCATAGGTCGTGAAATTATTGTGAGTACTATTAAATGACCAAGAGTTACTTATAACATCAGCACCTAATTGGTATGCAATTCTTAAAGATCTTATGCACCATTCATTCGTAGAATAAAACAATGTATCTGTACCTAAGATAACAGAATAACCCCGACGTAAAAGAATCATCTTACTATCCGGCGCAATCCCCACTATTCCAAAATATTGTTATTTTGGCCTGCTACAACACCTGCACATTGAGTACCATGACTATCTAATGTCAATATATATTGACCATTGGTAGAGCCATCACCTCCATCAGTACAATCATCACTCAAAGATATATTACCGATTAAATCTGGATGAGTTAATTCAAACCCAATATCAATAACTGCAACTTTAATGTTTTCCCCTGTTGAATAATTCCATGCCTGCAGAGCGTTAACATCAAATTGAGGATATGTATTGTTTTGTAATCCCCATTGTAATGGAAAATTAGGATTATTTGATGGATTAGGAAAAATTGTATCAAGAATGGATTTAAAATATACTTGGTTAGGTTCTGCAATTTTACAATATATACTATTGGATAGTTTCTCGCATAAATTAAATATTTGTAAATATGAAACATTTCTTAATTCTAATAAGTATATTAGCGGTTCCCCGCCAATACTATCTATTGATATTAAATTGTCAGACAGCTTGTAATCAGTAATTATGGCATTAAGACTGGAAACATCATAAAGGATTATTTTATTATCTATGGCAAATATCTCCGAATCGTTAATACGCCAAATGGGAGAAGTGAAAATGAGATTACTAATCTTTTTTATGCTTTGAACAGTAACTATACCTGCATTTTTCTTAATTTTATAAATATCCTTATCTGACAGATGTGTATCATCAGACACTTTAAAATATACTTTTTGTGTCTGCTTCCTCTCTATACCTTGGGAATAACTATTTGTGCTATTGCATAGCATAAATAATATTGCAATATATGTAATATGTATTCTTTTCATTCTATTTCAAATAAGATTGATAAAGGGATTGTACAGCTAATAGTATCATACATGCCCTTACGTTGAGTTATAAATAACATATCAGGAGATCTGAAATAGTATTTCCCTTCCGGAACAGAAGAAATACGATGAACTCTCATTTTTCTTACCGAGGAATATGGTGCAACGGGTATAAATAGGTCCTTAACCGTGTCTATTTCTTCCCCCATAAAAGACAATTGTTCAATCCTATCGTTGGTTGAAGCATTGTAACAATCACCTATCATATTGTTATTTGTTGTCATAATCGTGTCTTTCGTTGTATTCTCTATTTCCATCGTCAATTTTAACCAGAAATTTTGCCTGAAAACATTTGTATAGTTGCCATCTTTGTCGGTTAGTGAATATGTAAACTTAAAAGAATCTGTAATAAAAACTTGAGGATTGTCTTGTAGCGGTGTTACTTGGGGTTGGTTACAACATGAAATGAATACAGGGACAAGAAAACAAGATGCCAAAATATTCTTTGCTATTTTCACATAAAATGTATGTAAACTATTATGGGACATGAAATAGACTAAAACAATTAATAAAGTAATGTGTTTCATAATTATTATTTTATCAGTATCTTAGTTTCTAACTCTTTTATCCTCTCTTCCTGCTGAATAGTATAAAGCGTAAGTTCCTCAATCTTCTGCAACAACATAATCTGAAATTTATTAACACTAATCCCATTTTCTTTCATTTCCTGTTCTGATTGTATTTCTGGAAGATGTTTGTTTTGCTTAATATACTCTTGCAACTCCTCTAAAGAACGTAGTTCATAGCCCTCATCAAATACAAAATCTGCACCATTGGGAACAGTTACAGTGATCTCCTCTGCCTCCATGTTTTCTGCACTAATTGTGCCAGAAGAATTTATATCCCCATTCACATCAAGTTTCTTCTGCGGATTATCTGTTCCTATTCCCACATTGCCATTGCTATTAAGTATCGTGACCCGTGTTGTTGGCGAAGATCCGTTTATGGCGGTGTTGAAAGTTTGGAGATATAAGTTTTGTCCTGCACCGCTTGAGAACTCACCATTGGCAACCATTATAGGCTTGTAGAAATAGAAACGAGGCATTGAGGTTTGAAAATGTGAGTACGACCAACCTTGTGCACCAATGGTTGTAGTACCTGCCTCTGTTCGTATAGTCAATGCACCTAACGCTCCATTCCCTCTTATATTACCATTTATATGCAAAGCCTCTTCCGGTTCGTCTGTCCCTATTCCCACGTGTCCTGCGGTATCTATTGTCAGTCTTGGTGTGTCGGCAGTGCGCAACTGAAGGTCACTATGCCCGTAAGAACCAATTACCCCACCATTTATATACAGCGGTTTGCTGAAGAAGAAAGCAGGCCGGTCAGTGTAGAAATGCGAGTAGCCAGAATTGGCTGCACCAATCTCCGTTGTACCTGACGTGGTTCGTATGCGCCACGAACCGCTCTCACCGTCTCCGCGCACAGGTCCGTTGACATGCAGTCTCTCCTGAGGTTGAATGCCAATGCCCAAATTAGAATATATCACTTGGTCGGCTATTCCTGTGTCCGCATATCTGTATGAGAGTTTGAATCCGCGATACATCTCGCCAGAGTTGCCATACTGAGACACGAGAACTACACGAATGACTTGATTAGAAGTATATACCTGAATCCGTCCTGTCATAGGTTGGTAATTGTAGTTCAATACTTCACGCTCAATATGGTTTTCGTCTTCTGTATAGATATAAAGCGCATCAATCGCACCATTGGGATTCAGGTCAATGATGTATTCAAACTCGACATAATTATAGTCTTCCGGAATGGTTATATCCCACTCTTGAACGATACATTCTTCATAGTCAGTCCCCCAACATTCAATGTTTGTGCCGGGATTGATGATTGCAGACTGAACGACAGGGCAATTTGGGTCCGCAAACAAATACAATGGCAGAACAAGACAAAATATATTGAACAAATACTTTCTCATTGCTTCCGTCCTCCCTTTATTCTGTTGTTGATTTCTTCCCGTTTTGTTTGTTGCTTCACCAGCATAGTGGAATATTGTTCGTCAGTAAGAATGTTCCTGAGTTGCATATTGTATTCCTGCAATGCGGCAGCCTTTGCGGCGACAAGTGCTTTATCGTCGTCAGAGTACTTGGTATTGGCAGTCTTCACTGCAGAGATGTAGTGCTCCGCTGCTATATTTAGCGCGTCAGTCTGCTCTGTACTGAGTTGAACATCAGCAGATAGCGTTTGCACCATAGCCCTGCCCGCCGGTTCTGCAGTCTGAGCTATTACACCGACTGTAATGGCGAGCATACTTAAAATAAAAATTGTCTTTCTCATGATTGTTGAATTTAAATATTTAACATCTTGCTTATCATATTCCGCACTTCAACGAGTCACTCTCAACGCAAGTCGTGTCCGACTCTATTGTCGGATCAATAATGTCACCCTGCAGAGGTTCTTCTATATCTGGTACATTCGGTTCTCCTGTCGGAAGCTCACCAGCACTAACACAAGAGGTCAAAGCCAAAGTGCCCGCTATGGCAGCTATCCCTACTATACTCACTGCCTTACCCAGTTGCCTGCGCTTGCTCAGCTCGCCCTCCAGATACCTCACTTCCTGCTCGCAACGCGGGCAAGTTCCCATGCAGTCGCCTTTATGAGTGCACTCAGGTTGAACCAGACGAATCCCATTCGCCTTGGCTATCTCACGCCTTACTTCCTTCAGACGCTCGCATATCTCTTTTCCGTTGTTCATAATAATATCTTTTGTCTTTGCTCTTTTGTCTTTACTCTTTTGTCCTTGCTCTTTTGTCCTTGCTCTTTGCTCTTTTGTCCTTGTTCCTTCAGCGCAGCGATCTTTTATCCTTTATCACATAATCGAATAAATCGAACTTTTTGTACCCCATCTCCTCCAACAGCCGCACACTCCTTTGTCTATCTTCCTCTTTATTGTAATTCGGTATCAAAGGAATCCTTATCGTCACCTTGTGGGCCTGACCTGAGTCCGCAAGCCGCCGCAGATTGCTCAGCACCTGCCCGTTGTCCCTGCCTGTATATGACCTGTATATCTCTCTGTTAGTGTCTTTTATGTCCACTATCCAGTGGTCAAGCACGGGTATCAACTCTGCCACACTCTCCTCTCGTACGTTCAGACTCGTCTCTGCCGACAGCGCCCAGCCGTCGCCGCACAACCCTCTGAACTCACTTATATAACTGCTATACAGTAGCGGCTCTCCACCGCCGAAAGTCACACCTCCGCCGGTGGCAAGGAAATACAGTTCATCCGGTTTAATGCGCGTGTAAAGCTCCTCTGGTGTCATCTTCTTCCAATTGTCTCGTTCTTCGAAGCACTGCGGATTGATGCAGTATTTGCACCTAAGTGGACACACGCCGAAACAGGCGAGGGTCACCACACCATCTCCGTCCAGATTGATTCTGTGACGACTCACTGCTATTAATGGCGCTGTCTGCATTAGTCTTTCTTCTTCATCACTATCTCTACATCCAGTTCACACTTGCCTCTGTACCAATGCCCGTCGCCACCGCTGTAACTTATCGTTCCTTCAATACTGTCGCTTGCATATACTCCGGTTGTGTCGTTGGCAATGATTCTGCTGTATTCATGAGGGAATAGGCTTTCGTAATACCTGTAGAATTTGCCTTCGGCATCAGTGTAGAGAGTGTCACAGAAATCATCCCAATATACGGTGTCTTCACCGTCTTTCCAGCCTTTACGTAGCACTATCTGTATATCGCTGAGTGATTCCTTCTCCTCGTTGCTAACACGCCCTTTCAGTGTGAATTCTGCCGAAGGCACACCGTATGCTACCTCTATTGGTGAGGGGTTTGAAGTGCAACTGAATCCCAGTATTCCCAGAATGAATGTGAGTAGCGTGTTGATGCCGTTCCTTACTTTAGTCTCCATGATAGTTGTGTTTGTGGGTTATTTGTCTTTTGTTTCTTCAACTCCCTTGACTGTCGCCTGGTCGTAAATGTCATTGTACGGCAGAGTGTTGTATTTCAGACTCTCTGTCATCTCAATGCCGTACGGCATCAGTGGCGGCCTCAGCGTGTCTATCCAGTTGTGATTTTTCTCATCCTTCTGGTTGCCGCCGTTCATGCTCGGGTCATCTGGGCTTGCGTCTTTATTAGTCATGCATCCTGTCAGCAGAAAAACTGATGCTGTCAATACGGGTAGAATAAACTTTTTCATATTGCATTTGGTAGTTGTTATGATTTGACTTACCTTTGTCACCGCAAAGTTATGACATGTTTTTTTACTATGCAAATTTTTTGACTTATGCAATGGCATTTTTCTTAAAATGTTATATTGTAGATAACCAGCAAATTAACTAATGCCCTAATACCCCTTACTTATGCAGTGCCCCAAAAGTATGCTTTACAGCATGTTTTTCATGCTTTTTTTAGTCGCCTCATGTTCGCCTGTTTCTGAAAAACGCGTGCCTGATGTTCTTCTCCGGGCTTCCGAAATCTTGTGGGTTTCTCCTGACTCTGCAAGCCGCATGCTTCTGCTCGTCTCGCCTGACACACTCTCACCTTATTCCCGTGCCTGTTATCAACTCACTCGTGAGCATGCTCGGCTGAAGATCGAAGGTGTGGCATCGGTTGACACGCTTTCCGAAGTCCTTGCCTTCTTCCTCGACCACCACGCTAAGCGTTATGCCGGTGAGGCTGCTTATGTGCTTGCCGCTGCATCCGAGCATAGAGGCGACAACTATTCCGCTGTGCGATATCTCAAGCAGGCGGAGACACTCCTCTTCTCCTCGACTTCGCATGACACTGTGCCTCCTGTGCTTCTTGGTATGGTGTCCTACAAACTTGGTATGAACTTCGAGAGCGACTGGCTTTACAAAGAGGCTCATCAGTGCTATCGCCGCGCTTTGCCTTATTTCTACGAGGCGGACTATCATCTGTATATCGCCTGTGCACTCCGTGATATCGCTCGGACACTCAAGGCGGGAAGCGCTGAAGAAGGTATTCCTGATTCCGGGTTGCAGCAGATGCGCGACTCCCTCTTTCAGGAAGCGCTCGCCGAAGCCTCGCTTGTTCACGACACTGTCTTCTATCTCGACATCCTCGACTATGCCACCTCGCTCGGTACTGAGCGCGACACCGCTGCGCTGCTCTCTATTAGCCGCTATATGACACTGCACCTGCACCAACCGCGTTATGCAGGTGAGTTGGCAGACTATTATATCTCCCGCAGTTATAACGACTCTGCGCGTTTCTGCCTCCGGCTCTTTGCTGCCGACACTATCCAGCAGACTTGGAGCCGCGACCGCTGGCATTACCTCAACAGTCGCCTTATGCTCTCCGAAGGTAAGGCGCGTAGTGCCTACAGTATCCTCGATGACCTCTATCAGAATCGTCAGCGTGCACTCGTGCGCGATGGTCAGGCAAGGACTTTTGCCATCGCTCGCCAGTATGACGTCTTGCGTGAGCAGGACAAGAACCTCCGCTTGCAGCTTAACCAGCAGAGGCTTTATATCATTCTCGCTGTCCTTATTGGCGCGTTGGCTGTCGGTGTTCTGCTCACAATGCTTTATCGTCAGCGCAACAGACGCAGGCAGGCGGAACAACAGGCGCAGATTGCCTCCCTCAATGCCGAACTCTATGCTCGTCGCGAAGGTCTCCGGCGGTTGCTTACCGAGAGGGTGAGGCTTACAGGCAGGATGCAGATGTCCGAACTTATGAACGGACACAATAAGGACGAATTGCCTGAATGGGCGCAACAGTTCATCGAACAGAATATCATCATCTCTGCCGAACAGTGGGATGCTTTCCTCGATGAGTTCAACAAGGCTTCAAGTGACATCCTCACTCGTCTGAAGGAGGAACACAAACCTCTGACAAAGGTTGACTTGCTCATTATCGCACTCATCCTCACCGGTTTGTCTATTCAGGATATCTGTGTCTTGCTCGGTCAGACCAAGCGTACTGTGTGGTCGCGGCGACTACGCATCAAGACGCATCTCGGTCTTACTGAGGCCGATAATCTTGACCTCTGGCTTCAGCAGCAACTTGCAGGTAATATAAGGTGATTTTTTTCTTGCAGGACTCATTTCTATTTGTTATCTTTGCACGCTATTATATCACCTGCGTGGCAGTCTCTGCATAACATGTTATGCTCGGCTCTTTGAGGGTGTGAGTAATAGTGGTTTATGCTCTGACTCGTATGATTTACACTAATCTGACATCGGTATTCTTCCTTGGCATTGGCGGTATAGGCATGAGTGCCATTGCCCGATATTTCCTCTCTAAAGGATTTCATGTGGCGGGCTACGACCGCACTCCTTCTCCTCTCACTGCCGAACTCCAGCAGGAGGGCATCGGTGTTGTCTTCGACGAGAGTCCCGACGCTGTTCCTGACGACTTCAGGGAGAATGAGCATACCCTTGTCGTACGCACTCCCGCAGTACCGGAGTCTCAAAAGCAGTTTGTCTGGTTTCGTGACAACGGTTTCTGTATAAAGAAGCGTGCCGAAGTCCTGGGCGATATCACTCGGCAGATGCAGGCGCTTTGTGTCGCGGGTACTCATGGAAAGACTACCACGAGCACTATCCTCGCTCACCTTCTCTACCAGTCAGACATCAACACCAATGCTTTCCTTGGCGGCATCAGCAACAACTATGGTACCAATCTTCTGCTCTCAAAGGACAGCAACTACGTGGTGGTTGAGGCAGACGAGTATGACCGCAGTTTCCATTGGCTCAGTCCATATATGGCAGTCATCACCAGCGCCGACCCCGACCATCTGGATATCTATGGCGATGCCGCAGGCTTTCGCGAAGGCTTCAGTCACTTCACCTCTCTTGTCCGCAAAGGTGGTGTGCTTCTCCTTAGACAAGGTGTGCATATCGACCTTCGGGTGCAGAGCGGAGTGAGTGTATATACTTACTCCGGCATACCCGACGAGGCTCTGCCGTTGCCTGACTTCCGCGCTGAGAACGTTACGGTGAAGGACGGTAACATCTTCTTCGACTTCGTCACACCGCAGGAACGCATCTCCGGGCTAAAGCTCGGAGTGCCTGTGTGGGTTAACATCGAGAACAGCGTGGCGGCTATGGCGGTGGCGTGGCTCAACGGAGTGACAGAGAGCGAATTGCGTATAGGTCTTGCCTCTTATAGCGGAGTATGGCGTCGGTTCAATATTCATGTCAACACCGACCATGCTGTCTATATCGACGACTATGCGCACCACCCGACGGAAATATCCAACAGCATCAAGTCCATCAGGCGGCTGTTGCCCGACAGGCATCTAACTGTCATCTTCCAGCCTCATCTCTTTACTCGCACTCGCGACTTTGCAGATGGCTTTGCGGCAGAACTCTCTATGGCTGACGAAATACTGCTTCTGCCTGTATATCCTGCGCGCGAGTTGCCCATAGAGGGTGTCGACTCCTTTATGTTGCAGCGGAAGATAACTGTTCCTTGCCGCGTCTTGGAGAAGACGGAGTTAATTGACGAACTGAAGCGTCGTGCTACCGACAAGGCGCATGACTTGGGTATTTATGCAACCATTGGTGCGGGCGATATCGACCGTCTTGTGCCTACTATAACAAGAATCTTGGATTAACTGAGCTTCAACTGATGAACAGAATCTTGAAAATAGTGTTGGTCAGCATAGGTGCTACTCTCGTATGCGCCTATATCATTACCGCCCTTGCTTTCTTCCCCGATATGAAGAAGGAACAGGTGTGTCATGATTTCGATATCAGCATTCAGGATAGCGTCAGCCGCCATTTCATCTCCAAGTCCGACATACGTCAGTTACTTCTCAAAAAAGGAGTGATGCCTGACAACAGACCTTTCGGTGAAATCTTCACTCAGGATGTCGAAGATGTCGCTCAGAGTGCCGAGGTTATCGACGAAGCCGAGTGTTACAAGACCAATGAAGGGGTCGTGCGTCTGCGCGTTAGACAGCGTCAGCCGCGTCTGCGCGTCATAGGCACTGAGAACTACTATGTCGATGCCGACCGCCAACTCATGCAGGCGTCATTCAAGACTGCATGCCATGTGCCCGTCGTCACGGGCGATGTCACTCACGATATCGCTCAGAACGAGTTGTTCGACTTCGTATGCTGGCTCGATGACCACAGTTTCTGGAATGCGCAGATTGAGCAGATTAACATGTTGCCCAACCGTGAGGTCGAACTCATTCCCCGTGTAGGAGGGCATGTCATCTTGCTCGGACAACTGGTTGACTACGACAGCAAACTCGAGAAACTGCAAGTGTTCTACGATGACGGATTCAGCAAGATGGGTTGGTTGCCTTACAGGGAGATTGACCTCCGTTTCCGTGGCCAAGTCGTATGCAGGTAACCTTGAACTTTTAACCATAACCTTTAACATCGAACCTTAACATTAAACCTTGAACATCAAACCTCAAACCCTATGTCCAGAAGACAGAAAACAACCAAAAGAGAACGCAGCGGACAATGCCCGCTTTGTGCTGTTGACATCGGTAGCAGCGGAATAAGGGCTATGGCGGCGGAGGTAAACCCTGACGGCACTCTCCATATCCTTGGTATGGAGACTATTCCCAAGTACGGAGTGGTTGACAGAGGACTCATCATGCAGACCTCCGATGTAGGCAGTATGATTAAGCGTGTGCTACTCCTTTTGAGCAACCGCATCGGACTCCATGAGCCTGTCGACACCGTCTTCACTTGTACCGGAGGCAAACTGTTGCAACTCAAACAGGTCAGCGTGAAACGCGACTTGATAAGCAGTCACTATATCTCCGACAAACTCCTTGCGGCAATGCAGGAGGAGTGTCGCACCAAGATTGAAGACCGCTACAACACTATGGCGGTACTTAGTGTCGAGCCTGTCAAGTATCTCCTCGACGGTGTCGAGCAGAAAGAGGCTCCTTCCAAAACGCAGAAGACAAGATATCTGGAGATAGTGTATAATGTCTTCGTTGGCAGGATAGAGAGTCGCGAGAAACTGAAAGGCAGTTTCGCCCGTGCCAATATATCTATAGAAAAACAGTGGGTACGACCTGATGCCTTGCTCACTGCGTTGGCTGATGACAACGACATGGAGACGGGTTGTGCCGTCATCGACTTCGGCGCACACACTACCACCATGAGTATCTACAAGGACGACCGTTTCCTTTATACCCGTGTCGTGCCTCTGGGAGGATACGATATCAACCTCAACATACAGACTCAGAATGTAAGTTTCGACTTGGCGGAAAAACTCAAACTTCAGTTCGGTTGCGCCGCCGAGGACCTTGTGCCTCAGGAACGCACTCTCTCTGTCAGATCTAACACGCCTAACGGTCAGCCTGTCAGGATAGAGACTTCCTATCTCGCCCAGATTATTCAGATGAAACTCTACGAGGCTGTCGAACCTCTGTTGCAAGACTTGCAACAGTTCGAAGATGTCATTGGTCATGTCTATATCACAGGTGGCGGATGCAAACTCGCAGGTATGCAGGAATATCTTCAGGCTATGACGCCTCTGCCGGTCGAATATGGTACTCATGCCGCCTGGCTTGAGGAGACGGCTCCGGAGGAATACTACAACCCCGAATATGCTGTGCTTATTGGTACTCTTGCCAATGCCGCCGAGCATCGCCGCGATTGTCCTGACGGACCTCCAGATGTGCCCAAACCTTTCCTCGACAAGGTATGGAAGAAACTCGAAGAGACTACACTCGAAATATTCACAGATAACAATTAACCGATTTCATTGTTCCACAGATTACCAAAATACCAATAATATATGTCCGAAATGTTACCACTCAACATCCAGATTATGGATAATAGCATCATCAAAGTCCTCGGCGTAGGAGGAGGCGGTTGCAATGCAGTCAACTACATGTATCGTCAGGGTATTCAGGACGTGTCATTCCTTGTCTGCAACACCGACTCTATGGCGCTCGAGAAGATGTCTGTACCTGCCAAACTGCAACTTGGTCCCGGTCTCGGAGCCGGAGGCAGACCTCAGGTTGCACACCAGTATGCCGAAGACAGCGAAGACCGTATCCGCGAGGCACTCGATGACGGCACACGCATGGTCTTCATCACTGCCGGTATGGGAGGTGGCACCGGAACAGGTGCGTCGCCCGTTGTGGCTAAGGTAGCCAACGAGATGGGCATACTCACCGTAGGCATAGTCACCATACCTTTCTCATTCGAAGGCAACAAGGCTATCCGCAAAGCTATGCGCGGCATTGCCGAACTGGCACAATATACCGATGCTCTCCTTGTCATCAACAACGAGAAACTCAAACTCCTCTTCCCCGACTTTGACCTGCCTAACGCTTTCGACAAAGCAGATGAAGTGGTTTGCAATGCCGCCAAGTCAATCGCCGAAATCATCACTGTACCCGGATATATCAACACCGACTTCCAGGATGTGTATAACACACTCAAGGATGGCAACATGGCTATCATGAATGTAGGCATGGCCTCGGGCGAGAACCGCATCACGCAGGCTATACGCAATGCACTCAACTCGCCGCTTGTCAATACCAACGATGTCTCCGGCGCAAGCCGCATACTGCTCAACTTCTACTGTTCCAAGGAATACGCTATCCGCATGCAGGAACTTGAACAGGTTCAGGAGTTCTGTAACTCTGTCGGAGAAGAGGTTGACGTCAAGTGGGGTGCTTCATACGATGACTCGCTCGGAGAAAGCGTCAAGGTCACCATCATCGCCACCGGCTACAGCGTAAGCGATATCCCGGGACTCGATGAGGCTATTCAACAGGAGACCAAAGTCGTTGAGAAACCCGCTCCGACCATCACCATCGAACAGGCGGCCGAACGTTTCTACGGAACAGTGGAGAACCCTGACGCTGCATCACCCGCCAGCGACAAACAGTCTGCCGAACCTGCCGGGACCGATGTGATAGAAGTAGGTCTTGACGACCCTGTTCCTCAGCCTGCCGCCGAGGTGAAGACTACGGCTCAACCCGCCGCGCCTGACCCCGATGATGTCATCATCGTCGATGACAACACGCAGCCGACGACTCCCGAGCGTGAGCCTAAACGCATTTGGCGTAACCCCTGGCTCAGAAGAAAATAACACAGTTTTGTTCATGCTTTTTATGTTCATGCTTTAATATTTGTACTTATGAATCTCTTTGATCAAGTTAGCGAGGATATCAAGAAGGCTATGCTCGCAAAAGATAAGGTCGCTTTGGATGCACTCCGCGGTATAAAGAAGGAGTTTCTCGAAGCCAAGACTGCCAAAGGCGGTGACGGTGAGTTGCATGATGACACGGCGCTCAAGATACTTCAGAAGATGGTCAAGCAACGCAAGGAGTCCGCTCAGATGTACTCCGATGCCAACCGTCAGGACCTGGCTCAGGACGAACTGGCACAGGTTGCCATCATCGAGCGTTATCTGCCGAAACCTATGACCGACGAAGAACTCACTGCCGCTCTGCTTGATGTAATCGCTCAGGTTGGCGCTTCTGGTCCCCAGGATATGGGTAAGGTGATGGGTGTCGCTACCAAGTTGCTCGCAGGTAAGGCGGAAGGCAAAGCCATATCAATGAAGGTGAAAGAACTTCTCACCAAATAACTTGTTCCACAGTTCTACGGTTTGAGACAATCCTCAGAAGAATATTTCCGTGAGCAACAGCGTATAAGTACGCTTGTTGCCAAGTTTGAACACGCCATGGCGGGTAACAGGAATGCCGATGGTGTGCATGTATGGTTCGACTCGGAGGATATAGAGGATATATGCAACTTCTATATCGACCTCGGTAAGATTGAAAAGGCAGAGTATGCCCTGAAAGTGGGTTTGCAACTCCATCCTACCGACGAGACTATGCAACTCCTGCGTGCGCATCTGCTTATCGAAAAGGCGAAACCCGAAGAGGCTGTCAGTCTCCTGCATACGTTGAACTACAAGCACGACTACTACTGGCATTACCTTATGCTTGGCGCACTTGCCGACTTGCGCCGTTGGGACAAGACGGCGAAAGAGGCGAAAGAGGCGTTGCGTTGCGACGACTGCATAGAGGCGTATATCGACATAGCCAAGGTGTTCTACAACCGCGACCAGACAGAGATGGCTGTCACCGTTCTCCTCGCCGCTTCTGTCAAATATCCCGGCGACCGTGAGTTGCTTGACCTTCTCATGCATTGCTATATCGACATCGCACAATACGACAAGGCTCTCGAGTGTGTCGAGAAGATTCTCGACGAAGACCCTTATTCCGTTGACGCATGGAACATGAAAGCGGCGTTGCATATCGATGTCAACAAACCCGATGTCGCACTCGAAGACCTTGAGTATTCCCTTGCCATCAACCCTCAGAACGAAGGTACGCTCATCTCCAAAGCCAAACTTCTCACCATGCTTGGCAGGACCCGTGAGTCGGCCGCCGTCATCACCGAGATAGAGTCGCTCACCTCCGAATGGCAGAAACTCTGTCTGATGCTCAGAGGCGACATCTGCTTCTCCGAAAAAGACTATAAGAACGCCTATTCGCTCTATAACAAAGGCTTTTGCCGCGAATTGTATATGCTTGACAGTGCATTCCACTATCTCGAATGTGCCGTCCAACTGAAGCGTTGGCGAAAAGCGGCAAGTGTGGGCAAGTTCATTCTCCGCTACACGCCCAACGACCTCAAACTGCTTGAGTATATGGCGGATGTGTTCTTCGAACTCAAACAACTGCCCGAGACAGCGAAGATGCTTCGCCGTTATCTGCGCATCAAACCCGACAGCGTATATGCTTTGCTTCGGTACGGTTCGCTCATGCTCGACATCAACGATGTAAAAAAAGCATATACCGCCATTCACCGCGCCTACCGTCTCGCACCCGACCTCGGTCAGACCAACCTCCTTATGGCTGTTGTATGCTATATGAAGGAGAACTACAAACGCATGTATTTCCACTACCGCAAAGCATGCAAGGAAAATCCCGAGTCGCGCGACACCTTCTTCCTTCTCTGTCCGGGAACGGAAGAGTATCTCAACCGCCTTGACACTCTCGCCAGACAGTGTGAGGAAAACGGAATAACAGATATCGACAAATATATATTCAAATTCAAAAGTTGACTCATGCATCAGACCTCTATGAAACACTTCAGATATACCATTCTCCTCTCGCTTCTGTTGTTTGCTTTCTCCGCTTTCGCTGAGACGACAGACTCGGTATCGACCGACCCGGCAACTGCCGACATAGTATCGGCAGACTCCGTATCGACCGACTCCGTAACCGCCGAATCGGACCTTTCGCTGATTCAGAAGGTGGAGAACTGGTATGCGGGTAATATGAACTACTGGAGTATCACGGCTCTTATGGCGATAGAAAGCAGTTTCGTGCCATTCCCCTCCGAGGTTGTCATTCCTCCCGCCGCATACGTGGCTTCGCACGAAGATAGTTCGCTCAACACCACATCGTCCTATGCTCTGAATGTGCTTCTCATCATACTCGCAGGAACGCTCGGTGCCCTCATAGGCGCCATCATCAACTATCTTCTTGCCCTCTGGCTCGGAAGGCCTGTCATATACGCCTTTGCCGACAGTAAACTCGGACATCTTCTGCTTCTCTCATCGGAGAAACTACAGAAGGCGGAAGACTATTTCAACCGTCACGGCAAGATATCCACTTTCATCGGCCGCCTTATCCCGGCAGTCCGACAACTCATATCCATTCCCGCCGGTCTGGCTAAGATGCCTTTCTGGAGTTTCCTGGGTTATACCGCCCTCGGCGCTTTGCTTTGGAACACTGTTCTTGCGTTGCTCGGCTATATAGCACACGGTCAGGCAGACCTCATCAATGCCTACAGTCACGAGTTGTCGATAGCCATTCTCGTCCTGTTTGCCTTGCTTCTTCTGTTTCTGCTTGTCAGGTATCTTCTCCGGCGCCGCAAAGGCAAGGCAGAACCGAAGGCTTAAAAGGGAGTTTGAAACACCGAATCAAAAGAATCACATAATTATACACCGACTCACAAAAATCACATTATTATATAAGATATGAATATAGTAGTTATCGCAGCCGTCTTGCCGGCGTTCGTATTGCTTTATTACATCTGGCGTCGTGACAAATACCAACAGGAACCTGTCAAACAGTTGCTCAAGGGTTTCGGTTTCGGTGTCCTTGCCACTGTCGTTGCCGCCCCTCTGGAGATACTGTTGCAACAGTTGGGACTTGCGTTTGCCAATCCACAGACGTGGTTTGCAGCCGCATGGAATGCCTTCTTCGGCGTGGCGCTTGTTGAAGAGGGCGTGAAACTCTTCTTCCTCTGGCTGTTACTGCGGAAGAATCCGTATTTCGACGAACACATGGACGGAGTGGTGTATGCTGTTGCCGTGGGTATGGGTTTCGCCGCGGCCGAGAACATCTCGTATCTGTTCACTTATATCGACCAGTGGCGTACTCTCGCTCTGAGCCGTGCGGTGTTCTCCGTACCCGGACATTTCATGTTCGCCGTGGCTATGGGCTACTACTATTCAGTGCATCATTTCGATTCGTCGTCGAGTAAGATAATGATTCTTCTGATGCCGATTCTGCTTCACGGCATCTTCGACTCGCTGCTTATGATGTCGGATGTGACACCGGAGTGGGGCGGAGTACTATGGTTTGCCTTTGTGGTGTTCTGCCTCACTCTGCCTGGTATGGCAAACCGCAAGATCGACTCGCTTCTCTCGCGCGACAAGAAAGACCGTGACAACCCGTTGATCAAGTTCTGACGCACTTGTTTCAGGTTTCAGGTTTCAGAACCACATACAAAAAGAGTCTCGCTCGAGACTCTTTTTTGTATGCATTTGCCAATCGGCAAATAACCAATCGTAAATCGTAAATGACTTAAATCGTAAATCGTAAATGACTAAATCGTAAATGATTTAGTCTTCCTCTTTCAGGCTCTCCTGATATTCCTTGATGAGTTTCTCCTGAACGTCGGCGGGAACAAGTTGGTATGAGTTGAACTTCATGGTGAAACTTGCGCGACCGCCTGTCAGGGAAGACAGTGTGGTGGAATATGAGGACATCTCCTTGAGAGGTATCTGTGCTTGCAGACGAGTGAAACTCTTCTCGGTATGCATGCCCAGAACGACTCCGCGGCGACCTGTAACGTCAGACATCACGTCACCCATCATGTCGGAAGGAACGAATATCTCGACATCGTAGATAGGCTCAAGCACTTTCGGGTTGGCGTTGCGGAATGCCTCTGCGAAAGCGTTACGGCCTGCCAGACGGAACGATATTTCGTTCGAGTCAACCGGGTGCATCTTACCGTCGTAGATGATGACGCGTACGTCGCGTGCATACGAACCGGTGAGAGGACCTTGCTCGATACGGTCCATCAAGCCTTTGAGGATAGCCGGTATGAAGCGTGCGTCGATGGCACCGCCCACGATGGAGTTGATGAGTACCAGTTTGCCGCCCCACTCCAATGGTATCTCCTGCGTGTCCTTGACGGAAATCTTGTATTCCTGGTTGCCGAACTTGTAGGTCTCCTTCACGGGTTCGCCTTCTACGTACGGCTCCACTATCAGGTGAACTTCGCCGAACTGGCCTGCGCCGCCCGACTGTTTCTTGTGACGGTAGTCGGCACGCGCCGCCTTGGTGATGGTCTCGCGGTAAGGAATCTTAGGCTCCTCATAGACGATAGGCATCTTCTCGTTGTTCTCCAGACGCCATTTCAGTGTACGGAGGTGGAATTCGCCCTGACCGCTTACGATGGTCTGCTTCAGTTCCTTCGACTGTTCGATAACCCATGTCGGGTCTTCCTCGTGCATACGGGTGAGGAGTGCCGACAGTTTCTCGGCGTCACTCTCTGTCACGGGACGGATGGCGCGACGGTATTTCGGCTCCGGATACTGGATCTGCGGGAATACGTAGTCGCAGTCTTTCGAGTTGAGGGTGTTGCCTGTGCGCGAGTCTTTCAGTTTCACTGTCGCTGCTATGTCGCCGGCTGCCACCTCGTCGATGGTCTGACGCAGCGAGCCGTCAACCCAGTACAACTGTGTGATACGCTCTTTCGAGCCGCGGCTCATGTTCTGGAGGTCGTCGGCACCGTGGATGGTACCCGACATAACCTTGAAGTAGTTCACCTCGCCGATATGCGGCTCGACAGATGTCTTGAAGATGAACATCGATGCGGGAGCCGATGCGTCGCATTTGACCTCTTTGCCGTCTTCTGTCTTGGGCATGGGAGCCTCGCTGACAGCGGGGGCTATCTCGCCGAGGAACTCCATGAGTTTGCGGACGCCCATGTCGCGTGCGGCACTGGTGCAAAGCACTGGATATACGCCTGCCTCGGCGAACACCTTCTTCAGTCCGCGGTGGGTCTCTTCGGGAGTGAGAACCATCTCCTCGAAGTATTTCTCCATCAGTGCCTCGTCAGCCTCTGCCGCCATCTCGAAGAGGGCTGCCTGGAGTTCTTCTGCCTTGCCTTGCTCGTCGGCGGGTATGTCAACCACCTCCGGTGCGCCGCCTTCGGCTTTCCATTTGTACATCTTCATCTGAAGCACGTCGATGACGGCGTTGAAGCCGGTACCGGCGTTGACAGGATACTGAACGACAGCCACCTTGTTGCCGAACGACTCCTTGAGTTGTTCCACTGTGCGGTCGAAGTTGGCGTTCTCGTGGTCGAGTTTGTTGATGACGAAAGCGACGGGCTTGTGCATGTTCTCTGCATAGCGGTAGTTGTTCTGTGTTCCTACCTCCACGCCGCCGTTGGCGCTCAGTACTATCACGGCCGCGTCGGTCACGTTGAGAGAGGTGACCATACCGCCTGCGAAGTCGTCACTGCCCGGGCAGTCGATGATGTTGAGTTTCTTGCCTGCGAACTCGATGTTGCACACTGTGGCGAACACGCTGTAACCGTATTCCTTCTCTACAGGGAAATAGTCACTTACGGTGTTCTGTGCCTCAACCGTTCCACGACGTTTTACGATACCACTCTCATAGAGCATTGCTTCGATGAGAGTGGTTTTTCCCGAGCCGCTACCGCCCATCAGGGAGATGTTCTTGATCTCGTTTGCTTGATAAGTTTTCATGTCTATTGATGTATAAGTTAGTAAATTAAATTATTTACACTTGAAATCTGTGCATAACACGGCGCAAAGTTACAATAATTTTTTCTTATTCCAAAACTTATTTTATCTTGAAACCTGAAACTTGAAACCTGAAACCTGACCCCCTCCCCACAGGGGGAGGGTCGGGGGAGAGGTTAGTCATCCAGATCTCCCGAGTAAGCCAGACTGAAGCAGTAGCCCCAGAAAGTCTTGCAGCGGGTCTGGTTGCCGAAGCGTACGCGCAATGCCGCTTTCTTTGCTGGGTCTGCCCATGCGGTCTTCACTGCGGCGGCTGCGGCAGCGAAGCTCTGGCGGCCTGCTGTCTGACTCTGTGTCGGTGCACCGGTGTAAGGATTGTGTATGTGGTAAGCATACTGAGTACCGGTTACTTTGTTCTTTGCCATGATTGGCGCGTTTTGACCTGCTTTGCTGCACATCTTGCCGTGCAAGCCGGTCACAAGTTCAATAAGATCAACTTTCATGATTGTAATGTTTTTAATGGTTAATGGATAATTGTTGTTTTTTTCTATACCTTAAGTAGGTGAGTTTTATTGGTTTTACTGATGCGGTTCATTCTTCGTATTTGCGGCTTGTCTTGAAGGCAGTGTCTGAAGCCAGCACTTCCATCTTTCTGTAAATGTGAGTGACTGTGCCAGTGTCTGTCGGATGATGTCGCAGGCCTCTTCTGGATAGAACAGTTTCGGGTCTATTGGTATCACCGATACTGTCAGGACATTCTTCGTTATTCGCAATTTGGGCGCGAGCGTTTCTAAATGATAAAGCACTGCCGCTTGGGCTCTCTGCAACTCTGCCGCATTATGGCAGACGATTCTAATTTTTACAATGTACTTCCTATTCATGTTTGCAACATTTTTAGTGGTTCAACGTTGCGTCCTTCCGTGGGACGCGTTTCTATAATAATGCTGCAAAAATCTTCGGCACGAACGTGTTTTTGTGCCGAAGATTTTTATTTCCGTTGATAACAACCGGACAAAAAGAAAGCGGGATGCCCTGATTGTCAGGACTTCCCGCTTGTGCTGTTTTTTTTATGAAAAAAAATTATTCTGCCGAAGTTTGTGCCGAAGATTTAGTCTTCTTCTGTGACAGACGGGTCTATTATGTCAACCAGTTTGTCAATGGCTTTTTTTGCTTTTATGGGTTCTTTCTGCTTGTTGAAGTCGTGAAAATGACGACTGTTCTTGTCAATGAAATGGCTCTCGGTAATTTGCCAGATTGTTGCACCCTCTGGAATAGTTACCAAACCTCTTTCCACTATTTGGCGGATTAGATAGTATAGGTACGCCTGCTTGCCTGTCCATTTTATTTTCGTATCGCTCGGCTCGCCTGTGAACAGTGCGTGAAAATCATCTGGATTTGTACTGGCATCTATCCACTTGGCTGTTGTTTGCAGCCGTTGGAAAAGCATTGTCAGACGGTTTGAACAACTCTTCAGATGTCTGTAGCGAAAGGTGTTTTGTGTATATGTGGATGTCAGTGCTTTTAACCTTGTTGTCGTCTTGCTTGTACAAGTTGTGTTGTGATAATGGTTCTCTTGTACCCCTATGCCGCCTGCCTCCACCTTTTCTATCTTATGCTGCACGCTGTCACCGAGTATTATGTTTGCAGGTTGCAGTGTGCCGTTCCTCAGCGACTCTATTATGACTTCCCGTATTTCCTCGTTGTTCATGATGCAAATTCTTTTTGTGGCTGTTGCATTATCTTGTTCTCTACATGGTCACCCATCGCAAGCGTCCCGATTGATATCGTCGTTTTCTCAAGGTCCTCTATGCGTTGTTCCAGTTGCGCTATATAAGTGTCTTTCTGTTTCAGTTGCTCGTCTTTCTGCTTGATGGCGTTTCTGTACCTGCATACTGCATCCTGCAACTGCCTATTTGTTTCCAGCAGCGCATTTGTTTCCAACTGATGTCCGTCGATGAGGTCATTTAATTGTTTGGAATATCTTAGCAGTATATCGTCATAGTCATCCATTAATTGTTGTCTTCCGAAGGTTTGCGTGGGTTGGTGCGCATCTTCATCTTGTAGCAGTCGCCGCCAAGCACGCTGTCGCCTTCCTCGAAACGTGACAGGTCATACATCACTGTTTTGCGGGTGTAGTTGATGTCCAGTTTGTCGAAAAGCTTTTTGGTGTTTAGGTAGTAGTAGTTGCCTGATTTCAGCACAGGAAATGCTTCCTCTGCAATATCGCGTATCACAGCCATATACAGTATGTCGCGGCTCTCGCTGTCCGGTGCAATTATTATGCTGCAGTCCGTGGTTAATTGCAACTGACTGATTGTCTCAGCGGTAAAACCGAGTTTTCCTGTTGATTGGATTGTTGCCTTGAGTTTTGTTGTAAACTCTTTTGCGTTAAAAATCTGTCCTATCATAATTTCTTTTGCATGCTTCTTTGATTTTGGTGCGCATGTTTGTTGTTTGTATTCGTCGGCAAAGGTAATGTGAATTTTGTATATCTGCAAATTATTTTTCAAATAAATGATATTTGTTTGATTTTATTTGTATTTTATTTGTGTTTTGTTTGATGCTTTCCCTGCTTGACTCTTCTCGTCAAGGGCAGGATAGTTGGTAAACTGCGGTATTTCCCGGTATAGATTCTTCTTTTGCCACGACCATAGACAATAATCCCGCTATAGATTACGTTCTAGACAAGGAGCGAATGCTCCGTTTGCTTTGTCAATTTTGCTGGATAATATCCGGCGTCTCTATGTTCATTAGTCGGGAATCAGTCGTGCCCTTGCTGCTAAGAATCTAATTCCGGTTGTCTTCTTCGGTATCGTTTATACCTCTGCAAAATTAGTGTTGCAAGATACTTTGTTAATCGAAATATTTATATTACCTTTGCCAGACAAAAAAAGTCCCACGGAGTACGCGGGACTGAGATAAAATCTACGGCTTATAGCCTTGTTGTGAAAAGTCTTTCACAAAATTAATACCTTCTGGGTGCAAAGGTACAACAATTTGTTGAAACTACAAAATATATTATAGTATGGCTGAAAAAATTTTAGGTATAGATCTCGGAACAAACTCTATAGGTTTGTCTGTAAGAAATCCTGAACTTGGTGACACGCTTAATATGCAATTGGAGTATTACTGCTCAGACATTTTTGCATCTGGAGTGGTTAAAGATGAACATGGAGAATACTCATATGCTGCTCGGCGTACAAAATTTCGTGGTCAACGTCGTTTACATCGTTCTCGTCATTATCGTATTTGGCGCACTTTGGAAGTCTTGATAGAGGCTGAGTGTTGTCCGCTAAGTATTGAAGATTTGAATAAATGGAGAAGATACAATAAGAGCAAAGGCGAAAATAGAGAATATCCTATTAATGCGGTAGCATTTGAACAATGGGTTCGTTTAGACTTCAACGGTGATGGCATTCCGGATTACAGAAGTCCGTATCAGTTAAGAGAGGAACTCGCAACCCGGCAACTTGATATGTCCGACATAAAAGACCGTTACAAATTAGGTAGAGGATTATACCATATTGCTCAACGTCGCGGTTTCAAAAGTAGCAAAGGGGAAACGATTCAAAGTCAAGAATATGACACATTTGAAAATACAGACACTCCTTCTGAACTTAGGAAATCGGAACAAGAAAAGTCAATAGGTTTGTGCGAGTATATGCATGATAATAACTGCCCTACAGTAGGTGTTGCTTTTGCATGTTTGGAAAGAGAAGGTGTCCGTATACGTGCCAACGGGAAATATCAGGCGGTACGCAGTCAATATGAAGAGGAAATCCGATATATTTTTACATTCCAAAACCAACTGGACACAAAGAGTGAATTCTTTATAAAATTAATAAGCCGTAAGAAAGGTGAGGGCAGCATTTTCTATAAGAATCCATTGCGTTCGCAGAAAGGTAATGTCGGAAAATGCACACTTGAACCTTCTAAATCACGCTGTCCTGTCAGTCGCCCAGAGTTCGAGATTTTTCGTGCTTGGAGTTTTTTAAATAACATCAAGATGAAATCTGATGACGGTAATATCGTACAATTACCCTTGCAACTAAGGAATATATTGTTTAACGATTTATTTTTCTCATCCAGAGACAATATTACAATTTTAGATATTAAAAAGAAAATCAGGCAGAATACTGAAATCTCCGATGTAGAACTAAACTATTCGGATAAAACAAAAGTTAAAACATGTTCTGTCTCCAGATGCCTAAAAAAAATACTGGGTGAGGATTGGCAGTCTGCAAGTCTGAATGCTTATACCTATGAGGAACTATGGCATGTATGTTATGAGGCTGATGAATTAGAAGATGTAGATTATTTTGCAGATACACATCTTAAAGCTGATGAAGATGTAAAAAAGAAACTTGAGCGTTTGTGGGGCTGCATTACTGAAGGATATGCAATGCTAAGTTTGAAGGCTATTAACAACATCAATCGCTTTCTTTTGAAAGGGTATATATATTCTGATGCTGTACTACTTGCCAAACTTCCAGATGTTTTTGGAAATAAATGGCATGAGTGCGAAGAAATAATATTGAAAGAGTTTGAGATTCTCAAACAAGTCCATCATCGGAATAGTATTGCGGCGAAGATTACCAATAATCTTATTTCAGCATATAAGTTACATGTCCCAGAAGAAAACTTCGCATATAAAGATTATACATATTTGCTTGATGAGTCTGACAAACAAGATATTCTTCGATATTGTGTTGACACACTCAGTAAGGCAGGATGGGATGCATTGCCAATGAATGAGCAAATGGAGTTAATTAATAAAGTGGAAACATTGTATCAGGCATTTTTTCATGATATACATAGAGATTATGTTGTTGTCCCGAAAATGACAGATACTTTGCGAGCGTTTATTATCGATAATTTTGCTGTGCTGTTAGATGATTCTGCAATCAAAAAAATGAAATATCTTTATCATCCGTCAAATATCAGTATTTACCGACCCTCTCAACCACGGCTTGTGGACTGCAACGGCAAACTGCTTTCTAAAAAATTATTGGACAATCCTGATGTCGGGGTTTTCAAGAATCCGGTGGCAATGAAAACATTGTATATATTGCGGAATCATATTAACGAACTGATCAAACAAGGTGTTGTTGACGAGGAGAATACTCGTGTTGTAGTAGAATTGGCGCGTGATATGAACGATGCAAATATGCGAAAAGCGATAGAAGAATATCAGAAAAAACAAGAAGAAGAAAACAAACAGATTGCAGATATCCTATCAGAATATTTCCCTCAACGGGATATCACGCAGGATGATATTTACAAAGCTCGTTTGATGTTTGAACAGACATTTGAATCAGTCAAAAATGATAACAATGATAAAGAGCAGAAACTATCTTACAATGATGCTCAGTTCCAAAAATATATAATCAAATACAAATTGTTGAAGGAACAGAATTTCCGTTGTATATATACCGGCTATACTATTAATTTGACAAATTTGTTTAATGACAATTGTTTCGATTTTGAACATACTATACCAAGAAGTATCAGTTTTGACGATTCATTGGCGAATCAGACAATATGTGACGTGAACTATAACCGTAACATAAAAAAGAATAGCATTCCAACTCAATTGGCTGATTATGAACAAATCAAAATTAACATTCAACCATGGATTGATAGAGTAGAGAAACTAAAATCACGAGTGTTATTTTGGAAAAATGTGGCTAAATTTGCAACATCTAAAGCGCAGAAAGACTCCGGAATACAGCAGATGCATCTTTGGAGAATGGAGTTGGATTATTGGAGCAAAAAAGTCCGTTATTTTACTATTACGGAAGACAAATTGGATTTGGGCTTTCGGAATAGCCAGTTAGTGGACACACGCATAATCTCTAAATATGCGTATCATTTTTTACGTTCTGTGTTTTCTAATGTTGATGTGCAACGTGGAGAAACAACGGCAGTTTTCCGTAAAGCTTTAGGTATTCAGAGTATAGATGAAAAGAAAAATCGTTCCAAACATTCACATCATGCAATTGATGCAACAGTGCTGACATTAATTCCATCAGCAAACCGTCGTGATGCTATACTAAAACTCTATTATGAATTGCAGGAGGCAAAAGAAGGTTTGAATGGTATGAATGTGGATGATTTGAAACGCAGGTTGCAAGCAGAAACAGCAGCATGTCGTGTAAAAGGAAGCGATAATATTGCACATTTTATTGAAGATAATATCCTTATTAATCATATAACCCGCGATAAAGCTCTTATCCCTGCCAAGCGTCTTGAGCGCAGACGTGGAAAAGTGGTGCTACATCACAATGAAACGAAACCGCGTATTAAAACGGGTGATATAATTCGTGGTAATATTCATAATGACCCATGGTATGGAGCAATCAAACTTCCTTTGATTGATGAAAATGGCAAACCTCTTCGCGATGAACAAGGTCAATTTAAATATGATGATAAACTCAGGTATGTTTGCCGAAAATCAATTAGAAAATTGATAACAGGAAAGAAAGCCATGAATTGGGATGATTTGGAGAAGGTTATAGTAGACAAAAATTTGTTCAATATAATGAAATCGCAATATTCAAACAAATCATTAAAAGAGGCTTTTTTGGAGGGGATTTATATGTTGGATAAACAAGGCAACAGAATTAATAAAATACGTCATATACGTTGCTATGCCCCATCAAATATTTTTCCTGTTCCTGTTAAAAAACATACATATATGCCAAATAAAATATATAAACAGAATTATTTGGCTGATGTAGGAGATCTGTATGCGCTTGTCCGGTATGAGAATGAACAGGGGAAAGCAGTGTATCAGACATATAGTTTATATGATATAACTCAGAATAGAGCCCATGGACTTGAAGATATTCCAATGCAAATTGAACAAAAAGGGACTACATATAAATTTGCACATATATTACGGAATGGTGTCAGTTTGTTGCTTTATAAAGAAAGTCGTGATGAATTGGTTGGACAGTCTGCGGCCTATTTGTCAAGATTCCTATATGTTATCCGGGGGTTTGAATCTCCGAGTCGTATAATAATGGTTCACCATCTGATTGCAAAAAAGGATTCTGAATTGGGTAAGGGATCGTCAGTTAAAGATTTTTCGGATTTGCCGGTAAAAATTCGTTGCGGAGCAGGTACGATACACTATTTGATAGAAGGAATAGATTTTAAACTAACAATCAATGGTATAGAGTTCTTATGATAAAGCGCACACTCTGTTTTTCCAATCCTGCTTATCTGTCGCTAAAGCAGATGCAGTTGGTGGTGCGCTTCCCGGAGGTGGTGAACCAGCCGTCTGTGCCT
>CAJOIR010000028.1 GCA_905234685.1 Paludibacteraceae bacterium
TATATTTTGTGACTTTTTTGTTACTCTTACCGTTTCGGGTCACAAAATTACAACAAAAAAACGAAACAAACAAATAAATAAAGTAAAAAATAAGAAAAATTTGAGAATTGCAACGATATTGCAAAGTTCAGCATTTATTGGAGTTGGTTTTACCTTGTTTATATCTTGCCTTACTTTCCAAAAATATGCCTTACTTTCCATAACAAAATGTTTTTAATTAATATTTATTGTTTATAGACCTAATGCCCTTTTGACATCATCTGCGGTCTTTACTTTTTTCATATTAGCATCTAATGTGATTATATCAGACGAGAACTTAGAATCTACATTCTGTAGCAATGTTATTGTTTTATCAATTTCTGCCTGATTATCAGCATTTTCATTCCATATGATATGTAGAGACTTATATAAAATCGCATATGCTTTTTTGCAGTTTTTAGTGGTAGAACACTTATTTAATATTTCCGAATTTAATGCATCAACGTTTTGTCTCTTAGATATATAGTCCAGCAGATCCATTTGTTCTGTTTTAAATTTAACAAGTTCATTATAACTATCGTCAATTGTTTGTGGGCTTGTCATATCAGGAACAAAGTTTGTCGATTTTACTTTGCTTTGGTATGATTTTGCCACATCGGAATATGTTTTCCCACATTTATTCATAATCTCCGTAGATATACTATCGCATTTTTGACGCAATGCAATATAATCGATCACTTTTTCTTGGACAATATTGAGTTCATTCAAGTTGTTACATTCGATTTCAGCAGATGATTTATCATTAATTATAGGATTAGAATTATACTTTGCTTTATACAAACTATTATAAGTCTTTAAAATCTGGGGATAGTTCTTTCCATATTCTATGTTTAATCTATCATTTAATTCACATGTTTTGTCACGAAGGTCTATCCATAATATATAACTTTTTTGTATTTCATCAAGTTGATTAATGTTATTGTAATATTGTTCAAAAGATAATAATCTCGGTCCAAACATAGAAGATGGACTATTATCAGTATATTTATTATCTGTATATTTATTCTCTATGGCGATATATGATTTATATACTTTTTGGGGTAATTTTTTACTAAATAGTGAACGTTTAAGTTCAAGTGAGTCATTGATATCTAACATTTTTTCACATTTTATTAATATATCAGAATACTCTTTTAGTTTTATATCCGGATTTATAAAATTCTTATCACTACTATTAAAAATCTTTTTATTAAGAAATTTTAATATCGTATGTTTATAACTATTATTATTTATCTGTTTTACGTCCCCAATTTTTTCTATTATGATATTTTTTCTCATATCACAACTATCAGCTCTCATTTTTTGCTTATCAAGCCACTCAATGTATTCTTCTATATTATCAAAATTAATATTAATAGCAGACACCGATTCTGTAAGAAAATGTGTTTTTAGCAAATAATTTCCATCAGAGGATAGACGGTATCTATATGCTGAGTTTTGTGATTCTTCTTGTTCATTCAGAATCTTTACATAAAGGTTCTTATCTAATGACAAGTAATCTTCAGCATTATTATGAGTTTGGTTGGCCATGGAATATGTGATCTGTTCTTCAGCATTTTTCTTATCTCTTTTATATTCAGACAAACCTGAAAAGAATTCTTCTGTACAATTCGCAATAGCAGTACTATCACGAATATTCGATAATTCATTTAATTGTTGAGTCGTCAAGTATATATCTTGATTATAGTAATCCTTTTTTGCTATCTCAGGATGTGTTCCATATTTTATTGCAAAATTTTGACTACATTTAAGGTGACTAAGACCTTTCTCTTCTTTTATATAATTTATGTCACAAAATACACTCTCATCATTACTATCTATATACTTAGCAAGACCTCCATCTGTTGTACGTAAAAAATCACATATAAATTTAAAACCCTCTCGTGTAAAAGTATTAACTTCTACAACTTCCTTATAACTATGTTCCTTATAATCACTAAAATCCCAACCTTCTATTTTATTAAAAAAGAATTCATTCTGACCATCTGCATATCCCCATGAAAGCATGAGATATTCAATTAAATAATTAACCGGAATGTCATGATAAAAAATTGCAAATCCCAAATCCTCAACTTTCTTTTCCGGTATTTTTCCTTCAGCCAATTGCCTTGATATTTTTTGTATTGCAGGCTTACCCTCATCAATAACAACATCATTCAAAAAAGTATGATTAATAGAGTAATCTGCTGTTATATCTGATATTACCCATTTCCCTGTGAGTTTTCCATTTGGAGCAAACTGACCTTTCATATTCCAGACATGGCCCCCTTCTCCATACCCGATATAGTTATATTCTCCAACATATTTACCATTCATTAATGTTGCCGAACCACGCAAAGTTTCATCCACAGTTCGAGTTATAGTAAATGTTCCATTAGGTTTACCATTAGAAAAAACACCGGTAAGTTTACTATTCATTTCTTGATTTTTCCAACCATAATCCCAATATTGTGCATGATAATTTCCGACCACACTATATAAGCCATGTAAATTACCATCTTTATAATTGGCGGAAACTTTATATGTTCCAGTTATCTTTTTATCCTTGTAATCTAAAATAGTTCCACTAAAATCATAAGAATAAACGCCTTGCTTAATAATTTCACCATCATCATCATACTTATATGTATATTTTTCTGTACCACCTATGGCTATGCCTAGCAATGATATGTTCCCCATTGAACGCTCATAGGTTTGCAATTTTTGTGCTTTAGCACTAAACGGATGTACGGCGATACATGTAACCGCAGCAACCAAAAATAGATTCTTTTTCATAATTGTAATGTTTATAAATGTAAATAATATGTTTAATTAGTTCATATATAGCATACTCAAAATGCCTTTAAATATATCAAGAAACAAGGTTAATGCTTCTTTTGAATATTTCCCATATATAGGTTAACCACATCCTTTCCCGTGTTGTAAGGATGTTGTATTACATAATTCTGCATTTCAACTTCCTGCATAGTACAATGAAGCAGAAGTTTATTGCATTGTTGCAAAAATGTCTCATACTCTTTTTGAGTGATTGTTAGTTTTAGTTGTGTCATAATGCTATTGTCTTTAGTTTTGTCTGCGGTTTAATATTCGGCGGCAGACATTCTCCGTATACATATTATTTTCGCTTGCAAAAATATAGCGATTTTTTCTCATATAAAAAGTCCTTGTTGGTCCTTTTTGAGGTAGCATGGCGTAAGTTTCTTATAATCACATATTTTTGCAGATGTGTTTGGCATGCGGGCGTTGCCATGTTACACAAAAAACAGCATGGATGCCACTTATCCATGCCGTCAGTTCTAAGGACACCTGTCAATGCAACAAGCAACACTCCCACGCTTATAACGCAGATATCTGCATGCTTACAAGAAGGTTTGAGTAGCTATTGACATAACAAACTCAGTTTCTCAATCATTCAAAAGGGTTTTGTCTGTCTTTTTATATCTAGTGGACAATAATCGGAAAAATTATAAAAATTTGCATGAGATTTTTGAGATTTTTGAGATTTTTGAGATTTTTGAGATTTTTGAGACTTTTGAGACTTTTGCCACCTCTAACCAATTCCCCAGTTAGACCTAGTTAGTTTATTTTTTGTGAACACTAATGGTGACGCTTGTATATTCCCTGATATAGTTCTCTGAGGCGTAACGCCTCAGCCTCTGACAGGCGACCTTCCGCAACTTCTGTTGAGAAATTAGGCAACGAGTCGATTCTCGGAGTAAGGTCACTGACGACTATCTGGCTTAGGACTGCCATCCAGGCTTCAGAAAAAGCCGCATATTGCATAGAACCTGTTTTATATCGTTTTATCATGCGGTTATATTCTATCATCGGCTTGGGTAAATTCACTACATACGCTCGCGCAATCTCCTGATAGCGTGCATCTGGCAGTTCCAGACTGTCATAAACAGGACGATATACGCTATCTAACACCGCTTTTATTTCTTCTACATCCACGCCGTTATCAATCGCATGTTTCATTTCAGTCAGTTCGCGTCTGGTATTAGCATCATTCAACGACAGATACAACATCACCCCTGAGACACCCGACAGCAAGAAAAACAACATGAGCAATGTCACAAACCACTTCTGCCGCATCTGCATAGCGCGTCTCAAAGCCGCTATGTTCGGATATCTGCCTGACGCACAGCGGCGGCGGATGATGGCATAGCGGCGAGGAAACAGAAGTTTCATCAGCGGAGCAAGGCGACGGATATCTGCGCGCATATCGTTGTCATGCAGGGCAACAGAGTCATCTGTGTCGCTCAGTCCGAAGTCTATGAGTTTCAGGTTATTGCCGTTGCGGGTGATGAGGATATTTTCGCGATGCAGATCATGATGCACCAGTTGCCTGTCATGCAGATACTCCAATGCATCCAATAGTTGCATGAACACGCGCTTGCGAGCGGCGTTAGTTTGCTCTGTAGCAAGCCATTCGCCGAGCGTCACGCCGTCAACATATTCTTGCACGATACAAATGCCTATGCCGGGCACATCTTCGTACGAATACGTTGCCGCTATGTTCGGGTGGTTGAGCGAGATGCCAAGACGGAATTCCTTCTCCTGCAGTTGTTGGTATTCAGTCAGACCCGCGTGTTCCGGACGCAATGCCTTCAAGAGGAAACGCCTCCCGTAGCGCACTGCCGTATATATAAGGTTGCGCGAGCGCGTCTGCAACAGGGTTATATCCGACCACTGTTTGCTGAAAGAACCTGGTTCGACAAATGCCGATGAAGAACTCTCCTTCAAATTCTCACCATCAGGTAACGGTTTGCTGTCGTTTGGATTATTTGCCATTACTGTTACAATATTTTCACACTGACAAGACCCGAGCGTGAGCCTGCCACATATGATACTGGCGTTTCACCGTCGCGTACCAGGTTGTCAAGATACATGGGTTGCCCGATGAGGAAGCACGCAGCCTCAAACGTGTCGCCTGCATGCAGTTTGCTGTTTGCCGACTCCGTGACAGTGAACTTCAAGCCACCTTCGTGTCGGAAAACGCAACGCCTGTTGGGTTGCCATGTGACCTCTATCTCCTCACCTTCGCGCAGGTCTTCAGTCCTTATGCCTTCGGCCGAGAAGATGTCGCTCTCCGTGTCGCCACGCTTCGACAGAGTCTCTATATAATCCTCCCAGTCGGCATAACCGAGGAAACGCGACAACAGACATAGCGTAGAGCGGCGCGTTGTGTCGGCGCCTTCCAGATAGCCCCACAGGCGCTTCAAAGTGGTCGGGGAGATGTTCTCGCGCAGTCTCTCCCAAATGACTCCGGCAAAGAACTCGAAGTCGTAGGGTGTGCGCAGTCGGCGTTTCAGCTCGTGTTCTATATCACGGCGGAGCGACAGGATTTCAGGTGCTGATTTGTTCATAATGACATCGTATTTGTTTGATTGTAAACCGCTGCAAAATTATCATGTCTGGCTGATTTACGCAAAGTCCTTGTTGGTCCTTTTGCATCTACTGCCACGCATGATACTCCCGCTTTCACACCGTCTTACTTCTTCACGCCCTCAAACGAATCTACAATCTTCACTTTGATGTCTTCGAAACTGTCAACTATCTTCACCTTCACGTCCTCGAAACTATCCACTATCTTCACTTTTCCGCACTTGTCCTCGAAACTGTCAACTATGCGTATGTCAATATCTTCGAAACTCGTCACTATCTTCACCTTGATATCTTCGAAGCTATCCACTATCTTCACTTTGCCGTACAGTTTGTAGGTCTTGCCGTTCTTGGTCACTGTGCAAGTCTCTTTGTCAATCTTCACGTCGCCTGCTCGCAGCATAACCGCACTCGTCAGCAGGCAGAAAAACAACAGAATTAAACGTTTCATATCAGCATATGTTGGTTTGTATTGCTTGTATTCTGCATTTATGCAATGGCAAAAATACTGCTTTTCTATGAATATTGCAAACAATTTCTCATTAACATTTTTTAATAGTTTACACCCCAATTCTTAATGCCAAACCAACCTGAAACCACTATAGGATCACTATAGGATCACTATAGGATCTCCCTGATTTTGACGTTAACATTTCACCCTCCAAATGTTAATAATGTTTAACGCCATGATACATTTTATCTATGATTCATACCAGTGAACGCTGTAAATAATACAAAAAATTCAACGCTTCATTAGGTTTATTATTGAAAAGACATTACCTTTGCAGCGTCAAATGAATGCGACCCTCAAACATTTCGTTTCTGTGTCTTTCATTCGGGAATAGAAACACTAACAATACATTATTATGAAAAAGACCACCCTAATCACACTCATGGCGGCATTATGTTGCTCATGCAATGTTCAGGTTCAAAACCCTGACGAAAAGAGTTATGAGAACCACAACTGGGGTAACGGCAACGGCAATGATGTTGCTCGCGAACTACGGCTTTCACCCAAACAGCAACAAATGCTGAAGCAGAGCAACGACTTCTCGCTTAATCTGTTGCGCCAAACTTATAAATCCGACACCGGGAATGAAAACGTGCTTATCTCGCCGCTCAGCGCAAGCATGGCGTTAGGTATGCTCATGAACAGTGCGGCAGGTGAGACACTGCAACAGGTGAAAGAAGGGCTGGGAATGGCAGATTGGACTGACGAGGAGGTTAACGAGTACTACCACCTCATGCTCAACACTCTACCCTGTCTCGACACATGCACTCATCTAAGTCTAGCCAATTCATTGTGGTTGAAAAACGGTTTTCCCGTCATTGAGGACTTCATCGAAGTCAACAAGCGTTATTTCATGGCTCAAGTCGAAAATGTTGACTTCACTGACCCGCAAACCGCCAATCTTATCAACGACTGGGCAGACAAACACACCAATGGTCTTATAAAAGAAGTGGTGTCACCCGCAGAAATCGCCAATTGTGTTGCTATGCTTGCCAATGCTCTCTACTTCAAAGGAGTTTGGGCAGATAAGTTCGACAAGGCGGAGACGAAGGACGCTGATTTCAAGTCAAGCAAAGGACAAACACAGGTGGTTGACATGATGCATAAAGAAGGAGAGATGAAATATGCCGAACCCTTGAACACTCCGGTGAAGATGCAAATAATGGAACTCGACTACATGGGTGGCGCTTACTGCATGGATATCTTCCTTCCTGCTAACGACAACGAAATGACACAACTGCTTGAATGGCTTGACAGCGAATACCTTACCAAAATGGAGTCAACATTTTGGCCATGGTATGAAGCACACGGAATGTATGAACCTAACGACACCGTACGCTGGCAGAACAAGCGTGATGTCAACTTCTTCATGCCCAAGTTTACCCTACGCTACAGCAAGATACTCAACGATGACTTAAAGGCACTCGGTATGACCGATATGTTCAATCCGTCACAAGCTGACTTCAGCCGACTCAGCAACTATCCCACTTATGTCAGCTTCGTAAAACAAGACACATATATGTCTGTTGACGAAGAGGGTACTGAGGCGGCGGCTGTCACAGTTATAGGCTATAATGCGACAAGTATAGAACCAATTGAAATACCTGTGATGCGCCTCGACCGACCATTTGTACTCCTCATACGTGAACGTCAGTTCGGCACTATACTCTTCGCAGGTGTAATCGGCAACCCGAATGAGAAGTAGCAGTTAATCAGTTTAGTATAATCAGTTAAACTTAATCAGCTAAGCTTTACTGAATTAAGCAATATAAGAAATACGGTTGGCGTTTGCCAACCGTATTTCTTTCTTATAACTCAGTAATCTAAACCTTACTTAACCGAGAAAAGTAAGCAACAGACCTGCAGCTACTGCACTGCCTATCACGCCTGCCACATTCGGACCCATTGCATGCATCAGCAAGAAGTTGCCGGGGTTCTCTTCCTGACCAACTTGCTGGCTTACACGTGCCGCCATCGGCACTGCCGACACACCTGCCGAACCAATCAGCGGGTTTATCTTTTCCTTCGAGAACACATTCATCAGTTTGGCAAGCAAGACACCTCCGGCACTACCGCAGCCGAATGCCACTATACCCATCACCATTATCATGATGGTCTGCCAGTTGAGGAAAGATGCTCCAGTAGCAGTCGCACCCACAGAAAGACCAAGGAATATGACAACTATATTCATCAGTTCATTCTGAGCTGTCTTCGACAGACGGTCAACCACACCGCACTCCTTCATCAGGTTACCCAGCATAAGGCAGCCTATAAGCGGAGCAGCATCAGGAAGAATAAGTGCAACAATGGTGGTAACCATTATCGGGAACACTATCTTCTCTGTCTTGCTCACTGCACGCAACTGCTTCATCTTTATTGCACGCTCCTTCTTGGTTGTCAGAGCACGCATTATTGGCGGCTGAATAACAGGCACTAACGCCATATAACTATAAGCAGCGATAGCGATAGGACCCAGCAGTTCAGGAGCTAGTTTCGAGGTAAGGAAGATGCTCGTAGGACCATCAGCGCCACCGATGATACCTATCGAACCTGCCTGCGCCTCAGTAAAGCCAAGGACATTGGCACAGAGGAAAGTAAGGAATATACCTATCTGCGCAGCAGCACCAAGCAGGAGCGATTTCGGGTTGGCTATCAGAGGGCCGAAGTCTGTCATCGCACCCACACCTATAAATATAAGGCAAGGATACAGACCTGCTTTCACACCAATATATAGTATGTCAAGCAAACCTCCCTCCTTCATTACCGCTCCGTAGGAGTGATAAAACGGACTCTCGGGGTCAAGAAATGCCGCCCACATCTCACTGTGGAACATATTGGCTCCGGGCAGGTTGGTGAGAAGCATGCCTATGGCTATAGGCAGCAGCAACAACGGCTCATATTGTTTCTTTATTGCAAGGAATGCAAGGAAGAAAGCAATCAGCAGCATGCATGCCTGACGCCATGTGACATTCATAAAGCCCATTGTCTTGAAGAAGTCAGTCACCTCTGTCCAGATGTTGTCCTCAGAAGCGATTTCCGCAGCAACAGGTTCTGCATCTGATACATTGTCATCAAGTACGACTGCTACAGGCTCTGCATTCTGCACGGAGTCAGACTGTTGTGCATACGTCATCACACCTGCACTAAGTGCCAATACCAAAATAATATTACGAATTATATTCATGTTTTCTGCCAATTGTCAGGTTATCCAAGCACCATAAGAAGGTCTTCCTGCATCACATTCTGACCTGCCACTACGGCTATCTGCTTAACCACACCGTCTTGCTCTGCCATAACGGCATTCTCCATCTTCATACTCTCCAAAGTGAGCAGCGTGTCGCCTTTCTTTACTGCCTGACCTACGGTTACCATAACTTTGATAACCGAGCCTGGCAGAGGCGATGTAACTTTCACTCCGTCAGCAGGAGCAGATGCGGGTTGTGGCTGAGGAACTGGCTTAGGTTGTGGTGCAGGCTCCGGTTTGGGTGCAGCGGCCTTGGGTACCGAAGCAGGTGCCGAAGCCGCAGTCTCTATCTCTACGAGCTTGTCGTCCTGCATCACATTCTGACCTGCCACCACAAGCACCGCCTTAACAGTACCTGCAATTTCCGATTTGATGCTGTTCTCCATCTTCATCGACTCCATTGTGAGCAGTTCGTCACCTACATTGACCTTGTCGCCTGCCTTTATGTTAACCTTGACTATCGAGCCTGGGAGCGGCGACTTCACTGCCTGAACACCTGCACTCTGCTGTGCATTGCTTACCACTTGTGCAGCTTGTGTAACCGTCTTCTTTGGCGTGGCTTTCGGTGCTTCGTCCTTCTTTATCTCCACCTGAAAGGTAGTGCCATTGACTGTCACCTCTGCCATATTCTGACCTGTTTCGCTGACGGCAGTTGTATATTCATGACCGTCTATAACAAATTTGAATTCTTTCATTGATTTGAGAATTTTGGATTTGAAAACCTCATATATCTAAAGACTTAACTGCAATTTGTAATCTTCAAATATTCAAATCTTCAAATAAATATTGTTAAAACCTGTGCAGATTGTTCATGCCGTAGAGTTTCGAGTTCCACGGAGAATATCTGCGTTCTACTTTCTTTATTGTCACTTGGGTCGGACCCTCAGAATCATGTATGCCGTTGTAGTAGAGATGTAGCGCCATTGCTATAGCGGCGGTTGCCTCTCGTGTCAGCGTTATACTTGCCGATGTCTCTGTACGCGGTGAACCTACGGTCTCTGGCACTTGGGCGGGGTTAGCCACCTTTATGCGCGGACGCATGATGAAACCAAATAGTTTCAGCAGGTATATCAGCACCACCAACAGCACAAACACAAGGCTGAAGCCAAGGAGTGTCACCATCCACACGTGTGATGTTATTGCCAATACTGTCATAATTACAACGGGATATTAGAGTGTTTCTTTAACGGGTTGGTCAGACGCTTGGTCTGCAGCATCTCAAATGCGCGTATGATACGGGCGCGGGTGTTGCGAGGCTCTATCACATCGTCTATGTAGCCGCGGTTTGCTGCCTGGTAAGGTGATGCAAACTTATCTTTGTATTCCTCTTCTTTCTCTGCGATGAAGGTCTTGCGCTCTTCAGGGTCTTCAATAGCCTTGATTGCCTTAGCCTGAAGTACGCCTACCGCACCGCTTGCACCCATAACTGCTATCTCTGCATTAGGCCATGCATAGCACATATCTCCACGCAACTGCTTGCATGACATCACGATATGGCTACCTCCGTAAGACTTGCGCACGGTTATGGTAACCTTAGGCACTGTAGCCTCACCGTATGCAAACATCAGTTTTGCACCATGGTCAATTATACCAGCATACTCCTGACCTGTTCCACAGAGGAATCCGGGAACGTCAACAAGGGTAAGTATCTGAATGTTGAAGGCATCGCAGAAGCGGACGAAACGCGCTGCTTTTCGTGAAGCATCGCAGTCAAGCACACCGGCAAGCCAGTTTGGTTGGTTGGCAATGATACCTGTGCTTCTGCCGTTGAAACGGGCGAAACCGCAGATGATGTTCTTTGCATAGTCTTTCTGAACCTCCATGAAGTCACCGTTGTCAACAATCGTCATGATGATATCCTTCATGTTATAAGGCTTGTTGGGGTCGTCAGGAACTATCTCGTTCAAACCGTCATCAATACGTGCAGGGTCATCAGTGCACTCAAACAGAGGAGCCTCCTCCATGTTGTTTTGAGGTATGAAACTGATGAGTCGGCGGATTTCTTGAACTGCCTCCTCTTCGGTTGCAGCAACGAAATGGGTCACACCTGACTTGGTGGCATGAATCTTTGCACCACCCAATTGCTCAACTGTAACATCCTCGCCTGTAACACTCTTTACCACCTTCGGACCTGTGATGAACATATAAGAGTTCTGCTCGGTCATCATGATGAAGTCTGTAAGTGCCGGACTGTAAACTGCGCCGCCTGCGCAAGGGCCAAAGATAACCGATATCTGAGGCACAACACCCGAAGCCAGAATGTTACGTTCGAATATCTCAGCATAACCTGCCAGTGCGCATGCACCTTCCTGTATACGGGCTCCACCCGAATCGTTAAGTCCGATGATAGGGGCACCCAGTTTCATAGCCATATCCATCACATGACATATCTTCTGTGCCATCGTCTCGCTCAGAGAACCGCCGATAACGGTTGCATCCTGTGCAAAGACAAATACCAGACGGCCGTCTATTGTACCACTACCGCATGCCACACCGTCACCGAGGAAAATTTTCTTCTCCATGCCGAAGTCGGTGCAACGGTGAGTAAGGAACATATCAACCTCCTCGAACGAGCCTTCGTCAAGGAGCATGTTTATTCTTTCACGCGCAGTAAAACTGCCTTTTGCATGATGTTTCTCAACTGCAGCCTCGCCGCCACCGGCAAGTGCCTGGGCGCGATTGTCAATGAGTTTCTGTATTTTATTCGTATCCATAATGAAATCTTAACTTTCAGTTATCAACTTTCAATTATTTCGGTTGCTCGCAGATTTCGGTCAGCACTCCGCAAGTTGACTTCGGGTGAAGGAAAGCAATCATCAGATTCTCCGCACCTTTGCGAGGAGCCTTGTCAATCAGTTGCAGACCTGCTGCTTCGGCTTCTGCTAATGCCTCTGCAACATTCTTCACATTGAATGCCACGTGGTGTACGCCGCCACGACCGCCGTTCTTCTCAATGAACTTGGCTATGGTTGACTCCGGGCAGGTAGGCTCAAGAAGTTCTATCTTTACCTCACCTACTTTGAAGAATGCAGTGCGCACTTTCTGGTCTGCCACTTCTTCAATTGAGTAGCATTTGCTGCCGGTTAAAAACTCAAAGAAAGGTATGGTTGCCTCAAGAGAGGTAACTGCTATACCGAGATGCTCAATATGAGACGGTTTCATAATAAAAATGAATTTAAGTTGTTATTATTTAGTTGATTATTATTATCTTCCGGTATATGTTTGCGACAAGCACAAACTCCGTACAAAAGTACAACAGAAATTCCATATAAACAAGTAAAAACTAATAAAAAATTACGCCATGAGAGACTTGCTTGCAGAGGCGAGGTTTAAACTCGACTCACAACCTCATAACACGCCTTTTTATTAGATAAATATTTCTTTAATGAAATACCATGTTTTTCACTAAAAATCTCGCTTTTTTGAATAAAAAAACATGGGATTTCGCAGTGTTTTTGCCTCAAAACACGCATTTTTATGCCCTTTAACCACAAAAATCTTCTTATATGCAACAATTGCCTAAGCAAGGATATACTATACTTCACTTATACTCCTCTGAGAAATTGTTACATTATTGCACATAAAAGAGTATAAATGTCACGTTCTTCACCTTACTCACTCCCTTATTTGCTATCTTACAATTAGCAAAACTGGATCATTTCTTCCTTTGAATTTTTCGGATTAGTTTTAGGAAATCAGGGTGCAAAGTACCGTCAGCAAGATAGTCGCGTATCATCGCGTCAACGGTAGCATCGTCAAGTCTGTCCGGCAAAGCGGCATCAGGTAGTGTTTTGACTGTCGTCTCCTCGCCATTTATGCCATTTTTTCTCGTTTTTCTCTTTGCGCTTTTCCGTTCTTTTTTCTCCAACACACTATTCATTTCCGACAGTTGAACGACAAGTCTCTTCCTTGCATTAAGCAGAATATCAACTGACAGCGAGTCCGCCTTCACTATCGACTGCATCTGACTGGTCTTCTGATGAAGCACAAGAAACATGTCACCAAGCATGGTTTCGAAGTCGTTGGCATCAGCCTTATTCTTGCTTCGGCATGGATGCAAGGCTACCAAGTCCGCCATATCTTTCAATAACGGCACAAAATACTCTGCAGCGGCTTTCAAACGTTGCTGTAGCAGTGCTCTGTTGCCGGAATTCAGAATTCGCGCCAGTTGTGCTTGGAATTTCTCAGATACAGGCAGCAATGCACTTATGCGCTTGTCAGTCTCTTCAAGAAAAGGTATCGTGGCGTCATTGAACGACACGGCGTCTTTCACCATACTGCGCATCTGCTCCACTAAAGACGACAGGCGCCGGAAGTCGAACAACGAACTGAAGAGTTGCAGTTCATATTCTGTCTGTGCCTGCGGAAGGCACTGACTGACTGCGTCCAAAGTCGGTTGAGCCTGCGTATAGTGAATAACGCTCGGATCATTCGACAGCATCACATGCTGCAATGGTGTGGAAAGGACTATACCATCTAATGTACGGCAGCGCGATAGCGCCACATACACTTGTCCGGAAGCAAAGGCGTGTGCAGCATCTATTATCACGCGGTCGAAAGTCAGCCCCTGACTCTTGTGTATCGTCACTGCCCATGCCAGTCGCAACGGGTATTGCGTAAAGGTGCCAAGCACCTCCTCAGTGATGTCACCTGTCTGCTCATCCTCCCTGTAGCGTATGTTTTTCCACTCCATGCGCTCCACTTCTATCTCTCCGTCTTCGCAACTGACAGTGATTGTCTCATCGCTGATGTCAGCCACAAGACCTATCTTGCCGTTATAGAACCTGCGTGGGCTTTTGTCGTCATTTCTGACAAACATCACGCGTGCACCTGTTTTCAGCGTCAGTGTCTCATCCGTCGGATAGTTGTTCTCGGGAAATTCTTTGCTAATCTCAGCATTGAAGGTGTATGCAGTGCCTCGCAGTCTCGCAAGTTCCCGCTCGTTAATTGTGTCGGCAGTGTGGTTGTGAGTTGTAAGGGTAATATGAAAGTCATAATCTGTATTCTTAAAGTCAGGCAGGTAGCGCGAATTGAGCATTGCCCTACCCTCTGTGGTGAGTCTGTTCTCGCGCACCTCGTTAAGCAGGCGGACAAACTGCTCGTTTTGCTGCCTGAACACATGGTCTAGTTCAATATAGACAGGCTGCAACTGCTTCATTACCCGTGCATGGAAGAAATACGGACCTTCATAGTACTTGCTAAGTGCTTCTTCGTCATCGCCTCTTGTCACAGGAGAGAGTTGAAACAGGTCACCTATCATAACTACCTGCACACCGCCGAAAGGCAGATTCTGATGGTATTTGTATCGTCTCAACACCGCATCAACAGCATCCAATACATCCGCCCTCACCATGCTTATCTCGTCAATGACCAGCATTTCCAGATGGTAAAGCATGTTACGCTTGCGTTGTGTCATGCGTTGTTCTGCGAATATCTGTCTGTATGATTGTGGTGTCGGAATCAGCGTGCGCACAGGCAGTTGGAACAGCGAGTGTATAGTCATGCCACCCGCATTTATCGCCGCCACACCTGTAGGTGCTACTACTGCCATAGTCTTTGGCGACTGCTCACGGAGTTTCTTTAGGAATGTGGTCTTGCCTGTTCCTGCTTTGCCTGTGATAAAAAGAGGTCTTGAAGTCTGCATCGCAAACCTCTCGGCAAGATCATAGGCATTGATATTTTCCACACTATCTGCCATTCAGCATTTTTACTATCAATAGTTAAGACTGACAGGATTGTATAATATAGCCGCAGTACGAAACCACGGCTATATTGTTACCAGATATTTTTTATAATGTATAGACCTGCGTTCTTACGCGGCTATCTGTTTCTCTGCAAGGAGAGCATGAAGTTTCTGCTCGTAGTCCTTAAACTGCTCCGACTGGAATTCCGAGTAGTTCATCTGCTTCAGCAAGTTGATGACACGCTTGAAATATTCGTTGACCTCCACAAAATTGTCGAAGTCGTAATCATGACGGCATATATCCATAACAAGGTCAAGCATGTATTCCTGACGCTCCAGAGGGCATACGGCATCAATCTTGTCGAATGCGTCCTGCTGAAGAATAACGAAGTCGATGACTTCCGATTTCCAGAACTGCTCATGATAGTCAACCGGCACTCCGTCATCACCAAGGATGTTGATCTGCTCCTGTATCTCCTTACCACGCTGAAGAAGAGTCTTCATCTCGTTGACCTTGGGAATCCACTCCTTGTTGATACGCTTCGAGATATACTCCTCAAACTCAGGATATTCAAGATACTTGGAATAGGAGTCAATAGGATTGACGGCAGGATAACGCTTGCGGTCAGCACGATTCTGTTCAAGAGCATAGAAGCAGCGTGCCGCTTTCTTTGTGCCTTCAGTCACAGGCTCTTTCAGGTTACCGCCTGCAGGCGACACTGTACCAAGGAAGGTTACAGAACCTGTTTTGCCATTGTTTAGATAAACATATCCAGCGCGAGAGTAGAATACGCCAATGATAGCAGAAAGGTCCATCGGGAAAGCGTCTTGACCCGGCAACTCCTCCATACGGTTCGACATCTCACGCAAAGCTTGTGCCCAGCGGGAGGTGGAGTCTGCCATAAGCAGAACTCTCAAACCCATAGAGCGGTAATACTCTGCAATAGTCATCGATGTATAGACCGAAGCCTCACGCGAAGCAACAGGCATGTTGGAGGTGTTGGCAATGATGATGGTACGCTCCATAAGTTTGCGTCCTGTGTGCGGGTCATCAAGTTCAGGGAACTCAGTGAAGGTCTCCACAACTTCGTTTGCACGCTCACCGCAGGCTGCTATGATGACGATATCTGCCTCAGCCTGCTTGGAGATGGCATGCTGGAGAACGGTCTTGCCAGTGCCGAAAGGTCCGGGAATGAAGCCTGTGCCGCCTTCTACAATCGGGTTAGCGGTATCTATGGTGCGCACGCCTGTCTCAAGGAGTTTGAATGGGCGGGGTTTGGACTTGTAAGCAGTGATAGCTTTCTTAACAGGCCATTTCTGCACCATTGTCACTTTGTGCTCTGCACCTTCTGCATCTGTCAGCACAGCAATAGTGTCGTTTATCTTGTACTCTCCGGCAGGAACAATGGATTTAACCGTGTATTCTCCCTTGAAGACAAAAGGCACCATAATCTTGTGTGGTTGATGGTTTTCGTCAACTTCTCCAAGCCATGCGGCTGCTTCAACTTTGTCACCCACCTTGGCAATAGGTGTGAACTGCCATAGTTTCTCCTCGTCGAGCGGGAAGTTGTATTCGCCTCGCTTGAGGAATACGCCTGTCAGTTTGTCAAGGTCATTCTGCAGACCGTCGTAGTTGCGCGAGAGTAATCCGGGTCCTAGTGTTACCTCAAGCATGTGACCGGTGAACTCAACGAGGTTACCCACCTTGAGTCCGCGTGTGGATTCGAACACTTGCACGAATACATTGTCGCCGGTTACTTTGATTACTTCTGCCATAAGTCGGGTCTCTCCGATGTGGATATAGCAGATTTCGTTTTGTGATACAGGACCATCCACACCTACAGTCACGAGGTTGGCGATGATACCTTTAACTTTTCCAGTAGTAGCCATGATATATTTGTTAGTTTTAATTATCAAAATGTATGTCTTTCTTCATGTCAGCGAGAAGGGAGCGGAAGACTGCTTCGCCTTGTTCGCGAGTTAGGTCGTCCCAACGATGGAGGATATCGGACTGCAAGTAATAGGCAAGGACGTTGTCCAACTCAAAATACCTAAAGAGTGTATATTGCTCCAACCACTGCCAACGGAGGGCATCGATATGACGCTCACGGTCAAGAAGGTCGGATATCTCGCTTACTGCGATGATATCACGGAGTTCCGGGAGAAGGACAGCGAGATTCTGGTTCTTCGCCACCCCACTCTTGCGAAGGATGTGCGCCACCTCGTTGTCACCTACAATAACCTTTTCAGGGTCATAGCCGTGCTTCTGGCAGACGGCTGCAGCAAGGACGTTATTCAGATTAAGGTTGAATTCATACCACGCTCTCACAAACCTGTTGCGGGAATGCATACCCTGCTCATAAAGCAACTGAGTGCGGAAATCGTCCTCTGTGAGAGATGTCTCGCGGAAACGGTCGAGCACGGCATCGTCCTCCATGAGAGCAAGTATGTCGGGTGCATCCTTCGTCTTCCGAAGAAACTCAACGTACTTCCAGTCGTCAGGCGGCATCTGCTCCTGAAGAAGCTCAAGCAGACTATCGAAAGGCAACTTAGACTGCCCACCAAGCCTGAGGTCTTCAAGACCTGATATTAAACATTCGTAACCCATAACTCAAATCAAAAGAGGAGTTCAATCAGTTGCGGACGGAGGAACTCTTTGAAGTAAGCGATGAATTCATCGTCGCCGAATGCGAGTTTGTATCCACCATCCTTAGGAGCAATGGATAAGGCCGTCTTGATACCCTTGACCTCACGTATCTCAACGCCTTTATTAAGCAATTCCTTGCAGTTGGCTGCAAAGTACTTCTTCAGTGCGTCAGCATCCTTTGCCTCAATGACTACTTCACCGCCTTTGGCAAGTTCTGCTGCAAGTCCGGCAATAATCTTCTGCATGAACTTCGGGTCTGCAGTAGCGGCTTTGACATTGTCCGAAGCAATCTTCTCGGTCAGCAAGTTGGCTATCTCCGTCTTTATGGCATTGACAGACTGCTCGGCAAACAGACGCAGTTCTGAGCGGGTGTTCTTGTCCAACTCTGCTGCATGTTTCTCTGCATCAGCCAACTTGGCAGCCGCCTCTTTCTCAGCCGCAGCCACAATCTCTTTTGCCTTTTGCTCAGCCTCCGCAATAATAGCGGCAGCCTCTGCCTTACCTTTCTCCACGCCCTCAGCGTAGATCTTGTCAGTGAGTTCTTGAAGTGTAGTATTCATATTGTTATGTGATTTGATTAGCGATATATAATGACTGGCAAAGTTACAACAAATAATCGGAATACGAAAGAGTCAGAAAAAATATTCCACAGCTTTGTTATTCCTTCAGTAATCCTCCGTTCATGTTCCGTTGATCCAAGATTCTTTTGTCGTCCTTTTTTCGTCCTTTTTTCGTGTTTTTGTCGTATTTTTGTCGTAAATCAGATACTGGTTGAATGTTTGAAGTTTGAAAGTCATGTTCTGTTCAATGCTTACGGCCTTGGAAGAGTCAGATTCCTCCGGGCACCAGAAGAAATCGGAATACAATAAAAGAGATGTAATAATGAGAGTGTAAAGTTCATACAAATCCCGTACAAAAACAAAAAAAGAGACGCGACAATGTCACGTCTCAATACGAGGAATGAGATAAAGAACATATCTATTTAATGGCAGTCTGTCATTCCTGAAATGTTATTTGATGATAGTGCATCCTTCGCATGGCCGGAGTTGCTTGAAGAAGTCGTTACCCTTGTCATCAACAAGTATGAATGCCGGGAAATCCTCAACCTGAATCTTCCAGATAGCCTCCATACCGAGTTCAGGATATTCTACGCACTCAATAGACTTGATGTTGTTCTGCGCCAATATAGCCGCAGGTCCTCCTATAGACCCGAGGTAGAAACCTCCGTGCTTCTTGCAGGCATTGGTTACATCAATCGAACGGTTACCCTTGGCAAGCATTATGAGCGAACCTCCATGCTCCTGGAACTCATCCACATAAGGATCCATACGACCTGCGGTGGTAGGACCCATAGAACCACAAGCCATGCCTGCAGGAGTCTTGGCAGGACCAGCGTAGTATATCGGGTGATTCTTCAGATATTCGGGCATAGGCTCACCAGCATCCAGACGCGCCTTAATCTTGGCATGAGCGATGTCGCGCCCGACGATGATAATACCGTTAAGGCTGAGACGCGTACCAATCGGGTATTGGGTGAGAATCTTGCAAACTTCAGTCATAGGCTGGTTAAGGTCAATACGCACAGCATCTCCTTCGCCCGCCTGACGGAGTTCGGCAGGAATAAGTTCGTAAGGCTTGTCATCCATGCGCTCAATCCAGATGCCGTCACGGTTGATTTTGCACTTGATATTACGGTCGGCAGAACAGCTTACTCCCAGACCAATAGGACAACTTGCGCCATGCCTCGGCAGACGCACAACACGAATATCGTGAGCCATGTATTTACCACCGAACTGAGCACCGAGACCAATCTTATATGCCTCTTTAAGGAGTTGCTCCTCAAGTTCTATATCACGGAAAGCGCGACCTGTCTCATCGCCAGAAGTAGGGAGCGAGTCATAGTAGTGGGTGGACGCGAGTTTGACGGTGAGCAGGTTCTTCTCCGCCGAAGTGCCTCCGATAACAAATGCAATGTGGTAAGGAGGACATGCTGCAGTACCAAGAGTCTTCATCTTTTCAACGAGGAAAGGCACGAGAGTTCCGGGATTCTGGATACGCGCCTTGGTCTCCTGATAGAGGTATGTCTTGTTGGCCGAACCACCACCCTTGGTCACACAAAGGAAGCGGTATTCCATGCCTTCGGCGGCCTCGATGTCAATCTGCGCAGGGAGGTTGCACTTGGTGTTCACCTCGTCATACATGGTCAATGGAGCATTCTGGGAATAACGCAGATTCTCCTCGGTATAAGTCTTGAAGACGCCTTTTGAGAGTGCCTCCTCATCGGAGTAGCCAGTCCAGACCTGCTGTCCTTTCTCGCCATGGATGATAGCAGTACCAGTATCCTGACACAGAGGGAGTTTGCCTTTGGCACTTACCTCGGCATTACGGAGAAAAGTAAGAGCCACGTACTTGTCGTTGGCGCTTGCCTCCGGGTCGCGCAGTATCTTTGCAACCTGCTCATTGTGAGAACGGCGCAACATAAAACTGACATCACGGAAAGCAGCATTAGCCATCGCCGTTAGACCCTCTTTCTCTATTTTAAGAATGGGGTGACCTTCAAACTCGCCGACCGACACATAGTCCTTGGTCAGCAGATAATACTCGGTATCGTCCTTGCCGAGTTGAAACATAGGTGCGTATTTGAATTCCATAATACAAATAGGGTTTTATACTTGTCAAAGCAAGATACATGATATTTGTTGCAAAGATAATGCATTTATATGAGACTGCAAAAAAATAAACTTTTTTGCCATGTCTCTTGCACAATTGAAAAAGTTGCAGTACCTTTGCAGCCGCTTTTGAGGAAGAGTGCCCTTGCGGCACGGAGGTGGAGCTTCCTCAGAGGCATCTGTCTTCCTAGCTCAGTTGGTAGAGCAGCTGACTCTTAATCAGCGGGTCGAGGGTTCGAGTCCCTCGGAGGACACAAAAGGTGCTGAAAGCTCAGCACCTTATATTTTGGACTCTCACCCACGACCAAGGTCTCGGGGTCTTTTCTCGGCACAGCCTCGAACGATCTGCTTCGCTGTACGAGTCCTCGGAGGACACAAAAGGTGCTGAAAACTCAGCACCTTTTATTTTGGACTCTCACCCACGACCAAGGTCTCGGGGTCTTTTCTCGGCACAGCCTCGAACGATCTGCTTCGCTATACGAGCCCTCGGGGGATACAAAAAAGACACAATGAAGAAAACCGCGAGATTATTGCTAATCTCGCGGCTTTCATTATATGTGAACCTTTACATGCAACTGTTATCTGCCAAGTTTTGCTTGAAAAGCAAGAGCATAAAGGCGCATCTGCTTGAGCATTGCCACCAGTCCGTTGCTGCGCGTAGGCGAAAGGTGCTCTCTAAGATTAATCCTGTCAATGAAATACAAGTCTGATGCAACGATTTCGTCAGGTGTATGGTTGCTGAGAACGCGGATAAGAAGCGCAACAATGCCCTTGACAAGAAGCGCATCGGAATCGCCACGATAGGTGACAAGTCCATCGATTAACTGCGCAGTGAACCACACTTTGCTCTGGCAGCCGTCAATAAGATTCTGCTCAGTCCTGTCCTCCTCAGGGAAATGCTCCAACTGACTTCCCATATCAATTAGGAGCGAATAGCGATCCATCCAGTCGTCAAAAGCACTGAATTCATCAATTATCTCGTCTTGAATCTGATTGATTGACATAGTATTGATGTAGAATGATTAGTTGTTAGTTATCAGATTATAAAGATATTCAGCAATCTCCTCGTCAGCCGATTCGCCATATTCACCGAGAGGGGCGTCAACGATATAGTTGGCACGAGAATAATACTCCTCCCTACCCGACATCTGCCATTCTACAAACCTGAGCAGGTTTTCTCCGTGTTTCTGCTGCAATATGGGTCGCTTGTCAACACCGGAAAGTTCAATGCGGTGAGCGAGATGCTCAGGGCGCCAACGCAGATATATGGATGTGCCCAACTCAAGCAAACAATCCATGTTGTCCTCCCAACAAGGGTAACCTCCACCTGTGGCATAAATGACCTTCTCGATAGGCAGTTCTGAGAGTTTCTCCACACAGTCCTTCTCCAGACGACGGAATGCCTCGACACCATAACGACGTATGCAGTCGGCAGTTGTCAGACCGTTAATCTCTGCGAAGGCGTCATCAAGGTCAACGAAATGCCAACCGAGTTTCTGCGCCAGAAGGCGACCGACAGTGGTCTTACCGGCACCCATATAGCCAATCAGATATACAGGCAGGAGCATTAGAATGCTAACAAATTAATAAGTTATGATATCAAGGAGTTTGATAATGTTTCTTTTCTTCATCGTCAAGAAGCAAAGGTGTCTCATCCGACCAGACGATACGACCATCAACTACAACCGCTTTCATGAAGTCAGTCTCATGGTCAGGTCTGAGTTCCTCCATGAAGAGCCAGTTGGCTATGTATCTTTTTACGATAGAGGAACATACAGGAGCGCAAGCGGTTTGAATGAGGATAAAAGAAGATGTGTCAGCAAGTATTTCCATAGTGACACCCTCCGCCGCCTCAAGACAGATGTAATTATCAGTCTTTGCCAAAACGCGGGACTGACCTCCATATATGTTGACAACAGAATCCTGCAACTGCTGATTGACATATTCAAGCAACACAACACGCTGCCGCATGTCAAGCATCGGACATAAGCTGTCGGGCATAGACAGGAACAACTGACCTACAGGCAGTTGAGCACACATCATGCAGAACGACATACAGCCGAGAAACGCTATCAACAAGAGTCTTTTCATTCCGACTTCTTATATATCAGCACTACAGCATAGGCAGATATACCCTCTTTCCTGCCGACAAAGCCGAGATGCTCGGTGGTGGTAGCCTTGACAGACACATTGTCAGCATCGGTATTCATCACCTGAGCCAGGCATTGCTGCATCTGTTCAATATACGGACTCAAGCGCGGAGTCTGGGCACAAACAGTACAATCGGCGTTACCAAGTTCATAGCCGGCGTCACGCAGCATCTGCATAGTCTTAGCAAGCAGAACTTTACTGTCTATATCCTGAAACTCATTCCCTTCCACAGGAGGAAAATGAAAGCCTATATCGCGCATGTGAGCTGCCCCCAGCAATGCATCGCAGAGAGCATGGATTAGCACATCAGCATCAGAGTGTCCATCAAGCCCTTGCTCAGAAGGCACAAGAATGCCCCCTAACCATAGTTTACGGTTAGGGGCAAACTGATGTACATCATATCCGAAACCTACACGGAAAGACATGCGAGCGGACAATCAGAAATTGACAATACAGAGTTATCAATGCAAAGAATTATTTGCGGTTGTTAACCAAATCCTTGATGCCGGCAAGATCGAATCCGAGAGTGAAACGCAGAGTTCCGTCAAGAGGGTTGGTCTTGTTGGTAGAGAGCACATAAGCAGCATCAAGCGAGAATATGCTCAAATGAAATCCGGCACCGAAAGTAACATAACGACGGTTGCCTTTCCATTTGTTTTCATACGCATATCCGACACGAGCAAAGAACTTCTTGTCATAAGAATACTCAAGACCAGCACCAAACTGCAGTTCCTGGAACTCCTCTTTCACGCCACCCGGGGCATCAGCAAACGACTGGAACAAACCTTTCATAGAAGGAAGTTCGGAATACCAGTCACGAGTGAGAGTCTGGTATTGCGGGTCGGAGGGGTCAACCGTGTTGCCATCGGGATCAACTGCGAACTTCGACTTTCTGGTAGGCACCATGACTCTGTTAATCTCAAAATTGAAAGTAAGAGAATTGTACTTGTCGAAGGGCAATTCGTAACCTACACCAATACGAAGGTTAGCCGGTATGAAATTCTTTGTGACCTTGTCATATGTCATCTTACCACCAAGGTTGGAGATATTGAGGCCCAATGCAAAGTAACTCATACCCATGCTGAGCTGAATGGGCTGACGATAATAGAGAGCAACGTCAGCAGCCATAGTCCATGCAGCATAGCGCTCGGTTGCATCAATAGTAGAAGAATTGGTGCCATTGTTAAGGTCGCTATAAAGGAAACGCAGAGCCACTGCCATAGACACATACTCATGCAGTTTTCTGGAGTATGCAACATCTATTGCCCATTCATTGGGTCTCGCCTCCTGGAAGAACTGACCGGCATCGTTGGTCAAATCAACCTTACCGAGAGAAAAATAAGTGAATGAAGCAGAAATGCCTTGTACATCATCCCATTTGTAATATCCTGCGAGGTAGGCAAGGTCGATATCGTTAACAATCTTACGCAACCAAGGCGTATAGTTTGCTGTGATACCGCCATGACTCTCCATGAAAGCATATTTGGCAGGGTTCCAGTGTTGGGAGTTCAAGTCAGCCTGTGTAGCAACACCGACATCACCCATACCTCCGGAGCGGGCATCAGGTGCAATACTCAACGAAGGCATTGCAGTAATAATCGGATTCATTGACTCTTGCGCAATTGCCGTTACTGCGACAAGTGCAAATGCGATTACGCTTAAAATTACTTTTTTCATTTTATGTTTTATGTTTGTTGTTTGTATTCTTATTTATATCTATTCTTAAAAATTCAAGTCATTCAAATTCAAGAAAGATTCTTCATAGGCATCTGTTTTTAGTTCAATATTTTATGATAATATGGTTATTCTATACAAAATCGTTTTAGTTCAGCACAATAATCTTGCCTGTTTTAGAGTTATACTCACTGTCCGGAGTCTTGATAAGTACACGGAAGAAATATACTCCCGAAGTGAGATTCATAGCAGCAGGACTGAGTTGAATGTTGTCAGCACCAATCTGCGAATGTGCATAAACCATGTGACCCGACATGTTGAATATATACATGTCTGTCTCAAGTGCGGCATCGGGACGGTCGTGGTCAATAACAACATTCAAGACTCCGTTAGACGGTACAGGATTAGGATAAAGCATCAGAGAATATATCTCCGGTGTGAGTCCTTTGACAACCTCAAAGTCTAGAGTGGACGTGCTGCTGTTGTTAAGCAAATCCCATGCACGGAACATCACAGAGTGCATTCCTTCCTCCATTTCGGACATCTTGTATGACACTCTGCCTTCCTGATAACTGCCAGACTTGGCTGTGAAGTTGTCGTTAAGAATAAACGTCTGTTTGGCATCGTTGTCGATGATAAGCAGCAAGTCGTGACCTATGCCGTTGCCGATGGTGTTAATACCATTCTCATCCTTTATGTCTGCATAGAAATGCGGGGATTCATTAGTCTGGCCACCATTGATGAAATGCTTGTTGTTAATATACAGATGCAACTCAGGACCAACAGTATCCACCACCTCAATATCCGTACTGCCACCTATTATCATCTCTTCATAATGACCTGATGCCTCTGCGCCTGAAATGGTATCGTAAGCATAGTAAGTGATTCTGCCGTTGCCAAAGTTATACTTGATATCCTTTGGCACCATGAACTCGAAGTCGAACTTACCGTCTTTGACCTGTGCCTCACCGCTGAAAAGCAGATTGGGGAAGTCATAGAATTTGACGCGTGACTTCTTCTTCTCATCTGTCTCATCGTTGTCAAGAGTGACAAGTTGCTGCTGTTTGTCATAGACAGACACCTGAACCTTTCCGTTGAAGTCTGTAGCAGTGTCTCCTTCGTGAGTCCGGATAAAACCTTCAATCTTCTGTACGGAAAGCGCCTTCAGTGTATCAGCCATCGCACTTGTAGCGATAACATATTCGTCTGCATAGTTGAGTCTTAAGGCAGGGTCACCAAGAAGTATATAGCACAACTTGTTCTTGTCGCCTTTAAGCCTTGCAGTAGTTTCGTGTTTGGCTTTCTGTACAGCTTCTCCAATAGTGTTGACATATCTGCCAAGCGAATCTTTGATTACAATCTGCTCGCATACATAGTTGTTCAAGTGTTCGTTATGCTCTGCAAACACAGTACGGCATGCGGCAAGCAGACCTACAGCACCTCCGTTGGGGTTAAGTATAGCCTCTTCAGCGGCAGATGTGATACTTGCATCAAAGGCTGCAAAGTTGCATGTGGCAAGCATCCAAAAGCCTTGGTTCTGGTTGCTCATCTGACGTATTTCACGACTGGTAAGCATCTGTTCGCTTGTTATATTGTTATGACCGGCATGTCCGCAATAGTCGAAGAACATCACGCCGTTCTGCAGAAGGTTGTCAAGACGACTTTTCACAATTGGATAAGACTCGCCGGAAGCACGTGTCTCTTGCTGATAGGCATCAAGGTGGAGTTTGTTGATAATGACATCCTGGTCAAGTTTGCGAACAATCTGTGCCGCAGTATCTGACGAGCGCATATGCATACCATGGTCACCGTCATCGGAAAGGAAACAGGTCTGTGTTTTCCATTTGCCACGGGTAGGATTCTCCATATAACGGATTATCTTGTCTATAACCTGATTAGCCTGTTCCAAGTCGCGTACCGGCAGACGCCCGATAGCTATCATGGAAGAGTCGGCAGACTCACGAGTGCCCGAAGCATCCTTGAGGAAACCGAAATAGTCATCGCTCGAGTAAGCCTCCACTTCATTTACGGAATTGTTGGCCTGATAGGTTAGTAAGACAGGTGTTGCAGAAGCGAGTGTACGCTTACGGTTGTCGTAAGAGCCGTCACCTACCAGAAGCAGGAACCTTGGAGCATGCTCTGACCCTTCGGAGTCAAGTGCACGGTCGTAAAGCATCTTCATGAACATACGATATGCAGTGGCATCGGGTGTACCCGATGAGAACTCGTTATACACCTGTTCGTCGGTGACTATAGCCACTGTATAACCATCCTTGCGTTTATGTTCTTCAGCCAATCTCCGTGAAGGCTCAAGGAACAGTTCATGAGTGAGGATGACCATATCAATATCATGCAGTCCGTGCAGATTCTGCTCAGGCACTTTCTTGTAATCAGCGGATTTTGAGACAGGAGATATCTTCAACCCTGCATATTCAGAAGGAGTGATAACAACAAACTCCTGAACAACATCGTTGTCTGCCTTGAAAATCAACTCTCCGTCTGCATAATGAGCGGGGACAGAACATATACTGTCACGTTTCGTCACATTCCACACCTGAGTTTCTTGTTTTGCACCGGTTACATGGAATACGGTCTGAACGGACTTCTTGTAATACTCGGTGTTGCGCACATACAAAACACCGCCTGTCATTTTCAGGTACCGGTCTGCAGCAAGTTCAATATAATTCAGATAGCCTATAGCACCATTCGCCTCCGATGCGTAAGACAAGGTCAAAGTCTGTTTGTCATTGTCACCAGCCGCTATTCGATACCCGCCCGATGATGTGGATGCCATTGCATAGGCCTCACCAGGCTTCTGTGCCACACGCAGTTTGTTTGTATTTTCACCGATTCCGTATGTAAAGAACGACTCGGTGGAAGATGTAGCGGCAACGGCAATATAGCAATACATTTGTTTGCCGGGTACAATATTGGAGAATGTGTACGGGACTTTAAGAGTGGTGCCATTGGAGAAAGTCTCACCATACCATTCTTTTCCGCCTCCCGCCGAACCCGTAAGGTCAACAAGATTAAGACTGTCACGCTCATGAAGTTGATAATCCACGAAGGTTGTAACATGTGCACAACCTACGGTATCAATAGCTGCCTCATTCCTGTCAAGCAGAATCTGCTTTCCTGCATTATCACTCAGGAAATAGTAGCCGTAATCGCTGTATGGGTTCTGCGTATGAGAAAAACGTATTCCGGTATATTGCCACGACACGGCAGCCTGAGCATAAAACAAGATGTAATCACCTTTGTTGAATACTCCATCAGCACCTTTGTACATATAAAACGGTACCGCAGGAAGGTCATCGATATGAGACTGAAGGAACGACTGAACCATCATTGCTCCGCCATGACCGTATACACGCACAGCCTCAGGTTTAAGCCCCATGTTCTGAAGTTCGGAATATGTAAGTTTGTACACGCCTGTTTGAGAGACGCGAATCTTGACAAAGTTACCCGCCAGACAGAACCGACTTGTCGGCAAAACTGTGTGTACCGGCATTCGTCAGAACAAAAGTGCCAACTACAGCAAACAATATCAATACTATTCTCTTCATAGTCATTATATCTTTTCAAGAGATTCAAAGACAATCATTTAATCTTGCAATACAGCAATTCTTCTCCCCCCGCACTTGCCACAACAACATCTTCTCTCTTCACCTGTACAGGCGTGCAACTGAAATCTACTGCAACCATGTCGCCTGTACGTAATGTTACATAACCACTCACTCGTTCGACTGCCGAACTGACATCCTCAATTACTCCGCCAAAAGGCAGTTTCATACCATTTATGCTCCACTCAGACTCATGTATATCACCTTCAACAAAACCTCCCACTGCCATCGAGTTGTCAAATGCCACCGCACGTGTCACTCCGTCAACTCCGCCCTCATGCAACATATCCTCCGCTATAAAGTTGATTCCAAGAGCATACTCGGAATAATATCTCTCTGCGAATCTTGACGATATACAACGCCCCATTCTGCTTATTTTCACCAAGAGACACGGCCTCGCCGATATGTTCTCAGTGAAATGCGGGAGAAAGAAAGGTTTTCTGTTCACCAGCAATGCAGTGTCAGGTTTCAAATACAACTGACTTCTGCCGTCAATATATGTCAATCCCACAATCTTCATAACCATATCAGCGCATCGGCATATTGTCTTATGACATTCGGTTGTACATAAGTGCCAGATGTGCGTAAATGCTCGTATTCTGTACAACCACATTGTCGGGCACCTGTATTCTGACCGGTGTAAAGTTCCATATTGCCCTTATGCCGTTATCCACCAGCATCTCTGCCACCGATTGAGCCACATCTACAGGCACCGTAAGCACACCTATCTCAACATGCATCAGTTGCTGTAACTCGTCAAAACGGCTTATATGATGTATCGGAGTATGGTTGATACTCGTACCCGACAACTCGTATTTTGAGTCAAACCCAGCCACTATGTCAAGTCCGAACTGTTCCAAGCCCCTGTCCTGAAGCAATGCTCCACCGAGTTTGCCTACACCGAACAGAAACGCCTTATGCTGCGTGCTAAAACCCAGAAAATCCTCAAGATACATCACAAGTTCACCTATGTCATATCCTACACGCGTTCTGCCGGTAACAGCGACATACGACAGATCCTTGGCAACAACAGAAGCCTCCACCCCCACTCCACGCGCTATCTGCGTAGAGGAAAGTACCGCCTCTCCATTACGCTGACTCAGACGGGCGTACGCCAGATACCACGGCAAACGACGCAGACTCGGCTCAGGAATCATATTCTTAACATCATCTTCACACATTGCGCTGTACACAATATCGCATAATATCGTGCAAAGTTACGGATAATAAATGAAACTCGCAAATATTTTTTCTTCTATCTTATATTTCAGCCATTGTATATGAAATATATGCAGTGATTTGCATCGGAAAGAACAAGTATTCTATCTTTTGTTGTATCTTTGCGGTCAACGGGTAGCGATGGGTAGCGATGCATGCTTTTGCCGATACCACGACTACCCACCATACATGCATCAAACAAAAGCAACTGTACTATGCTGATTCGTCCCAATGCCAAAATCAATCTTGGTCTTAACATAGTAAGCCGCCGACCTGACGGCTATCATAACCTGCAAACCGTGTTCTACCCCATTAACCTGCGCGATGAACTGGAGATAGATGCAAGACCTGACACAACCGACATCACCTTCACTACCACAGGCGGCATAGCGCTTGACTGCGAAGATGAAGACAACCTGATTGTAAAGACATGCAGACTTTTCCAGAGACTGTACAACACCGGAGGGTTCGACATACGTTTCAAGAAGAACATACCTTTTGGCGCAGGTCTTGGAGGAGGCAGTAGCGATGCTGCTCATACGGCAATGGCGATAAACGAACTGTATCACTTGAACCTGAGCAAAGAAGAACTGAAGAACGCAGTCAGTCATTTGGGTGCAGACTGCGCATTCTTCATAGAGAACAGAGCATGCTATGCCGAAGGAATAGGCAACATACTTACCTCAGTGGATATAAGTCTCAAAGGTTACACACTGCTTCTTGTCAAACCTGACATTCACGTGTCAACAAAAGAAGCATACAGAGGCATAACAGCCAGAATGCCTGAGACCGGAATAAAAGACATCATACGCCTGCCTGTTGAGGAATGGAGAGACAGACTGTGCAACGACTTTGAACATACGATAAAAAACAGGTTGTACGGAATGGGGGCATCATATGCAAGCATGTCAGGCAGCGGAGCGTCAGTGTTCGGACTCTTCAAGAGAGAGATACACGAGGACGAACTATCATGCCTGAGCGACTGCTTTGTTCACACAGAGTCGTTCTGACGCCGTTTCTTTTCCACTCGCCCCACAACAGCGATACTCAACTCATACAGTAGATAAACAGGCAATGTGACTATCATCAGCGTTACCGCATCGCCTGTGGGGGTAATCACAGCCGCAAGAATACATATACCTACAAACGCATGCTTGCGATACTTGCGCAGAGCGTCTGCCCTGAGTACACCCATCTTTGCAAGAATATACGCCAGAACAGGCAACTCGAACATGACTCCG
>CAJOIR010000029.1 GCA_905234685.1 Paludibacteraceae bacterium
ACAAGCCGCAAGGCAGTTTTTCTGCCAAGTCCAGGCAAAGAGGCGAACTGCTTCACCGCATTTTCCAAAAGTATAGAGGAATAATCACTCATCTGTCATCACCATAAAATGCAGAATATGCAATAAAAATTGTTTGCAAAGATAGTAATAAATTTCATTACATACAATTCATATTATGTATTTGGCATTTTTTTTGTATATTTGCAGTTGCAAAACAATAGTTAAAATGACTAACAAATTACATACAAGACGTGTATTGATAATGTGCATTGTCAGTGTCATTTCTATAGCAGTTTCTGCGGCTAATATATTACAATACGAGACATGTGTATTATCCGATAATATACGCACATTACGTGTGAAATATGCCGACAACGATAACATTGAACGTCCATTTCTAACATTAGGCAGTTATGAGCAATTGGAGATTTCGTTTGATGAGCTTAGTCATAACACACATAACTACACATACACCATTCTTCATTTGAATGCCAATCGCACTCAAAGCAATTTGCACACAAGCGAATATATTTCAGGTTTCACGACTCAAGACATTACGGATTATGCCCAGTCATTGAATACGACACAACTCTACACCCACTATTCGTTTGTTTTTCCTAATGAAGACATGACACTGACAGCAAGCGGCAACTATGCTATAAAAATTTATGAAGACGGTGACCAAGAAAATGCAGTTGCATACGTATGTTTCTCCGTTGCCGAGCCTATATCCGAGGTTTCATGCAACATTAGAGGCAATACAGACATCGAGTTCTCCGGCAAATACCAACAGCTTGACATAGATGTGCAGTTTGGAGACATGAACATTGTAAATCCTGCAGGTGAAATTAAAGTTCTTGTTAGACAAAACGGCAGAACAGATAATGAAGTATTATGTGACAAACCAACTTATATTGAGAGTCATCGCCTACGATATATAAACCAGAAGCAACTTATATTCGAAGGCGGCAACGAATACCGTCATTTTGACATATCATCGGTATATTTCAAAGGCAACAACGTCGACCGCATATATTTTGACCATGCTCTATATCATGCATATCTCTACCCTGACGAGGTAAAAAGCGGGAATCCGTATTTAACAGAATATGATGCTAACGGTCAGTATGTTATTCATAGTGAGAAAGTGCAAGATGATGACACAGAAGCAGACTACATGTGGGTACATTTCCTTTTGCCTACATCATCGCCATGGTTTACAGGCGGGGTTTATGTTTCAGGCGACCTTACTTACAATTGCTTCACCCAGTCTAACCGCATGCAATACGACAACGAGCATGAAACATACTATCTATCGTTGTTTCTTAAGCAGGGTGCTTATGACTATCAATATCTGCTACTCGACAAAACGACAAAAAAAGCGTCTGCCATGCCAGCAGAAGGCAGTCATTGGCAGACACAAAACGAATACACTATTTACGTCTTTTATCACCCCTTTGGTGCACGAGCAGATCGTTTGATAGGAGTGAAGACTTTATAGGCAAAAGTTTACTAAGAATTCATTGAGAGCAGGAATTCTTCATTGTCTTCAGTGCGCTCCATTCTTTCTTTGAGAAATTCCATAGCTTCAACAGAATTCATATCGCTCAAATGGCGACGGAGAATCCACATGCGGTTGAGCACTTCCTGAGGCAACAACAGGTCATCACGGCGTGTAGAAGAAGCCATAATATCAACAGCAGGGAACACGCGTTTGTTGCTAAGTTTTCTGTCAAGTTGCAACTCCATATTTCCGGTTCCCTTGAACTCCTCAAAAATAACATCATCCATCTTACTGCCCGTTTCAGTGAGAGCAGTAGCAATAATGGTGAGCGAACCTCCGTTCTCAATATTACGGGCAGCGCCAAAGAAGCGTTTAGGCTTGTGAAGCGCCTGAGCCTCAACACCACCTGACAACACCTTGCCACTTGCCGGAGCAACAGTGTTATAAGCACGTGCAAGTCGCGTGATAGAGTCAAGCAGAATAACCACATCATGACCACACTCTACGAGACGTTTGGCTTTCTCATGGACAATATTGGCTATCTTGACATGGTTTTCAGCAGGCTCGTCGAATGTAGAAGCTATAACCTCCGCCTTAACACTTCGCGCCATATCTGTAACCTCCTCCGGACGTTCATCAATAAGCAAGACAATCATATATACCTCTGGATGATTGGCAGCAATAGCATTGGCAATGTCTTTCAAGAGAACAGTCTTACCAGTCTTAGGTTGAGCGACAATGAGACCACGCTGACCTTTGCCAATAGGTGCAAACAAGTCTATAATACGACATGAGAGTGGGTCATTCTTGCCTTGACACAATGTGAATTTATGATCAGGGAACAAAGGTGTGAGATGCTCAAATGCTACACGGTCGCGCACCTTTTCCGGCAAGCAACCATTAATCTTGAGCACTTTGCTCATAGGGAAATACTTTTCACCATCACGAGGCGGACGTATTGTGCACTCTACAGTATCACCTGCTTTCATGCCATACTGCTTAATTTGCTGCTGTGATACATATATATCATCGGGCGATGATATGTAATTATAGTCAGCACTACGCAAGAACCCAAATCCGTCAGGTAGCAGTTCAAGAGTACCTATACCGCGAATATTGTCACCAAAATCATATTGTTCACGTTTCTTAGGCAGAGTTTCAGCAGGTTGCGGGATTTCTGCCACTTGTCCGTTTGCAGGCTCTGCCGATGAAACTATATTGCCTTGTGAATGGTTATCAATTTGAGGCTCAGTTGCTACCACCTCAGCAGGTTGTTTTTTAGGTCTGCCACGTTTTTTCTTAGGTGGTTCTGGAGTATCCTTTGTCTCAACTGACTGTGCTTCAGTTACTGTAGGTATAGTAACAGTGGGGAGTGGTGACGGTTGAGGCGTAACAGGAGTTGCGGTCTTTGGTTTTCTGCCACGTTTCTTCTTTTGTGGCAATACGGGTTCAGGATTGACAGAGTCAGTCAGTGGAGAAGTAGTTGCTGCCGCAGGAGCAACCTCAGGCACATTAAACAATGTGTCGGCCTTCTCTTTTGCCGTAGTGTTGTACGGTACACCCTTGATTGTTACCAAAGTCTCTTCAGAGACATTCTCTTTATTACGGAAATGCTCCAAGTTGATACGCTCTGCTTTCTTTGTTATATGCACACGCTGCTTCTTCCGCGGTTCTCGGTTAGCGAGTTTCTCCTCAACCTGCTGTGCCTTAAGGTCAGCCTGAGCATCAAGAATTCCGTAAATAAGAGTCTGTTGTGACATACTCTTATTAACTTTCAAACCGAATGAATTAGCAAGCTCTGTAAGTTCTTCGAGCGTCATGCGCCCGAGTCGTTTGCTATCGTAAGCCATAAAATATGATAGAAAAATTAATGATAGACGATGAATAATAAATCATCAGGCAAGACAAAAAGAGTTTCTTTCTGTTACCGAGTGCAAAAGTACAACATTTATTTGAAACACACAAATAATTATATGATTATTTCTTCAAATGTGTTGACCTTTGATTTGTCGTATGGTCGGGAGACTTTGATATAGTTTTCCGTGAAGCCATACATCATGTCTGCTTCACGCTTTGATTCCCAAAGAACAGTAGCAGTCATGCCTTTATGCTGCTGATAGAACAACTCCAGTTTCTCCTGAGAGACAGCATGCATGATGTCACTGCGACGCTTGCGCTCCTTCTGCGGCACTACATACAACGGCATCTGCAACATCCTGGTGCCAGCGCGTTCGGAATATGTGAACACATGCAACTGACTGACAGGCAGACTCTCTATGAATTGCAGGTAGTCCTGAAAAAACTTCTCAATCTCTCCTCTGACACCAACCATACAATCAACTCCTATGAATGCATGAGGCATCAATGACTTAATTTTCACAACTCTCTCCTCGAACAACTCGCGCGTATAGCGTCGCCTCATAATACGAAGCACCTCGTTGCTGCCACTCTGAAGCGGAATATGGAAATGAGGAGCGAAATGTCTGCTATTAGCAACAAACTCTATTATTTCATCGGTCAGAAGGTTAGGCTCACAAGAAGAGATTCTTACGCGAAAGTCACCCTGCAAAGCATCAAGAGCATGAAGGAAGTCAATGAAAGTCTCGCCAGTGCTCTTGCCAAAATCTCCTATGTTGACACCTGTGAGCACCAGTTCTTTTGCCCCTTCGTCAAGTGCCTGTCTTGCAAGAGCAACAGTAGAGGCGACATCGGCATTACGACTTCTGCCACGAGCATAAGGTATAGTACAATAAGTGCAGAAGTAGTCGCAACCGTCCTGTATCTTAAGAAAGCAGCGTGTGCGGTCATCGCTTGAATAAGAAGGAGAGAAATGTCTCACACGTCTGATATCGGAGGTATAGAGTTGACTCGTCTTTTGTTCAAGACGGTCAACAAAGTCAGGAATAGAGAACTTCTCGTTCATACCCAAGACATAATCGACTTCAGGCATAGTCAGAATCTCATGCGGCTTTAGTTGTGCATAACAACCAGTGACGATAATAACAGCATCAGGGTATTGTCTGCGCAGACGGTGTATAGCCTGCCTGCCTTTGTGATCGGCGGCTTCTGTGACACTACAGGTGTTAAGAACACAAACATCTGCGGCCTCGCCTTGCGCTACACGCCTATGCCCACGACGAAGCAACTCCCTGCCGAGAGAAGAACTCTCGGCAAAGTTAAGCTTGCAACCTAATGTATGAAAAGATATCGTCATGACAAGGAGTAATGAGGTCTAAGGTTTAGTGTTCAATATTGTTAAATCGGGAGATTCTGATGCCATTAACGGCATAGTCGGCAAGAGTCTTTTCTTCGATAACGACTCTACCCTGCTTATATGAGGCATGAATGAAATGCATCTCTCCGTTGTATTCATACGCTAGAGCGACATGAGCGAGGTCAAGACCTTCACGCGGCGACAAGAAAGTGATGATATCGCCGCTCTGTATCTGAGAAATGACATCAGGTGAGTGCAACTGCTCCTGCGAGATAAAGAAGTATGGTTTCTGAGCATCGAGATGCTCCTCTATCTGTCGAATACGAGCAAGCTCGGCAGCATTGTCTGCGAGTTGCCTGTAGTTTGACGGGTGTTCTGACATATAAGAGAAATGCTGCGTAAACTCCCTGCCAAGGTCAGCAGTGTACTCGCGAAGAATACCATTGGTCTGATTTTGCAACAACCACTCTGAAGTGTAGTGAATACGAGAAGCATAGCCGTCAACAACTCCGAGACGATAACGCATGTTGCGTATGTTATCACAAAGCAGTTGATAAGAAGGCTCAGCCTTAACAACAGAGGGCGTCTGTCTGACCGAGAAATGCTCACCATCGCCAGCCTGAGTGATGCGCAATCCTTTGAGGGTAAGTGCCATACAGGCAGAGAGTTCAACAAAGAGAATACAATCGGTCTTGTCAAGGAAAACCTGCAACTGCTCAGGCTCGGCCTCAAGTGTAGAAGCGACATAAGGCGTGTTAAGCAACTGGAGAGCGACCTTAACTACGAGTTGCTGAACAGGTAATGCAGTGTCACCCTGTAATGCAGAAGAGACACTATCATATACAGCGATGTTACGCTCGGTCTGTGAAGGAGAGTAAGAGCAAGCGTAAGTTGAGACAAGGAAAAAGAGCAGAAACAGTCTTGATTTCATGTCATCTGTAGCAGCTATACACTAATCATCCAAGCAAAGCGAAACACGAGAGCGAGCGTCATACAAGTTCTGAGCAGCATCAACGAACTGCCACTGGTCAATCATATAGCCTCCATTGCGTTCGACATTCTCCTCCACGCTATCCATGAACTTATACAACTCGTCCTCAGTGTCGAAAAACCAGTAAATAGGCTCATTGGGGAAGACAATGACAAGGTGGTCCTTAAACAAGTTGCAAGTCTGCAACGCTTTCTTCGCGTCTGCGAGTTTGACTCTAATCTCTGCCATAAGAATATATTCAATAATAAATGTTACAATATCCGAACGTAACAAAATCTGTGCCGAAGAGTGATTGGGAGGCAGGTGAAAAATGCGATGAGACAGAGTGAATGCATGGTCAAATAAGTTTAGAATATAAGTAATCACACAATAATCACCCAATAATCACCCAATAATCACCCAATAATCGCCAAATAATAACACAATAAAATATGAGTGAAGAGGTGAAAAGGTTAAGGGGCTAAGGGTAATAGGTTAAAGGTTAAAAGGCTAATGGTTAAGAGGCTAATAGGTTAAAGGTTAAGAGGTGATGTGGTGAGGGATTAAAGTGGAGAGGTAAGGATTATGCAGAAAAAGGGCGACCACATAGGGTCGCCCATACAGAAACAATACTACACAAAGGTGACAACAAGGAGTTGTCAGTAAAGAGACTGTAAATAGACTATAAATAGATAATGTAATAACAATATCAATAGTTCTCAGCAAGGAGTTGGAAATATGCCTGAGAATGGTGACAAACAGGGCACTCTTCAGGAGCCTGTTTGCCGACAACGATATGGCCGCAATTTGAACACTGCCAAATGCAGTCGCCCTCACGAGAGAAGACAATCTTATCGTTGATATTCTTTAGCAACTTGCGATAGCGCTCTTCGTGGTGCTTCTCAATAGCCCCTACCTGCTCAAAACGCTCGGCAATCTCGTCGAATCCCTCAGCACGAGCCTCGGCCGCCATGCGGGCATACATATCAGTCCACTCGGCGTTCTCACCATTGGCAGCATCAAGGAGATTGACAGTAGTGTCGCTGACCTTGCCTCCATTAAGGTATTTATACCAAATCTCTGCATGCTCCTTTTCGTTGGCAGCGGTCTCTTCGAAAATCTTACTAATCTGCACATAACCATCCTTCTTAGCCTTAGAAGCGAAGAAAGTGTACTTGTTGCGTGCCATGCTCTCGCCTGCAAACGCCTCCATGAGGTTTTGCCAGGTCTTTGTTCCTTTCAAGTCTTTCATAATAATAATGGTTTATGATGTTAGTGTTGTTGGTTGCAAAGATATGCAAAGAGTTTAGTTTGTACAAGAGTGGTTGAAAAAATATTTTGGCATGGTTGTTGTTGCGAGAAAATGTAATATATATAAGCAGAAAGATGAGCAGAGAAAAGGAGATATACAAAGTGACAGCAGCAGGCAGCGTTGTGAACATACTACTGACGCTGCTGAAGTTCGTTGCAGGAGTTCTTGGCGCGTCAGCAGCAATGATAGCTGATGCCGTACACTCGCTAAGTGACTTGCTGACAGATGTGATAGTGATAGTCTTTGTCAGAATCAGCAGTCGGCCTGCAGACAACGACCACCATTACGGTCACGGCAAATACGAGACTCTTGCGACCGCCATAGTTGGTATCGCTCTGCTTGCGGCAGGCGGCATACTGCTTGCAGGCGGCATAGAGAAGATTATTGCCGCATCAAGAGGCGAGATGCTTCAGACCCCAGGTCGGATTGCGTTGTGGGCGGCTCTTATCAGCATCGCAGCGAAAGAGATTATTTATCAGGTGACAGCACGAACAGCAAAGAGAGTTGACTCTGCTGCGCTGAAAGCCAACGCCTGGCATCACCGAACAGACGCACTATCGTCAGTAGCCACAGCAACAGGCATCGGCGGCGCACTACTGCTTGGAGGCAAATGGGCGATACTTGACCCGATAGCGGCAGCACTGGTGAGCGTATTTATCATAGTGACAGCAGGTAAACTGATAAATGAAGCCCTGCAGGAGTTACTTGAGAAGAGTCTGCCAGAGACGGTGGAGAAACAGATAAAAGACATAGTGCTGGCGGACAGGGAGATGAGCGAGTTGCACCACCTGAGGACGAGGCGTGTGGGGAGTGTGTATTCAATAGAAATGCATGTGCGTATGCGCGGCGACATAACACTGAACGAAGCCCACCACCACAGCATACTGCTTGAAGAGAGGCTAAGGAAACAGTTCGGTGAAGGCACACTTGTGAACATTCACATCGAGCCACTGAAGATAAACGGGGAATACAAAGATATATAAAAGGTCTGAGAATTATCAGATTAGAGGATTGTCATGTGGATAGTGTTTGCCATATTGTCGGCGCTATGCCTCGGGTGCTATGACGTAAGCAAGAAGCAGAGCCTGAAAGACAACTCGGTGACAGGAGTGCTGTTTCTGTCGGTATTGTGCTCCTCGGTAATGCTTGCTCCATTTCTTATTCTGTCAATCAGCGGCGTCATACAGAGTGAGTCGGTGTTTTACGTGCAGAGTGCAAGCATGCATGAGCACCTTCTGATACTCCTGAAGTCGATGCTGGTGCTGTCATCGTGGTTTTTCGCATATATTGCAATCAAACATCTGCCTCTGACGATAGTATCACCAGTGAACGCCACGCGTCCGATGTGGACTCTGGTGGGCGCACTGCTGATATTCGGTGAACGCTTGAACACGTGGCAATGGACAGGCGTCAGCATCATACTGATTGCCTTTTTCGCCTTCTCATTCATAGGCAAGAAAGAAGGTATAAGTTTCAGAAACAACACCTACATCTGGGCGCTGCTTCTCGCCATGTTTCTTGGAGCGGCATCAGGACTTTATGACAAATATCTAATGCAACATATAGACCATAATGCAGTGCAAGTATATTACACATTCTATCAGGCGCTACTGATGCTACCGGTGTTTGTGCTATCACAAAGAAGGGAGAAGAAGACCTCGGGAATGGCTGAGCGACAGGCAGTACAGTGGCGATGGTGGATAGCCGGAATATCGCTGTTTCTGGTGCTGTCAGACTTCTTCTATCTGTTTGCACTGACATATGAGAATTCACTTATAGCCGTGATATCAGCAACCCGGCGCTGCGGAGTGATAATACCGTTTCTATACGGCGCAGTGGTGCTTCATGACAAGAATGTCAAGCAAAAGTCTGTATGTCTGGGATTTGTGCTGGCAGGAATGATATGCCTGCTTATCGGAAGCATGGATTGATGCTTGATGAAGAGCAGAAACAAAATGCTTAAATGATATTTGCAATATGCTTGCATATTTACAAATGATTACGTATCTTTGCCGAAGAAATAACTGACAGCGAATTTCCCATGGCTATAAAACTGATTTTCCCGAACACCACTGCTCCGAGAGAGACAGGTTCGACACATATCTGGGGTATGCCCGACCTGCCGAAAGAGACACTATATCCTGAGACCATATTCACCGACAACGAGGAGCAATATGCAGACCCAATGACCTTCATCTGCCAGATAAACTGCGCAGATATTGCGCCATACGACACCGAGAACCTGGTGCCTCATGAAGGTCTGCTATCGTTTTTTGCCGCCATAGACCCATATCTCGGCTTTGAAGATGTAGAAGCAGACGGCTACAACGGTATAGGAGAATGGAGCAAAGACATGTTCAAGGTGATATACTCTCAGGACACAAGCAGACTGTACAGACATGAGATAACAGATGAAGACGGCGAGGCATACGGTCTGAAAGCGGAAAGCATAAGTTTCGCCCTCTTAGAAGACGAAAGAGACGGATTCAGCATGTTTGGCAAGCCATATTACGATGAGATACTTGAGCAGACTGACAGCAACCTGTTATCACTCTTGCAGATAGATGAGGAAGACCGCTGGAATCTGCGTTTCTATGACTGCGGTATGCTGTGCTTCCTTATTACAAAAGAAGACCTGCTTGCAAGGCGGTTTGACAAAGTCAGGTGTTATATGCACTCGTTTTGAAATGGTGAAAGTTTAATGATTAACTCTATGAACTATAAGTATCTACACATATCAGGAGATGTCACTGCCTGTGACCCCGGCTGCAACAACACCACATGCTTCGAAGGCAGTATTGCCATCAGCGACCTGCAGGAAGGACAGAGAGTGGACAACATAATCAATAGCAGTTACTGGCATGAGATGGCAGGGTATAAATTCTATAGAATATCCTTTGAAAGAGCAGAAGATGACAAAGTATTTCTCAAATACGGAGAGAGAGAGATTATGCTCAACAGCAACAAGTATGTGAAGATTGACCACCAGCCTCTCAGTTACGCATACGCAGAAATGTATGCCAAACTTACCAATGACCCTAAGTAACATTGTAAACCTATAACCCAAAAACTTAAACATTATGACTCCTGTATTTGAAGACTACCTGAAGAAAAACGACCTCAGCGGCTACATGAAAGCCCTGTGGCAAGGCTATGCAGAAGGCGACAAGGAAAGCCTTCACGCCCTACTCTATCTCGCAGTGCAAACTTCTAATGCGGAAGATGCACTTGACATTGCAGAGAAACTGCTTGACGTGGATCAGGATTATGTCATACTTTTTGACAAACATCTCAAAGAGGAAATGGGCAAACTCTCAGAAGAAGAACAGAATGATGAGACAACAGTATGCAATGCAGTTAAGATGGCATATCTCACAACAGATATGGCACTCAGGTCAAAGGAAGAGTCGTATTTCTACCGTTTTGGAGAGGCACAGAACACACTCTTTCGCGGGTATATCAACGATGCCGGCAAGCCACAACCGGAGGCTAAGTTGCCTACTGAGGATCCACAGGAAGAACCAGTTGAAGTGCCAGAAGACACTCTTGACTATTGGAAATCATACCTATCGCGCACCGATGCGGCAACAACACAGAATTCAATATACCAATCTGCCATACCATACGCCGAGAAAGGTCACCCGTATGCCATGTATATAGTCGGCTTTATGCTTTATTACGGCATAAAGACCAAGTATTCGTCGCCCTCAATGGTATATTTAGAACCTGACAATGAAAAAGCTCTTCCGTGGCTTCAACGCGCTGCGGACAAAGACATTCCGAATGCCTGCTGGTTGACATACTATATTTATATGATGCGTTTCCGCAAGACCAAACAAGCAGAAGACGAACAGCTGGCGCTCAGTTATCTGGACAAGGGTGCTGCACTTGGTAACTCTAATTGTATTGAGGAGTTGCAGAAGATAGCGGAAGAACATGGTGAAGACAGAAAAGCTTTTGAGCATTTGAAGAAACTGGCAGAAACCGACCGCTCTGCAAAACTGAAACTTGCAAAATATTACGAGCAGGGCAAAGGTTGTGAAAAAGACCTCAAGAAAGCCTTTGAATTAGTAGAATATGTCTATAACCACTCCTCAGCCACACCATACAACAGCGATTGGGAAGACTCTGCAGAAATGCTCGCCGACTATTATTACGAAGGAATAGGCTGCGAGAAAAACGTTGACAAATACTTTGAGATCAAACAGAAGCTCCGTGAAGACAACGAATATCTTGACTATATCATGAGCAAATAAGTTATAAATCGTCAACGATTTCCTTGTTGTGCAAAGCACAATTCTGTGTGTCGTCATAGAAGAGCACAACGAGATAATCGCGTGAGAAGAGAGAGTGCTCCATCTGTGCTATCTGAATGGCGATAGTGCCTGCGTCAGTCTTATAATCGCTACGATAGGTCAGTTTGTCATTACGCAATGCAGTCAGTTCGTTTCCTTGACAATAGACAGGATCCATCACCTCGGTGCAAGTGGCAGGAGCACCGTATTTATCGGTGAGCATATCCTTCAAATGAAAGTATTTGTCAGTCAGTTGGTCCCACTGCTTGTACTCGTCAGCAATAATGGTTTCTACGATACCATCGTTACGGTCAACATTGATGACTGCGACTACAGAATAGACCGTGTTGGTCTTCGGAGTGGAATAGATATACGCCTTAATGCTCTCACCTGCTAAAGTACCATCCATACAAACAGCATTAGCTGTAGTCTCCATCGGGTCTAACACAAAGCCTTTCGCCTCAAGTTTACTACAGAAGTCTTTAAGTGACCCAGTGACGGGTATTCCCTTGAATTCAAGATGTGCGTTACGTGAACAAGACAACAAGGCAACAACCAAGACAAATACTGACAATAGTTTTTTCATAAGGGTTACGATTGAGCAAATAAACACTTAATATTTCGGGGCAAAGATACACAATCATTTTCATTGCAGCAAACACATTTTTCTTTGTGCATTCCAAATAATATATGTAATTTTGCAGCACAATACCATTAACCTAAACTTATAAATAACTAAAATACAGAAGAATAATGCTTAAACATATATTCACATACTATAACGAAATCTTTCCAAAGATGTGGGAGAAGCCGGCACTGACCGACTACAACGGTGAGGTTTCGTATACCTTCTGCCAACTGGCAGAACAGATGGAGCGCATAGGTCTACTCTTCAAGCAACTGGGTATAAATAAAGGCGACAAGATTGCCTTATGCGGACGCAATAGCAGCAACTGGGCAGCAGCCTATCTCTCAATTGCCGCCTATGGAGGAGTGATAGTAAGCATACTGCAGGACTTTGCACCAGACGACATTCGCGGACTTGTGAACCACTCTGATGCCAAACTACTGCTGGTGGGACCATATGTATGGAAAAATCTCCAACAGACGGACGAACAGATTGCTGCCAGCATGCCCGAATTGAAAGCTATTGTAAGCATAAAAGATTTCACAGTCATATACATTAAGGATAAAGAGTGCATCGTAAAAGGCATTGCTGACATAGAACCAGCATTCAAAGAGAAATACCCTCAGGGTATGCAGTCGTCCGACATACACTATAAGGACGACAACTTAGATGACCTGCTACTCATAAATTACACTTCCGGTTCAACAGGTGCACCCAAGGGTGTTATGCTGACATACAGAAGTCTGTCAGGCAACCTATACAGCGGTCACACCTTCCTGCCACCCAAAGCAGGCTATACACTTGTAAGCATGCTGCCGCTTGCTCATGCATTCGGTCAACTTGCTGAATTTCTTTTCCCTCTGTCGGCCGGATGCCATATATATTTCTTAGCGAAGACCCCCACCCCAACTTTACTTTTAAAGGCATTCGCAGACGTGCACCCATACATGATTGTTACAGTGCCTCTCGTTATTGAGAAGATATGCAAGCGGTCGGTATTCCCCGTAACTAACAAGAAAGTTTTCCGCAGTCTGTGGCATGCACCATTCGGTATAGGACCTTTTGTAAGGAAAATGGTTAAGAACCGCCTGATGAAAGCATTCGGTGGAAACCTGAAGTACTTTATTGTAGGAGGCGCTGCAGTCAATGAAGACGTAGAAAGACTGCTGCTTGACATACACTTCCCATTTGTGGTAGGCTATGGCATGACAGAGTGTGGCCCTCTCATAGGCGGTTGCTACGTACAGGACTTCGTTGCACGCTCCGCAGGGCATATTCTGCCATATATGGAGATTAAGATAGACTCTCAAGACCCATACACACAAGTTGGAGAGATACTTGTACGCGGTGACCACGTCATGACAGGTTACTACAAGAACCCCGAGACGACTGCCGCCACTTTCACTGAAGACGGCTGGCTACGCACAGGAGACCTTGGTCTCATTGACAAGAAACAGAACATATTCATCAAAGGCCGTAACAAAAACATGATTCTCGGTTCTGCAGGCCAAAACATATACCCGGAAGAGATTGAGGACAAACTTAACAATATGCCTTCTGTGGCTGAATCTGTTGTTGTGGAGCGAGAAGGCAAACTTGTGGCTCTGGTATTTCCAGATTTGCAGGGTGAACTCGAGTTCTCTCCTTCATTACGAGAGATAATGGAAGAGAACCTCAAGAAACTCAACGAATTACTGCCTAAGTACTCGCAGATATTCAAAATTGAACTTCAAGACAAAGAGTTTGAAAAGACTCCCAAACGCAGCATTAAACGCTTCTTATACAAATAAATATTTTGAGGTTTAATCCCATTTAAGACTACATTTGTCCCAAAAACCAGCATAAGAAGTATTATTTTAGTGATAATATACCATTTGATGTGCAGGAACAAAAATCCTGCACTATTTTTGCATGCAAATAACAAAACTCAACACATAATAATTTATAAAAGAAATAATCATGACATCAGCAACAAAACATTTTTTTGAGTATTTCAACGAACGTATTCCTCAAAACTGGGATGAACCTGCTCTTACCGACTATGATGGAGAGAACAACTATACCTTTGGCGACATGGCCGCCCAGATGGCACATCTGCAACTGATGCTTGATGCCGCTGGCATCAAGAAGGGTGACAAAGTTGCCATCTGTTCCAAGAACTGCGCCAACTGGGCTATTTCATTCCTCTCCATTGCAGCAAATAAAGGAGTAATAGTATCTATCATGGATGCTTTTGTAGGTACTGATATTGAAAGTCTCGTCAACCATTCAGATGCTAAAGCCATGTTCGCTGGTGACTCTGTATGGAAAAAAGTATCTATTGACAACATGCCTAATCTGCAACTCGTCATTGGTACCAACGACTTTGAACTGCTCTATGCACGCACAGAAAAGCAAAGCAACGCCTACAAAAAGAGCGAAGAGTTATTCTTGAAGAAATACCCTCACAGCTACAACAAGAACGATGTTCATTTCCCATGTGACAATCTTGACGAATTGATGATTATCAACTACACTTCCGGTACTACAAGTGCTCCGAAAGGTGCGATGCTCAGTTACCGCAACATATCAGCAAACGTACAGTTCTCACAGGAGAAAATACCCAATCACGCAGGTTGGAGCGAAGTATGCATGCTGCCTCTCGCGCATATGTTCGGAATGACTATAGAGTTCTTATACCAGGTAGCAGGCGGATGCCACGTATATTTCTTAAGCAAGACTCCATCACCTTCAGTACTGTTAAGAGCATATGCAGAGACAAAGCCGTATATGATACTTACAGTACCACTCGTGCTTGAGAAGATATTCAAGTCAAAAATCTTCCCCGCTCTTGAGAAGCCTGTAGTAAAGTTCCTCTGGCATACACCTCTGCTACGCAAAATAGTGGAAAAGAGAATCTATAACCAACTGATGCAGGCATTCGGTGGCAACCTGATTTGGCTCATTACGGGTGGAGCCGCCATAAATGCAGAAGTGGAGCGTGTGTTCAGACGCATTAAATTCCCGTTTGTTGTCGGCTATGGCATGACAGAGGCAGGTCCGTTAATATGCTATGACCACTGGTACAACGAGGTTCAAGGCTGCTGCGGCAAATGTGTCACACGGAATGAATTGAAAATCGACTCTCCTGACCCGGAGAATATAGTAGGAGAAATACTATTCCGTGGTGAACACGTGATGATGGGTTACTACAAAAACCCTGAAGCCACTGCTTCTGCTATTGACAAGGACGGTTGGCTTCATACAGGCGACCTTGGCACCATTGACAAAGACGGGCATCTCTTTATTCGCGGTCGTTCAAAGGCAATGATACTCACAAGCAACGGACAGAATATCTACCCCGAAGAGATTGAGGACAAAATCAACAATTTGCCTGCAGTAGTTGAGTCACTGGTTGTAGGAAGGAAAGGACGTCTGGTGGCACTTGTATTCCCTGATGAGAAATATAACTTGCAAGGACAGACTATGGAGCAATTGATGAAAGAGAACATGAAAAAACTCAATACGATGTTGCCTCCATACTCACAGATAGCCGAGATCGAATTAGTCAGCAAGGAATTCGAAAAGACTCCTAAGCGCAGTATCAGACGCTTCCTGTACAAATAAGTATAAACACCCTAAAGCCAGCAGAGTTTACATCTGCAATCCTGATAATAAAGTAGATACACATGCAAATGTGCATCTACTTTTTTATATAGTGAGTCAAGAAATAATCCGGTTGCCAGACATTATCTATCTAATCCAGCATGTGACCGAAATTGTTGGACATCTGAACCATCTTGTCATACTCTTCAGGTGACAAATCCTGGAAATAGTAGTTTCGCGGGTCAACAGCCTGCCCCTTATAATGAACTTCATAATGAAGATGTGGTCCTGTGCTCTTTCCTGTATTACCTACCAATGCTATCACATCGCCACGATGCACTTTTTGTCCCACATACACCAACGATGCCGACAAGTGTGCATACAGAGTCTGATAATTAAATCCGTGGTCAAGTATTACGCAGTTACCGTAACCTTGCCTCCAACCGACAAAATCAACAGTAGCATTTCCTGTGGCATACACGTCAGTACCAGTAGGTGATGTAAAGTCCATTCCTTGATGGAATTTCTGTGTATGATAGACAGGATCTACTCGCCATCCATAGCCAGAAGCCACACGGGTCAGGTCTTTGTTAAGTACAGGCTGAATAGCCGGGATATTCTCCATGCGCACTTTCTGCTGCTTTGTCAGTTCAATTATCTCCTCATACGACTTGGCCTGCACATACAACGCCTTCTCCAATCTGTCAGCATGGAAAGTTATGTCTGCAGCAAGACGTGAATTGGTAATAGTAGCTATTGAGTCATACCAACTCATCGGCCTCATTGCCCCAAGTCGCACAGACAATGGTATTGGATCAGCCTGAAACAAAGTGCGGTAAAGGTTGTCATCACGTTGCTGCATGTCTATCAGTACCAGTTGCATCTGGTCTAACTGTCTCTCAAGCATCTCATATTGCGAATGCAACGCGTCTCTCTCTGCAGCAACCTGCTTCTCACGCGGAGAAGGGAAGAAAGAGAAGAACAGAAAGAAGAACAACACACCCACAGCAATTGACGCAAGCAGCGAAGTACCAGTACGACGCAGCCAATACAAGAAGCCATGCTCCACCCGCTCCATAGCAAGTGTTTCTGGATTGAAATGATATTTGCGTTTCATCATCAGTGAGTGTGTATAGCAATCCTACAGTGGTCCTATAGTGATCCTATAGTCCATTTTCAGTATTTCGACAACAATTTTTGTGCCAAATCGTCTCTATGAATCTTCTTCAAACTATTTCTTATAGCAGTAGCATACTCTCGCTTGTACCAGAAGAAAAACTGTCTCTGCTCAAGTTTCTGCTCTTTTGTACGTGCCACATATACGGGTTTCATGGTATATGGATCAAGACCGGTATAATACATCTCTGTCGCAAGCGTCATTGGTGTCGGAGTAAAATCCTGAACTTGCTCCAGACGGAAAGACATTCGTTTGGTCTTAAATGCAAGTGATGCCATGTCCTCTGTTGTACAGCCAGGATGCGAGGATATGAAATACGGTATCAACTGCTGATTCAGTCCAGCCTCCCGGTTTACTTTGTCAAAGAAACGGTTGAACTGTTCAAACAATGCAAAATCAGGCTTGCGCATCAGGCGTAGCACAGACGATTCGGTGTGTTCCGGGGCCACTTTCAATCTGCCTGACACATGACGAAGTATCACTTCACGCATGTATTCCTCGCTTATCAGGTCATATCTGATGCCACTTCCCACGAATGCTTTCTTTATATACGGCAGTCTGTCAACCGTCCTGTATATGTCAAGCACCTTCGAGAAATCGGCATTGAGATTCTTGCATATTGAAGGTTGTATGCATGAAGGTCGTTTGCACCTTTCACAGAGACTCTTATCCTTACCCTCCATGCCATACATGTTGGCACTTGGTCCGCCCAAGTCAGAGAGGTAGCCTTTGAAATCAGGCGATTCGGCAATCTTTGCTATTTCTTTCAGTATCGACTCCTTGCTCCTTGACACCACGTGTTTGCCCTGATGTGCAGATATTGTGCAGAAAGAGCAACCTCCAAAACAGCCACGGTGCATACATACCGAAAACCGGATCATGTCGAATGCAGGTATAGTCTTACCCTTGTATTTAGGATGAGGCAGTCGGGTATAAGGCAGATCGAACGAGGCATCTATCTCTTCTGTAGTCATTGGCGGATATGGCGGGTTAACCACTACCCATCTGTCTCCCACACGTTGTGTCAGCGTCTTTGCATGTATACTGTTTGACTGTTCCTCTATACATCTGAAATTTGCCGCCTGACAACGTTTGTCACGACAACACTCTTCATGCGAGCCAAGTTCTATTACACCCTCTGACAAGTTCTCTTTATGTGTCATATACTCATCAGCCGACAGCAGAAAGGACGTCTGAGGTATATCATGAGGCACAGTTCCTGTCTGTCTGTAGTGTCCTGCAACAGCCTTAATTGGTTTCTCACCCATGCCGTATATCAACACATCGGCTCCTGAATCCACAAGTATTGACGGCATCAGGCGGTCTGACCAATAGTCGTAATGTGTCAGACGCCGCATTGACGCTTCAATACCGCCTATTACGAGAGGCACATCAGGAAAGAGTTTTTTTATTATATGTGAGTAGGTGATTGTACAATAGTCAGGTCTCATGCCGGCACGACCGTCGGGAGTGTAAGCATCGTCTGACCTTCGTCTGCGGTTGGCTGTATAGTGATTTACCATACTGTCCATCGACCCTGCCGATATGGCAAAAAACAGTCGTGGTCTGCCCAACTTCAGAAAGTCACGATAGTCGCCATGCCAGTCAGGCTGAGGAACAATAGCCACACGCAAACCCATGCTCTCAAGCGTCCTGCCAATAACAGCCGCGCCAAAAGACGGATGGTCAACATAGGCGTCACCCGAAAACAGGATTACATCTACATAATCCCACCCTCGTAACTCAAGTTCCTTTTTGGTTGTCGGCAGAAAATCTGTCAGCATAGCATTATAAAAACCTGATACTTTATCCTTTTCTAACTCTTATTCTCGTCACTGTACCATTGGCAGAAGTCAGGACAATATCGTTCTTCTTCAGCATGAATACTGTGTTAATCACAGAGTTGCCTACCTTATGCCGCCATAGTATACTACCATCATCGGCACTTATACCATGCACCAGTCCGTTCTTTGTTCCGAACACAATCACACCGTCCTTTTCAATCAGCATTGACGGATTATGGTCGTAGCCGTAGTGAGCATCTGTCTTCCACAACGTCACCGCCTTGTCTGTATGCACATCCATAGCCACAACCGAGTCCCACATGCAACGTGAGAACACCGTGCCTCCGTCCTCACTGATGCCTACCGTCTCTCTGACGACATGTTCCTTTGTACGCCATATCACCTCACCCGTCGCAGCATTCAGACAGGTAAACACGCGGTCAGGGGCAGTGAAAAACAACTTTCCTTCATTCGCCACTGGCCAACATGCCGCGGGTGAATACTTGTCGGAAGGATGTGCGTTGTTCCATTTCCATACAAGTCTGCCACTCTCTTTGTCAAGAGCATACATGTTGCAGTCCCACGCTCCGAAGTATATCATGCCGTTATACAGACATGGTCGTGTCTCTATATAGCCCCCTACTCCGCTGAAAGTCCATTTCATGCTGCCGTCTGCAATGTTTATCGCCCTCATGCAACCGTCAGATCCCCCTATATACACGACTCCGTCTTCGGCTACCGCACACCCCATAACAGCCTTCTCTGTCTTAATTCTCCATAGTTCCGTTCCACGCTTTGCATCCAGACAATAAATATTTCCGTCCGTTGAACCGAACACCACTCGCCCGTCCGCTACCACTGCGGTACCTACAATTCTGCCGCCTGTTCTGTATTGCCAACGAGGTCTGCCGTTGCACAGGTTCAGGCAATGGAACACACCCGTATCGTCACCAATATATATCCTGTTCTTCCAAATCACAGGTGCCGCATATATCTCAGCCCCGAGTTGTATCTGCCATTTCTCACGCACTGATGAATATTCGTTGTTTACACCGAAATCTGGTCTGATACTCTCATCAGGAGATTCATAGTTCTTCACTCCGAACGGGAGCGACAGCCACTGCCTTGCCGCATCGCCTACAGGCTTTTCCTGCCAGCGTATGGAATCCGCGCCCACACTCACTATCGTATAGCCGCCATGCGTCTCTTTGCCTCGCAGGTTGCTGCGTACAAGCACATCTGCTATGCCGTCGCAACTGAACAGCATATTACGGTGATAATGACCGCCAAGCACACACTGAACATTGTATTGTCTAAGTATGTCCGTCACCTCGTACCAGTTATCCACATCTCCGTCTTGCAGAGGATAGTGTGTCACAGGGAACACATATCTGTCCCTGCCCTTGCGTTCAAGAACTTCACTTATCCATCTGATATCCTGTGGTGCCACATGGCCGTCTGCCATCTTTATTATCGGACCCGTCCCGAATCCGAAAAACAGACAACCGTTGTGCGTAAAGCAGAACTTGTCGGAGCCAAACACCCTGCCGAAATCAGTACACCCTGATTCCGACCATTTGGTCTCATGATTACCGGATGTCACATACACAGGTACACTCAATGAATCGAGTACCCGTTTTGCACGCAGCATAGACCCTATGTCTCCTGCGTCTGTTACGTCGCCCGATACTATAACAAAGGCTATACTGTCGTTGCTGTTGATTTCACCTACCGATTCTCGCAGGTCATTTAGAGCCTTGTCATTGTTCGGCGAGATATGTATGTCTGACAACTGGACAAACGAGAATGGCGCAAATTCCGATGCCATGCATATCACATGCATTGTCAGAAACGCCAGTATCATGCACAAACTCTTCCGCATATCAGTCAAATTGTAAATCAAGTGCTTCCTTTATCTCCTCTAACTGAGGATTCAGTGATTTCAGGTGTTGATATCTGTCTTTCACTGTGCCCAGTTCCTTTGTCACCTGTTCATCGACCTGTGTATCAAGTTGTATGTTGTCATTTTGAAGTTTGTCCGACAGAACCTTTACGATGCCTGCCTTCAGATTGTTCACTATCTGTTCCTGCATCTTGTTTGACAACACAAGCACTATCCTGTTCCCCTCCGTCTGTAGCGAGGCGTTCATCAGAACGGCTTTCTGTCGGTCGTCAGTGGCCACTTCCCTGGGCATAGTCAGCCATACTTCATCCAGTTGTTGCTTGTCAAACGGTTTGTTGCGGGTGGATGTCGTTGTTTCAGGCTGAGGAACGGATTCTGTGATATTCTGCTGACCGGCAACACTGTTGATCGACACACGCACAGGACGACCTGTCGGAACTTTCTTTGGCTGTGCATTGCCTGTCGTCACCGGGTTCCGGCGGACCGGCGTTTCTGTCTGTACTGCCTGTGGCGCCGGCGCCGGTTGTGGCTGGACGGCAGATGGCGTTACGGTCTTTTGTGGTGTTACTGGCTGTTGGGCATCAGTGCCCTTCACTGAAGAAATGGTTTTTAACGGCTGCCTCTGACTGACCGACGGCGTCTCGTCCGACGCCGAAAGCTGACTTAAACGTATTAACATTATCTCTACCGTCAAACGCTTGTTCTTTGCCACGCGGTATTGTATGTCGCACTCGTTGACAAGACTCAATGCGCGGAAAAGAAACTGGGCGTCGCACCGCTGAGCCTGTTCCGCATAATGCTGACGAATGCTCTCCGATGTCTCAAGCAGGCGGACAGTCACGGCATCTTTGCTTACAAGCAGATTCCGCAGATGACTGCCAAGACCCAACACGAAATTCTGTGCATCAAAACCCTTGCTCAACACGCTGTTGAACAACAACAGCATTTGCTGAACATCGCGGTTAAGAGCGCAATCTACTGTGCGGAAATAATACTCCGTGTCAAGCACGTTCAGTACCTCAATCGTCTGCTCGTAACTTATCTCATTGCCGCAGAACGACACCAGTTGGTCGAATATCGACAAAGCATCGCGCATACCGCCGTCGGCCTTCTGTGCCACTACATTCAGCGCCTCCTCCGTTACACTGATGCCTTCTTTCTGAGCCACATACTGCAAATGATGAATCATATCCTGTATCGTGATTCGCGAGAAGTCGTATATCTGGCAGCGGGACAATATAGTCGGTATCACCTTGTGCTTCTCCGTCGTTGCCAGAATGAATATGGCATACGATGGAGGCTCTTCAAGTGTCTTCAGCAATGCGTTGAACGCATCTTTCGACAACATGTGAACCTCGTCAATGATATACACCGAGTACTTGCCAATCTGAGGCGGAATACGCACTTGGTCTATCAGACTCCGGATATCATCCACTGAATTGTTTGAAGCCGCGTCCAGTTCGTGTATGTTGAACGAACGCTGCTCATTGAATGCAACACACGACTCGCATTCGTTGCAGGCGTCATGTTCGGCTGTCGGATTCAGACAGTTGATGGTCTTGGCAAAAATACGCGCACAAGTGGTCTTGCCCACACCGCGGGGACCGCAGAACAGATATGCCTGTGCCAGGTGGTTGGTGCGTATCGCATTGCGCAAAGTCTTGGTTATTGACTCCTGACCTACTACGCTCTCAAACGTTATCGGACGGTACTTTCGTGCTGATACAATATAGTTTTCCATAATACAGAGATTTGCATGCAAAGATACATATTCTTACTCATTTATACAATAACTGTGAAAAAAATAAATAACACAATACCTTTATTGTGCTATTCACTTCTCTCATCTGTATGCTCTCCGTCACACGGAATACCATGCAGGCCTCATGACCGTATCATGTTTTCTATCTGTTTCACCGAGCGGCGAAGGAATGCGTCATGCTCCAGTTCGTCACTCACCGTGTGTATCGCATGAAGCACGCCCTATCTCGACAAGCGACTTGTCCGTCATCTGCTTGGCAAGATACATCGCCACCTGACGTGCCTGAGCTACTTCGCGCTTCCGAGTCGATGCGAATAGCATCTTTTCCGGCACATTGAAGTGTTCGCACACCGCATGGGTGATATTTTCCATGGTTATGTCGGCAGAGGCCACATGTACCAGCCTGCCTACAACTTGCTCTGCCAACTCCATGTCGATATCTACGTTGGTCAGCGTACTGTAGGCCAACAGAGATGCCAGAACGCCTTCAAGGTCACGGACGTTGTTCCTCACGTTCTCCGCTATATAGTTCACTATCTCC
>CAJOIR010000030.1 GCA_905234685.1 Paludibacteraceae bacterium
GCACACTCTGCTCCCATGTAGTCTGGAAGGAAGAGGTGTAATTCCCATAAGTATAAAAGACTGTCTTAGTCATTTTGATTGTACCTTATTGATTATCAACAGACTTACTTCAACGCCCTTTGTCCTCTGGTTTCGTGTGCAAAGGTAATACTAAATTTGATATGCTGCAAACAAAATCGTAAAAAAATCACACTTTATTTTATTCTATTGTTATACAACATTTAGCACGCCTTTTTGTCGCCGTTGCCGTGTGGCGCTTTGACATATTACCACATATTTACTTATTTTATCCCGTCCGCCTCATATATACGCATACATACGGTAGTGCGTGAAATGCGTGAAATGCGTGAAAAACACAGGAGGACGGTTTGTAAACGCTTGGAATACAGGTGATAATATATGAATCACCTACTAATCACGTACTAATCACCTACTAACCACCTACTAATCACCTACTAAAATTATAGTTATGATATAGTTATCATATCGCTACAAACTGCTGATTGTGGAGTGGTTAGGTGATGGCAGAAAGTGCGTTTTGTGCACGAGTTTCTTACTGAATATGATTTTTTATTGAAATAATTTTGTTTGGAATGTTATTATGTTGTAACTTTGCAATCGTGAAATATGCACGGGTCTGGCGACAACCGGTGCAAAAAGCACTTGCATCAGACAAATAACATACAGTATAAACCTCTTGTAAATCATTACACTTATGAGAAAAACATTTACACTTTTCACCGCAGCGCTACTCACACTCGCTGCAAACGCTTCTCTTGTCACATGGAGCGGCACTGACTTATCATACGTCAGTATCCTACATAACGAATATGTGGATCAAGAGTATGAGAATACCGTGGCAGGCATTACCGCAACCATATCCACGACAGGATATGGCGAATTCATGAACAACAGGATTGTGTTTGATGATGCGGAAGGCACGCTGACCTTCACTTCGTCGGTAGGCAACATCGGAAAAATAGTTATTCTGATAAATAATGCCAAAGCATTATATGGCACTATCAGCAGTGATGGATGGAGTGTGTATAAAGATGGTATGAATATATATAACTATAACGGAACTGACTATTCCAAGTATATCATTTGGGAGAATGCATGGGATGCACCTGCTCAGTCTGCGGTAAGTATGACCAGCAGTAACCTTTATACAGATTCAGTTGCAGCTGTTCTCTTCTTCATTGAGCCGACTGACTTCGCCATTGACCTGAGAAGCGGACAGTTAGGTACAGACCAAACTAACAGCACTGAGAAGTATCTTATCTTAGGCGGTTCAGACCCAGATGATTATTACCCTGCAGAATACGGTGCACCTGCGCGCTACGACGCTTATCTGTATGCAGCAAGATATAATGGCAGCCAACACGGATATGAGGGATTGAAAGTCAAGATACCTGTTACTCCGGGTAACTACAAGGTCACTCTCGGCACATGCCAGTACGGCAGCGGCGCAGGCACTGTAGATGACAATTATGGTACGCAGGCTAACTTCAACCAGAACACAGGTGTCTGCTATCACCAAAACACAACAGAAAACGTCGTTTCTGCAACCTTCACTATGTATGAAACACAGATTGTGGAGGTGACCTGCGGACAATACACTCCGTATTTTGCATTCCAGAAACTTTCGAATGAGCAGTACACCATCACATTCGATAATGACAACTACTATGCTGACGGCAATGAGCCCTACGTGCCGGATGTTGCAGCAGGCGAGAGTTTCACTATTCCTGTCAACAAGACTCTCTATTATGACGGCTTCACACTGACAGGCTGGGTTGACGACAGTGATATGAGTGATATCCATTTCTACGCAATAGGCGAGTCAGTCATTCCTACCGGCGACATGACACTGCATCCCAACTTCAGACCTAACTCCAACAACCTGCTTGACGCCTCAAATGATGTTACTGTCAAATGGGAGTTCGGCGAAGCCAACGGTGCTCCTTCCATGTACATAGAGCACAACAGCGGTTTCCTTGTTGCCCAGGCTACTGTTGACGGCGAGAAGCAGGATGTGAAACTCAGTATCGGTGCTACGTCTAGCGTGAATGCCAAGTTTGACAACTATGGTCGTAATGACAAGTGGGCACAGGTGAATCAAGGCACTTACCTGAGTATCCCCGGCAAGGAAGGTGCTGTTGTAGAGGCAAACACTTACAATGAGCCTTCATTAAACACTTTGTTTGCTGAAAGTCCATATTCATCACTGACAGGCTCGAGCGGCAATTATGTTGCCACCTATATATCAAGTCTTATTTCTACTACTCAGACGTTCTATGTGGCAGACAACAACTACTACAGTTACCTCCAAGTCACATACCCGGGTTCGTCTTCGTCTGCCACGGGCATAGAGAACACAGTTGCTGACGGTCAGCCTGCAAAGCGACTTATTGACGGCAACATCCTCATCTTCCGCGGCGACAAGGTTTATAGCCTGATGGGGGAGGAGGTGAGGTGATAACCTCGCCCCCTTTAATTAGGTTAAGAGGCTAAGAGGTTAAGAGGCTAATTGGGGAACTGGCTAATAGGTTAAAAGACTAAAGGCTAAATATGAAAAAAGAGAGTGCTTGAAAGAAGCACTCTTTTTTTGTTTAGTTGCGGAGGTAGGGATCGAACCTACGACCTTCAGGTTATGAGCCTGACGAGCTACCACTGCTCTACTCCGCGATATTCTTCCGAGCCATATTCCCGAAAGCGGGTGCAAAGGTAAGGCAAAAAAACATAATACGCAAATATATATAGCATTTTTCCTAAAAAAAGCATCTTACAGAGTTTTTATGTCTCATTTTGTAGTGGCATTTTTTCATCTTATGGCAAACTATTTGCCTGCAATTTGCAAAAATTAATAAATTATAGTATTTTCGCAGCGAATTATAACAAAAAAGTATAATGAAAGATTTTTCCGTTACATTTATCATTTTTATTTTCGTTTCGTTGACAGTGAGTCAGGTTTGTTATGCCTCGCCTGAAACCACTGAAATAACATACGACAGTGTTGTCATAGAGTCCGGTGGCAATCAATATGAAGATATGATTGCATCTGACGAACCATTCAATATGGATGAATACTACGAGGAACTCGCCAAACAATACGGCGGCAAAGACTACGAGCGTATTCAGAAACTACAAAAGCGCTTCGAGGGAGACATGCAATTGCGTCAGGAACTTGAGATGAAACGCAAGAGAATACGCTGGTTTGTTATCATCGTGTCGCTGCTTGTTGCTCTTATTCCAACCTTTGCTATCTTGAGAAAAGTCACAAAAGGAGAAATAAAACCTGCAGGCACCGGTGCTGTATTGCGAACTGTCGGAATACTCCTTTTATGGGGAGTTTTGCTTTTTATTCTCAATTATTTCTGGTTATGGACGAGCCTGACAGGCAACACCAAAGTAATGGGAGTCGTACTTGGATTGCTACTGTATGCTTTCGTCATTTATGCCGTGCATTCCATCAACAAATACAATAAAAAACTTAATGATAATAACCCTGAAAAACAATAAGTTTATGAAACCGAAACTTCATTTGCTGCCAATTGTTTTGTTTGGCATTTGTTTGTTTTCATGTACACCAAAAGAGCGCCCTGTACCGCCAAGCGACGGAAAAGAGCCTGTCTATATATATGACCCGCAAATGGTGATAAACGATGATCATATTGATATTTTCTACATCCGCAACAACGAGCCGGTGAAGGCTGAGATACTGGAAGACGCGTCGCTCTCCTCGCCGGTGTTTGTGGACGATAAGAAATGGTTGAGTATCGGAGAAAGCGAGTTGGTTTATCTGCCCGAAGTGGACGAGGACACCAAAGCCGTTGTAGAGAATATGCCCTTTGCAAGCGAGTTGGTGCCAACGCCGGACAATGTACGACTTTTCTTCACCGCCTATAGCCATGAAACAGGCAAACGCGAACTATACTGGATTCGTAATGGCGGTATTCTGCCAGTGAAATTGAGTCAGGATAACTGGTGGGCAGATTTCAGTGTGCCATTCGGCTTCATGGAAGTGAAAGACCAGTGTTTCTCCGATGGCAGCAAAGCATATGTGGCGTTGTGCTTAGCTAACGACCACTGGAATCCGGGTGAGATATGCGCTGTGTATATGGACGGCAGCACACAATATACTATTCTCTCACATGAGAACACTCTGCTGAGGGATAGTCTCAGCAAGTCAGTGGCAGTAGGGAAAGACCGGATGACTACTTCCGATGGAAGTGTTATTCACTATGTATCCTACGACCAATTGGGGTATGCGAAGGAAGACCACCCTGTACATATCATGTACCTTGACAAGACGAATAATTCCTCGTGTGTGGCATGGAATGAGAAGGCACTCAAGAATGCCTTAGCCGGCGAGCGTGTCATCATCGTGTCGGATAACGATTTCTTCTCCAAAAGTGACTATGAGGAGTTTGAGAAAAATATCTACACAAGTTATAAACAACTATGAAAAAGAGCCTGATTATATTGACTGCAATGCTACTGCCTGCGGCCTTGTTCGCCCAATCGGCTTTAGGGCAACTGGAGCACTTGGCAGGTATGAGCGTTCACGATGTGCCGGTGCCCAAGGCGAGTGATCCTGTACGCGTGGATGATGAGGAAGAAGAGCAGAAATCCACGAAACTGAAAGACTACACGCCCGCAGAAGAAACGCAGCAGACCACTATGCAGACATCTCAACCGAAACCTAAGACATGGCAGGAGTTACAACAAGAACGAGAAGAGCAGGCACGTCTGCAACGCGAAGCTGAGATACAAAGACAGATAGAAGAAGACAATCGTCGCCATTGGAACGATGTGGAAAACTGGACGAAGCGATATGAAGAGCGCATATCACATCAGCAATCTCTCTACGATGCTTTTCTTGCAGGACCACCTGAAGTACATTTAGTTCCTATGTTCTCAAGCATCAATGAACATAAGATTGTCTTTGATCACCCGATGTCTTCAGCTGAGTTGCGAAAGCTTGCTAATATTGTGGTGCCCGATTATGACTCGACATACACGGCAGACAAACTATATTATTCAAGTCGTACGACCTCACCTGCTTATTTCTTAGGACGAAGACTAGCTAACGGTCGCACCGAATGGCGTATTTTTTCAGAAAGTTTCACTGCATTTACTGAGAATTATGGTGTCTTGGGATTGGGATATACTGAAAATAAAAATATCAGGGATGTGAAGTTTGTTGGCGAAGGTCGTGTCATCTTACTGGAGATGGATAACGGCGAGAAGTATGTGCTTAGTCCTGAAGGGAAAGTACACTGCAAGGGACGGAATATTTCTTTCCCTGTGATGTCCGGTGATGGACTATTTATTGAATGTGACGGCAAATTGTTTATATCCAACATGCCGGAATATTACAGAACGCCTCTTCTGCAAGGCATTCGTTTCAACTATTACAGAAAAACGGTCGTTGTCACTAATTATTTTGATTCACCCGAAGATATATTCTACGTGATGTGTAATTACGGAGGCAAAACGTACGACGTCAAGGAACATAAGTGGAAAAAACATGCTCATAACAGCGCCCTTGATTATATCGCACCGTTCAGTAATGACGGGCAATATTATGTCATCAAACCACGAGGAAAAAAGTACTACCAGATTGTGTCCTATTCCGATCACGGAGAGTTGTTCCAAGGCAAGAAGAAATATAAAACACTTGAAGCCGCTCATGCAGGCTGGTCTAAGGAAAAAGCAACCATCTATAAGACAAAACCCGCTCTAAGTGAATAAAACGAATATGAAAAAGTGATTTTTATCAGTATGCTGGCATTAGCTTGTATTGCTTGCAGAAACTAATGTGAGTTTGCTATAAGATACTGACCCTCGGAAGTTAAACAAATTGCTTTCGGGGGTCTGTAAATATTAACTTGTTAAATCACAAAAAGCAACATTTATTTGCATACATGAATAAAATATACTACCTTTGCACGCTATTTTGTGCAGGTATGGCCTTATTTACAGGCGCACGTGCATATAAAGCAGTGAATACTAATTAACTAAAAACATAAAACAAAATGCAAAACAAAGGACTTGTAAGAACATTGGCGGTGTGCTTGGCACTTGTTTCCGCCTTTTATCTCTCGTTCTCTTTTGTAACAGCTCATCACAACAGCAAGGCAGAAGAGTATTCTCAGGGCGACCCTCTGAAGAAATACTACTACCTTGACTCGATTTCAAGCAAGAAGGTTTGGATGGGTTACACTTACAAAGAGTGCCGCGAGAAAGAAATCAACCTCGGTCTTGACTTGAAGGGTGGTATGAACGTAACAATGGAGGTCAGCGTACCTGACATTCTGAAAGCACTCTCGGGTTACAACACAAGCGACAACTTCACAAAGGCTATGGCACTGGCAAAAGAGCGCCAGAAATCCAGCCAGACTGACTTCGTCACATTGTTTGTTCAGGCATACAAAGAACTTGACCCCAACGCCCAGTTGGCTTCGGTATTCTCCACATTCGAATTGAAAGACAAAGTGACCCTGAACTCCACCAACGAGGAGGTAGAGAAGGTCATCCGCGAAGAAGTGGAAGGCGCTATCAACAACTCTTTCAACGTGCTTCGTACACGTATCGACCGCTTTGGTGTTGTTCAACCTAACATTCAGAAACTCGACCAGGTAGGACGTATTCTGATAGAACTCCCTGGTGTTAAAGAGCCTGAGCGCGTGCGTAAACTCCTCCAAGGAACAGCAAACCTTGAGTTCTGGGAGACCTACGAGATGCAGGAAATCATGCCGCAACTCCTCCAACTGAACCAGCAGATAGCCGAAGTCAACAAGGCTACCGAAGATGCTAACGCAACAGCTGCCCCCAAGGCAGAAGAGAAAGAGAAAGCCGAAGTGGAGGCTACCGGACTTGACAGTCTGATGGCAGCAACCGAAGGTGAGGAGCAGGCACAGAACAACGAGGCATACGAGAACTACAAGAAGCAGAACCCTCTGCTGGCAGCACTCAACTACACCGGTCAGACCTACCGTGGTCCTCTGGTTGGTACTGTGCTCTACACCGACACAGCCGCTGTCAACGAGATGCTCAACTCACAACTTGCAAAAGGCATTCTCCCGCACGACCTGAAATTCTGCTGGAGTGTAAAACCTGTTGACGAGCGTGAGACCATGTATCAGCTCATAGCCCTCAAGATGGTCAACCGTGACGGTCGTGCCTCTCTCGAAGGCGATGTCATCACCGATGCACGCGCCGACTTCTCACAGACCAGTGCATACGCCAATGTATCTATGTCGATGAATGCAGAAGGTGCAAAGGCTTGGGCCCGTATCACACGCGAGAATATAGGCAAGTCAATAGCCATCGTGCTTGACGGCTATGTTTACAGCTATCCTACCGTGCAGAACGAGATAGCAGGCGGCAACTCGCAGATTACAGGTAACTTCACCGTAGATGAGGCAAAAGACCTTGCCAACACTCTGAAGTCAGGTAAGATGCCTGCTCCCGCCCGCATCATTCAGGAGGATGTTGTTGGTCCTTCTCTTGGTCAGAAAGCCATTCATGACGGTCTGTGGAGTTTTGTTATCGGCTTCGTGCTGATTCTGCTCTACATGATTTTCTACTACGGTTTCATCCCCGGCCTCATTGCTGATGCCGCTCTGCTCTGCAACGTATTCCTGCTGCTCGGTATCCTTGCCTCCTTCGGCTCTGTATTGACACTGCCCGGTATCGCAGGTATCGTGCTGACAATGGGTATGGCAGTCGATGCCAACGTGCTTATCTATGAGCGTATCCGCGAGGAGATGTCTGCTGGCAAGAACATGCGCAAGGCTATTGCTGACGGTTTCAGCGGTGCCATATCCGCTATTGTCGATGCCAACGTCACCTCACTGCTTACAGGTATCGTGCTCATCATCTTCGGTACCGGTCCTATCAAAGGCTTCGCTGTTACATTCGTTATCGGTATCATCTCTTCGTTCATGACTGCAGTGTTCATCACCCGCCTTCTGCTCGAAGACTATGCCAAACGTGAGAATGCGAAAGAGTTGCCTTTCACCACTCCTTACATGAAGAACTTCCTGAAGAACACTCATCTCGACTTCGTGAAGTTCCGCAAGTGGGCATATATCCTTTCAGGCGTTATCATCATCATCGGTCTGCTTGGTCTGGAACCCCATATCATGGGTAAACTCAACCTCGGTATCGACTTCTCGGGTGGTCGCAACTACATAGTACGTTTCGAGCAGCCTGTAAGCACTGAGGAAGTAAAGGCTTCTCTTGACGAAGTGTTCATGAAGACCCTTCAGGAGGATGAGACCTACTCACTGACCGTCATCACCATAGGCGACCAGAATCAGGTGCGTATCTCAACCAACTACCGCATTCATGACAACGAAGAGGATGTTGACGAGGCTATTGAGGCACTCATCTACGAAGGCTGCAAGCCTTTCGTCAACGAGAACATCTCGGCAGAGGAGTTCCTTTCAACGCAGGCTAACGAGGAAATAGGTATCATGCAGAGCCAGAAGGTAGGTCCTTCTATCGCAGACGATATCAAGCAGGCTGCTGTTTGGTCTATCTTCGCTGCATTGCTTATCATCTTCATCTATATATTCATCCGTTTCCGCAACGCCGCATACTCGGTAGGTGCTCTTGCAGCCCTTGCTCACGATACCGTTATCGTGCTCGGTATGTATGCTTTGCTCTGGAAGATTATGCCTTTCTCAATGGAGATAGACCAGGCGTTTATTGCTGCTATCCTGACCATCATCGGTTACTCTGTCAACGACACCGTGGTTGTGTTCGACCGTATCCGCGAGTACAACAACCTGTATGCAAAGCGTGAGCGCAGTCAGAATATCAACGATGCTATCAACGCCACTCTGAGTCGTACGTTCTCCACATCTATGTCAACATTCGTAGTCTTGCTTGCCATCTTTATCTTCGGCGGTGAGACCATCCGCGGCTTTGTGTTCGCATTGCTCATGGGTGTGATTATCGGTACTTACTCATCTATCTTCATTGCTACTCCTATTGCTTATGACATACAGCAGGCAGTAGCACGCCGTAAAGCAAAGAAAGAGGCAAAGTAAGATTGTCATGACTCTATCGTTGTCTTGACGACAACAGAGTTGACTGTCATCAGGAATGGAGAGGAAAAACAAATCCTCTCCATTTTTGATATATGTACTTTTTATAGGCTAAGGGTTAAGGGTGAGAGGTTAGGTGCGTTATGTCAGTTGACGGACGGCTTTTGGTCTGATAGAGTTGAAAATGATATATAATAATAAAGAGGTCTTATGTTTAGCAATGTAGGTCAGTCGAGAGCATGAAAACTTACAGCGCAACCTCCTGCAGCTGCAAGAGTGACACTGAGTGTGTCGTTTTCAGTGACAGTCTGCTCCTCTATAGTCATTTCATACGGCCTGTTTTGCCACTCAGTCTCGGCATTGTCACGATAGATGACTGCTTTGTATGTTTTACCTTTGTCAAGGAAAGCGAGCGGAATAGTGATGTCTCTTGAGTTCTCGTTGGTGATAGCGCCCAGATACCAGTCATTAGAATGTCTGTCCTGCCGGGCTGTGACTACATAGTCTCCTATCACGGCATCAGTTACAATTGACTTGTTCCAGTCGCATGGCACTTGTTCTATGAATTGCAGAGCATCAGGGTGGCGCAGGTAGCTCTCGGGCATGTCAGACGCCATCTGTAACGGCGAGTAGATAGTAACAAATAGTGCGAGTTGTCTTGCAAGTGTTGAATGCACGCGTGTCTGAGGATGTATGGGGTTGGCAAAGTCGAATGTGCCTGGAGTGAAATCCACAGGTCCTGTCATGCAACGTGTGAAAGGCAAGACGCATAGATGCTCAGCAGGCGAGCCTCCATCGGTTGACCATGCATCCCACTCTTGCCCTCTCACCCCCTCACCTGACATGAGATTAGGATATGTGCGGCAAAGGCCAGAAGGCATGACACACTCATGGTTGTCGATACATACATGGTTTGCAGCAGCTGTGCGTATGACATGATTCATGTGGCGGACTCCATATTGCGACTTATGCCACTCTCTGCCTTCAAGTTTGGCATGCACATAACCGGTTTTGACATTATGGATACCTAAGTTATCGTAGAATTTGAGAGCACTGTCGAGTTGGTTCTCATAGTTGGTGACGTTGCCCCCTGTCTCGTGATGACCTATAACCTGCACGCCTTTAGACTGAGCATACTGAGATATGCGCTGAATGTCAAAGTCAGGAGTAGGAGTGACAAAAGAGGCGAGATTGCTTGTCCAGTCGCCATCCCAACCTTCGTTCCAACCTTCAGCAAGGACACCACCAAAGCCATGCTCTGCGGCAAAGTCGATATAGCGCAGCATGTTCACGGTGGTAGCACCATGATGCGGTGCGAGACGTAGGAAACGACCTTTTTCATCCAACAGACGATAAGCCCATGAATAATGGTCAAGGTGAATAGCCCACCATATTCCTATGAACTTCATCGGGCGTATCCATGAGGTGTCGTCTATTTTGCATGGCTCGTTGAGGTTAAGCATAATACGTGATGCCGCAAGTTGAGTGATGTTATCAGCGAGGATAAGCATACGCCACGGTGAGACGGTGTGACCGCGTTTACCATATACACTGACGCCTGTTGACCAAGGTGTCAGATATGTGGTCAACTGCGGGAATGGTGAATTGGTGGATTGTGCGTCAGGAGTAATGAAATTCTGTGCAGGGTAGTCATCAACGGCGGCTTCATGCAAGAAAGCAAAAGTGCCGTCAACAAACTCCATAGTCAACGGTGAGCAGAGGGTGTCATGCTTTTCTGTGAGCGGTGCTTTCTGCCAGAGACCTTCGTAGTATAGAGTGTTCCAAGGAATAGACCACACTTCGGGGTCAGATGCAAAGTTATAGACAGTCTGCTCATTATATATAGTGAAGTCTTCCCCATGACCCGGGAACTCATATCTGAATGCTATACCATCATTGAATGCGCGAAAACGTATAACGAGGGTATCGGATTTCTCGTCAAGAAGCGTAACCACGAGTTCATTATGGCGGTCTTCGATAGTCTTTTCTTCTCCCCAGACAGTCTCCCATGTCTCATTGAAAGAACTATGATGTGAGGAGAGAAGTGTGTAGTTGTGGTCATCTAAGCCCATCAGAGAAGAGAGTATGACGGGTTGGTTGTATTTAGTGACGGTGTAGTAAGGACTATTGTCTGCCAAATGGAATTCTATACGAGTATGTTTGTCCGGCGAGCAGACGCTGGTATTCTGACAAGCTGCACTTATACAAGCAAGGAAAACAAGCATTATCGGTTTAATTTGTTTCATAATGAAATATGATAGCTTAATCATTTAATTATACATTGAATTAGGTCATAGACCTGTTACGGCATTGGATATTCTGCCGAATGTTGTGGTTTTTTCAAGTTTGAAATGAGGAATAGGCTGACATAACTTTTGTCATCCTACAGCTCCTTCGAGTGACACCTGAAGGAGTTTCTGTGCTTCAACGGCGAACTCCATTGGCAGTTTGTTGAGTACCTCTTTGGCGTAACCGTTGACAATGAGACCTACGGCATCCTCCATGCCAATGCCGCGCTGCTGACAATAGAATAGTTGGTCTTCGCTAATCTTGCTTGTCGTAGCTTCATGTTCTACCACTGCGGTAGGATTCATAATCTGCATGTCAGGAAAAGTGTGTGCTCCGCATTTGTCACCGAGGAGCAGAGAGTCGCATTGCGAGTAGTTGCGTGCACCCTCTGCCTGAGGCACCACCTTCACAAGTCCGCGATAGGAGTTTTGACTCCTGCCTGCCGAGATACCTTTAGATATGATACGCGAGGTGGTATGTTTGCCGAGGTGTATCATCTTAGTGCCAGTATCAGCTTGTTGAAAGTTGTTGGTGAGTGCAACGGAATAGAACTCAGCAGACGAGTTGTCACCCTTGAGTATGCATGACGGGTATTTCCATGTGATAGCGCTGCCTGTCTCCACCTGTGTCCAACTCAAGCGTGCGTTCTCATGACAGATACCGCGTTTGGTAACGAAGTTGTAGATACCTCCTCGTCCTTCTTTGTCGCCAGGATACCAGTTTTGCACAGTAGAGTACTTGACTTCTGCGTCCTTGTGCACGATAATCTCAACAATGGCAGCATGCAACTGGTTCTCGTCACGCATCGGCGCTGTGCAACCTTCAAGGTAACTCAGATAAGCGCCTTCGTCTGCAATGAGCAGAGTGCGCTCAAACTGACCTGTATTGCCTGCGTTGATGCGGAAATATGTGCTGAGTTCCATAGGACAGCGTACGCCTTTGGGTATATAGACAAACGACCCGTCGGAGAAGACAGCGGAATTGAGCGCCGCATAGAAGTTGTCGGTTGGAGGCACAACAGAGCCGAGATATTGTCTGACAAGGTCGGGATACTCTTTTACAGCTTCGCTGATAGAGCAGAAGATGATACCTTTCTCAGCAAGTGTCTCGCGGAAGGTGGTCTTTACACTCACGGAGTCCATAACGGCGTCAACCGCCATGTTTCCCGCCAGAGCAGCACGCTCCTCAAGAGGGATACCCAACTTGTCGAAGGTCTTCATGAGCTCTGGGTCTATCTCTTTGTTCTCCGTCTTCGTCTTGGGAGCGGCATAGTAAGATATAGACTGAAAGTCGATGTCAGGAATATTGAGATGTGCCCAAGTCGGAGGCGTCATCTTCTCCCAGTTACGCAGAGCACGCAGACGAAACTCAAGCAACCATTCAGGCTCATGCTTCTTCTGTGATATAAGGCGAACAACATTCTCGTTGAGCCCTTGACTGATGATGTCGGTCTCAATGTCGGTAGTGAATCCGTACTTGTATTCACTATTAGTAATGTCTTCTATCAGCTTCTCTGACATACTGTCTATCAAACCAAAAGCCGTCCGTCAACTGACAGACGACTCTTCGCTGAGGTACCTAGCAGATTCGAACCGCTGTCCCCGGTTTTGCAGACCGGTCCCTAACCACTCGGGCAAGGTACCAAGTGCATCTTCTCAAATGCGGTTGCAAAAGTAAACCTTTTTTTTTGAATACGCAAATAAAACACATTTTTATTGCATATTTTAAGGATATTGTGAGCGAATGGTTTAAGAGGTTAAAAGGCTAAGAGGCTAACGCAATGTATCAAATCACAGCCGGAAAAGCGAATGTGAGTCTTTGCTTACTGGTCTTGTTCGTAAGCACGAATTATACGTGTTACGAGAGGGTGGCGGACAATGTCTTTCTCTCCGAAGTTAACTACAGACACACCGTCAACCTTGCTTAGTTTCTCCACGGCGTCTCTCAGTCCTGAGCGTTGCGACGGAGGCAGGTCAACCTGAGTGAGGTCACCTGTGACAATCATCTTGCCACCAATGCCGAGACGTGTGAGAAACATCTTTATCTGCTGCACGGAGGTGTTCTGTGCCTCATCAAGTATGACAACGGCATTGCCGAGAGTTCGTCCGCGCATGAAGGCGAGCGGTGCTATCTGAATGGTACCCTTCTCCATGTATTCGGTGAGTTTCTGCTGGGGCAACATCTCCTCGAGTGCGTCGTAGAGAGGCTGCAGATACGGGTCTATCTTCTCCCGCATGTCGCCCGGCAGAAAACCGAGTTTCTCGCCTGCCTCCACAGCAGGTCTGGAAAGTATGATGCGTTTCACCTCTCTGTTTTTCAGTGCTCGCACAGCGAGTGCGATAGCGGTATATGTCTTGCCCGAGCCTGCAGGTCCAATGGCAAACAGGAGGTCGTGCGTCTGAAAGTCACGCACGAGTCGCTGCTGGTTCTCCGTACGCGCGATGACAGGCTTGCCGCTCACACCATGCAGGATGAGGTTGTCGTGATGACTCTCCACCGGCTTGTTGCCGCTAACGATGTCGGTCAGCTGCGCCTCTGTAAGCGTGCCGTGCTCAATGCAGAACTGCTGTGCCTGCAAGAGCATCTTCTCGAAGCGGCTCACTTCTTCGTCGCTGCCTGACACCTTCACCTGGTAGCCGCGTGCCACAATACGCACCTGCGGGTGCATGTTTTTAAGAAAAAGAATGTTCTTGTTGTTCACACCATAGAACACCATGGTGTCCAACGCTTCATTAAGTTCTATAATCCGTTCCATCAAGAGGTAAAGAGTAGGGTTTAAAGTTTCATATCTTCGTAATGAGGCAGAGTCTGCAGGAACTCATAGCCGTTCAAGTGCACCCTGCATGCATAGGTGTTGTTGCCGTTAGACACAATGAAGTAAGGCACTTGCAACTTGCGGTTGTACACCGCCACCTGATCGAACACCTTCTGCGAGAGTTTCACGTGCTCAGCCTTGAACTCAATGATACACAAAGGCTCCAAACCGGCCGACATCACCACCGCATCACAGCGTTTCCGTGTCTCGCCTACAGAGACAGGGTGTTCAATGGCGATACGTGCTGCAGGATAGCGGTGCTCATCAACAAGCGTATGCAGCACATGCTGTCTTACCCACTCCTCCGGAGTCAGCCTGACGAACTTGTGCCGCCAGTCACAAAAGACATAATCCTTGTCCTTCATTCTGCGTATGTTGGGTTGCCAAGGCATAGGTTACACCGTCTGCTCTATGTTCCACACGAAAGCACGTACTCCCACTTCGGGGTTGCGTGCATCCAACTGACGCACTGCCTGAAGGAGTGAGAACACTTTGTCATCGTCCACTACTGCTATAATGGCAGAGTTCATCTCAGGCCACGTGTGAGTGCCTCGACGAGGCTCGCCGCTGTTAGTGCCTCGTCCCTGCACATCCTGAAACATGGTAAAACCGCGTACCTCAAGCATGTCGAGCATGTACTCAACACGCTCTGTGTTCGCCTGATTGTATACTATCATTACAGATTTCATACTTCTTTGTCTTTTACTTTGATGTTCATAAAGATGAATTTCTCGCGGAGTTTCTTCTGTTTGTCACGTTCTCCGTGGCGAGACATTGCGCCGTAAAGCACAGGAACCACATACAGAGTAAGGAAAGTGGATACTGTCAGACCGCCTATGACGACAATACCCAGCGGCTGCCACATCTCTGCACCTTCGCCCGACGATACCGCCATAGGTATCATACCGAGTATGGTGGTGAAAGCTGTCATGAGCACAGGGCGGATACGGCTCTCACCTGACATCTGTATTGCCTCGTTGAGTGCATATCCGCGTTCACGCATGAGGTTGATATAATCCACAAGCACGATACCGTTCTTCACCACTATACCAACGAGCAGCACCAGACCGAGTGCACCAATCATGTCAAGCGAGCGTCCTGTGAGCCACAATGCCAGAACCACACCGGAGAGAGCAAATGGTATGGTGAACATGATGATGAAAGGCTTGCTCAGGCTTTCGAACTGCGATGCCATAGTAATGAAAACCAATAAGATAATGAGTGCGCCGAGCAGTATCATGTCCTTGAAAGTGTCCTGCTGCGTCTCATAGTTACCGCCTATATGGGTGGAGTAGCCCACAGGCAGGTCAAGTTGCGGCACCACTTCCGCCTCTATCTGCTGTGCCAGTTCGCCAAGCGAGATGTCATGAGGTGTTACTTTGACGGTGACAATACGCTGGCGTGCCTTGCGCTCGATGGTAGGCGGTGCCCAGTATTCGCCCACCTCCGCCACCTCGGACAACCTGACTGCCTTGCCTGTGACGGTAGGAATAGTCAGATTCATGATGTCGGAAAGCGAGTTGCGGTCATCCTCCTGCAGACGCACCACTATGTCATGCTCCGAGCCGTCGTCTTTCAGGTAGCCGCACGACATGCCTGCCACGCGGTTGCGCAGATAGGTGCTTATCGTGGCGGACGAAAGTCCAAGGCGTGAAGCCTTCTCCTTGTCCACTGTTATCTTGATGTCGGGGCGGTCGTCCTCACGGCTTATGTTCACGTCACGTGCACCAGGAAGCATAGAACTCAAGTAGCGTGCCTGCTCTGCCAACTGAGATGTCTTGGCGAAGTCGTAGCCGTATATCTCAAGGTCAACGGTGTTTCCTCCGCTACCTCCCATGCCGCTGAAGATGTTGCACTGATACTCTATTATTTCAGGATATGTTGCCATCTCCTTACGCAGTATCTCAGCTATCTCCCAGATAGACTGTTCACGTTTCCACTTCTTTGGCAGACGTACAATCATGGATATCTTGTTGTTCATTGTAGAAGAGAACATGGCTGCTATGGTGGCGTCATCGTTGCTGCCTGCCGAAGTATTGATAAGTTCTATACATGGCACCAGCTCCGTAAAGCGTCTCTCCAAAGTACGCGCCGTCTTGAGTGTCTCCTCAATACGTGTACCGCGTTGCAACTTGACGGTAACAGTTAGACGACCGTTATCCTGCTGCTGCATAAAGTCAGTACCTATCTTGCCGATGTACACCGGTGTGAGCGAGGCTGCAAAGAAGACAATCAGTATGAAGAACGTAGCAAGTTTATGGCGCAAGCACCAGCCGAGCGACATTGCATAATAGTGGTCAACTATATCAAGGAAACGCACCACGGTGCGGTCGTACCACGACTTCTTCTCCTTGTCGTCTTCAATGAGGTTGCCATCTTCATCCACATGCACCTTCTTTGCCTTGAGCAGTTTGCTGCAGAGCATAGGTGTGAGCGAGATAGCCACCACTGTGGAAGTACAGCAGACCACTGTCACTATCCAGCCTAGTTCGTGGAACATGATACCAGCCATACCGTTAAGCATGGTAAGCGGCACAAACACTGCCACGAGCACAAGGGTGGTGGCGATAACGCTGACCCACACCTCGTTGGTGGCATAGATGGCTGCATCATGAGGGTCTTCGCCACGCTCCACATGGCGCGTGATGTTCTCAAGCACCACAATGGCATCGTCCACCACCATACCGATTGCAATGGTCAGGGAGCAGAGCGAGATGATGTTGATAGACGAGTCAGCCACCTTCAGATAGATAAACGCCACTATAAGTGCTATAGGAATGGTGATGCCTATAATGATGGTGGCACGCCACTTGCCGAGGAAGAACAGCACCACCAACACCACGAACAATAGAGCATAGAGCACCGACTCCTCAAGCGAGTTGATACTGTTCTGTATGTTCTCCGACGAGTCGTAAATCTTCTCTATCTTTACGTCGGTGGGCAACTGCTTCTGTATCTTTGCCAGTTCCTTGCGCACATCGCGGCACACCTGCACTGTGTTGGCTCCCGTCTGCTTGGCTATGATAAGACGCACTGCCTCGCGACCACCTGTCTTCTCGTCAAGGGAGAGGTCCTTGATGGTGTCTTTTATTGTGGCTATATCGCGAATGAACACCTGCTGTCCCTGCGGGGTCATTGTGACCATCAGGTTGGCTATCTCCGACGACTCAGCATACTCAGAACGCACCTGCATCTGGTATTGTTCCTGCGGCATCTTCACCGTACCCGACGAGAGGTTGAGGTTGTTGGCAGACACCACCTGTCCCACTTGCTCAAGGGTGAGACCGTAGGCGTCTAATTTCTGCTGGTCTATGTTGACATACACATAGCGGTCAGGTGCACCGGATAGAGAGATGTTGCCTATGCCGTTGATATGGTTCAACTGAGGCACAACCTCGTCGTTCAATATTTTGTCAAGACCTGCATAAGTCTCGTCGGCAGTGATACTGTACTGGCATATAGGCATGGCTGAGGTGGAGAGCTTGAATATGACAGGCGTGCCGCAGTTGTCGGGTAGCGAGTTGCGCGTCATATCCACGAAACTGCGAACATCGTTCACTGCCTCGTCGATGTTGCTGCCCCACTCCAACTCTAGTGTCACCATCGACATGTTGTCTTTCGACTGTGAGGTGATATGCTTCAGGTGGTCAACAGAGTTGAGCGCGTTCTCCATTATCTTTGTCACGTTGGTCTCCATTTCGGAGGCACTGGCGCCGGGATATGTTGTCATCACCGTTATGTACGGCGGGTCCATCTCCGGGAACTGGTCGATAGGCAACTGCACATAACTGAATATACCTATCACTATCACTGCCACAAATATAAGAGCAGTGGTTACCGGCTTTTCAATAGCGGTTTTGTAGATACTCATATTACTCGACTACATTAAGTTTTACTCCGTCCACAAGTTTGTGCTGGCCTGTGGTGACCATCTCTACCCCCTCCACTATCTCGGGAGCTATGATTTCTATATCCTGGTCGAAACGCTGACCGAGAGTCACAGCCACACGCTTGGCTCTTCCGCCCTCGTTGAGGAACACATAGCGGTCGTTGGCACCCACAAGTTTCTCTACAGCCTGATAAGGTGCCACTATGGTCTTCGCCTTGCCTAAACCGAGAGTGGTGGTCACATACATACCCGGACGGAGCAGTTCCTTCTGGTTCGGAATTACTATCTTACACTGGAAGGTATGGCTTGACGCGTCAATAGTGGGATATACCACTTCTATCGTTGCAGGGAACACCTTGTCCGGGTAGATATCAGTGGTGAGAGTGAGCGACATACCCTTTTTGACAAGCGGGAAATAAGTCTCCGGTACTGCCACGAGAGCCTTCAGTTTGTTTATCTGGGTAAGCACCACGATAGGTTGTCCTGAGTATAGTTCGCCGTCTTCGTAAGTCTTGGCGGAGATGACACCCGAGAACGGAGCCTTGACGTAGGTGTTCTGCTCAAGGAACTCCAGTTGCTCCTTGGTCTGGTTGTACTGCATGCTGATCTGGTCGTACTGCTGTTGTGTGGCAGAGCCGCTCTTGAGCAGTTGCTCTATGCGGTTCTTCTCTATCTCCAGATTGCCCATGGTGATTTTGGTGGTCTTGTACTGCGTCTGGTCCATGCGGACAAGCATCTGACCCTGCTGTTTCTTGTCGCCCACTTCGCAGAAGATATGCTCTATCTTGCCTGTGAGCGAAGGAGCCACATTCTGTGTCAGGTAGCCTTGCAGGTTGGTCGAGATACTTATCTCACGCTGGATCTCACGCGTATGCAGCACTGTGGTACGCACCTGTTCCACACGCTCATCCGCTGCTGCATCAGTGTTCTCTGTCTTTTTTGTGCAGCCTGCCATACTGAGTACGGCAAGTGCAATAATCATAATCTTTTTCATATATGCTTGTGTTATTTTTCTGCTTTGACTAATTGTTAAGGAACTTCTTCAGCTCCACCTGTGCATTGACCAGTGTCATCACCGCCTGTACGTAGGTTGACTGCGCTGATATGAGGTCGTTGCTAGCGTTTGTCAGCTCGAGGTTCGATGCCGCACCCCACTGATACTTGTTCGTTGTTGACTGGAATATGCGCTGTGTGACGTCTATGTTGTCACGCTCGTTCAAATATGTCTCGTATGCGTTCTGCAGGTTGAAGCGCAGTTGCTGATACTGTATGCCGAGGTTGTCGGTGGTCTCGGCAAGGGTGTTCTTTGCTTCTTCGTATGCTATCTTCTTCTCCACCACTCCCGCAGCACGTTTGCCGCTTGACCACAGTGGCAGACGCACGCTGAGTTGGATGAGATTCGGGGGCGACATACGCATACCGCCTTCGCCGTAGTACTGCTGGTTGGAGTAGTTGTAGGCGGCACTCAGCGTGGGTCCGTATGCCCAACCTGCCATGTGGACGTTCTTCTCAGCCAACTCGGTACTCTTCTGCAGCATTTGGTAGTTGAGGTTGTTGTTGATGTTGAAGTCCTCGCCAAGCAGAGCAAGAATGGCATCGGCTGAAAGCAGTTCATCCACATTCTGTGTCAGTGTGAGCTCTGTCTCGGCAGGCACGGCGAGAAGTACACGGAGCGAGTTCTTGGCAAGCTCGGTGTTACGCTTCGTCGAGTTGATGTTGTTCTTCAACGTGTTCACGCGCACCAGCAACTGGTCGGCAGTGGTCTGTTCCGCCACTCCGGCATCCACAGTCTTCTGCGTCATGTCGGCAAGTGTCTGTATGTTGCTCAGGCTGCTGTCAAGCAGTTGGCTTATGTCCTGCATCACGAGCACTGACACGTATGCAGTGGTGACGCTCGAACGAATATCCCTTTCCGACTGCTCAAGCGACAGACGTTTCATGTCTATCGCTATGTTGTTCAGCAGTGCGCCTATAATACCCTGGGCGTTGATGCCTACAGAGGCGGTAAGGCCGAGTGCACCTACGTTGGGCATGTCTATCTTGAACTCTCCCATGGCGGTTGACATGGTGGCGCTGTAGCCGCAATAGTTGCTATAGCTGTATGAGCCGTCAATCTGCGGCAGCATGGCGGCTATGGTCTGCCAGCGCTGGGCATAGGCCTCCTGCACGGCAAGCGAGGCGTTGCGCAGCGAACGGTTCTCCTGCACAGCATAGTCCTGTGCCTCCTGCAGGCTCAAACTCAGCGATTCAGGATGACTCTTCTGCTGACTTGCAGCCTTTGTGGCTGCCATCACATGGTCCTCAGCAACTGCCGTTGCCGAAGACAGCAGCAATGCCGTCAACAATATCATTATCGGCTTTCTTTCAAAATTCAACTTTCTGATTCTCTCTTTCATATCTTATATTTGTCATTTAACAGTTTCTTCCCTTCCTCCGACACTATGCTCCTCAGAAACGACTCCATGGTGAATCTGATGAGCCGTTTCGGACTTACCGAATAGATGCCGTCTTCGTTCCTGATGAATGCCTGCTGCACGAGAGCGTACATGACAGCACAAATCTCCACGTCGAGGTCCTCTCTGTACACACCTTCATCCTTACCCTGCTGAAGGTGGCGTGTCAGTATCTCCTTCGTACCTGCCAGAATGCGATTCACATGTTCCTTGTAGAGTTGCGGATAGTATTTCTGCAGGTCGTAATTGAGAGGCGGCTCCTTGTGTACGTCCGGTGCCTTCTGATAAAGGTCAACCAGCATCCGCACGCACTCCAAAGCCGTCTTGCCCTGCATGAATGCCTCTGCAGAATCATGGGCACTGCTGTTCATCAGGTCAAGCACAGCCTCCACCAGTTCATCCTTGCTCTCGTAATACTGATAGAATGTCTTCTTCGACATCGACATCTGACGGCATATATCGTCTATCGACACGCTCTTTATGCCGTAACGCTTGAAGTTCTCAAGCGCTGTTTTCACTATTTGCTGTTTCTGTTCTTCCATAGCATTGTGCACAAAAACGGCTGCAAAGATAGTGCCAATATCTGACATACGCAAGAAACTTGGAAACTTTTTTTACACTTCGGGTTTCCGGGTACACGCTGTTGGAATACCTTATTGCTGATTGCCGCCTTCTTGCCGAAGACTATTTTTCAAATTTTATGCAAAGATAC
>CAJOIR010000031.1 GCA_905234685.1 Paludibacteraceae bacterium
CTTTTGTCATTGAACAGGCTGACGCTTTGCAGCAGGCTGGCTGTGAGGTGGAGTGGTTTGGCATTAAAGGCAAGGGTGTGATTGGATATCTGCACAATCTTTCTGCTTTGAAAAGAAAGATAATAGATTATGCTCCTGACATTATCCATGCGCACTATGGCCTCAGTGGATTGTTGGCTAATCTTCAGCGCCATGTGCCGGTGATAACTACATATCACGGCTCTGACATAAACAATCCGTATTTACGCTTGTTTTCTCGACTGGCAATACGTATGTCTGCGTGGAATATATTTGTTTCACGCAGAACTATGAAACTCGTGAAACATAATATAAACTTTACATTGCTTCCATGTGGTGTGAACCTTCAAATGCTTCAGGTGACAGATAAGATAATAGCAAGAAAAACTATGCAAATGGTTCCGAATAAGCGGTATGTGTTGTTTTCCGGGGTATTCGATAATAAAATAAAGAATATACAGTTAGCAAAAGAGACCCTGAATCATATATCTGATGCCAACATTGAACTGCTGGAATTGAAAGGCTACAGCCGTGAGCAGGTCTCACTTCTGATGTGTGCAGTTGATGCCTTACTGATGACATCATTTACTGAGGGTTCGCCACAGGTAATAAAAGAGGCTATGGCGTGTGGTTGTCCTATAGTTAGTGTGGATGTGGGCGATGTGCGGGAACGGACAGCAGGTGTTGACGGCTGCTATGTGGCTGATACTCGAGAGCCTCAACAGTTGGCTGAACTGCTGAAAAAAGCATTGACATTCTCTGGCAGAACAAAAGGAAGAGAGAAGATAATTGCCGACAAACTGGGTAATCACAGCGTAGCTAAACAACTGATTGATATTTACAAAATGACATTAGTTAATGCGTGACTTCACTTTATATAAGTACACAGGACTCTTGCGGCAGTTGCAGCAGGCAGGCTATATTATGCTCTCTTTTGAGGACTATCTGACCATGTCTGATGTGCCTGAACGTTTTGTAATTCTGCGTCATGACATTGACAAAAGAGCAAATCAGGCATTGCTTATGGCTACTGTGGAGAAAGAGTTAGGAGCGCATACTACCTATTATTTCCGCATTGTCCCTGAAAGCAATAAACTGGACATCATAAGAAAGTTGGCGGCTATGGGCTTTGAGATAGGTTATCATTATGAAGATGTTACTATCTGCAATGGTAACATCAAAGAGGCTGCAAGACATTTTGAAGACAGTCTCGCTTATTTCAGACAATATTACCCTGTGAAAACCGTTTGTATGCATGGGTCGCCACGTTCTGAATATGATAACAGAGACCTTTGGAAACACTATGATTATCACGTGTATGGTATTATAGGCGAGCCGTATTTTGATATTGATTTCTCTAATGTCTTCTACTTGACTGACACCGGCAGACGATGGGACGGATACAACGTCTCGGTACGTGACAAGATTCCTCAGTATCAGGACCAATGGATAGCAGACGGATTGGTATATCACACTACCGATGATATAATTACAGCGGCAAAGGAGGGTAGGCTGCCCATGCATATCATGATGACTACTCATCCGCAGCGTTGGCTTGACAATATGGTTCTCTGGTGTTATGAGTTGATGCGCCAGTCCTTAGTCAATATGGTTAAGAGATTTATGACTAAATGAATGTATTACTGAAATATAGTGATATCGATTTGCAGCAGTGGCAACTGCTTACTAACTCTTCCCCTGTTGCATCATGGTTTCAGACTCCTGAGGCGTATGAGTTTTTCTCATCATTACCGGAGATAATGCAGCCATTTGTCATTGCAGTTGAAAAAGAAAAGATGTTGAAGGGTCTTGTCATCGGTTATGTCACCAAAGAAAAGAGTAGCTTAAAGCAGTTCTTCACTCGTCGCGCTGTCATATATGGAGGACCGCTATTGGCAGAGGATATAACCGATCAGGAACTAAAATCTTTGCTCTTGACTCTTGATTCTTGGCTCTATAAACGTACCATTTATGTCGAGACACGCAATTTTTCTGATTACAACCCTTGGAGACACATATTCGAAGACTGTGGCTTCCGCTATCAGCCTCATCTTAATTTTCATGTTGATACATCATCTCTTGAAACAATAAATCAGAATCTTGGTAAGGATCGCAAGCGTAACATTAAACTGTCTTTGCGTGAAGGAGCCACAATTTTAGACAATCCCACAATAGCGCAGGTGAAAAGTTATTACGCTATATTGGCACGTCTGTACAAAACAAAAGTGCGTACACCGCTTTATGAGTGGACTTTCTTTGAGAAACTCTATTCATTGCCTTCTGCTCGTTTCCTGCTTGTCCAGTACAATGATGATATCATCGGAGGAACAACTTGTGTAATGCTTGAGAATCACATTGTATATGAGTGGTTTGTATGCGGAGAGGACTCTAAATACAAGAATGTCTTTCCTTCTGTACTTGCCACTTATGCTGGACTACAGTTTGCTGCTGACCATCATTGCCCTCGTTTTGACCTGATGGGAGCAGGCACTCCTGACGAGCATTATGGGGTACGTGACTTCAAGGCGCGCTTTGGAGGTGAGTTGGTTGAACACGGCAGATTCCTGAGAATAAACAGCGATATTCTGTATCAACTTGGGAAAACAATTGTTAAACTGATTCGAATAATTTAGTAATAATGAATATACTTATTGACATAGGTCACCCTGCTCATGTGCATCTGCAACGAAATGTGTATAGACAATTAGTTGCGGACGGACATAATGTTTTTGTTGTAGCCAAACCGACAAGGGCGATTATTGACTTACTGAACCTATATGATATTCCTTTTACCCCTGTCGGTGGCAACCGCGATTCGCTGTGGGGCAAAGCGTGGTTGCAGATACGCAATTTCTTTTATTTATGGCATTTTGTCCGTAAACATAAAATTGACATAGGAGTACAGGGTATGACTGTGGCATGGGTGAGTCGTGTGACGCCTATGAAAAGCATCATTCTGGATGATGATGACGATGAAGTAGAATCACTCTTCGTTAAGTATGCTCATCCATTTGCTGATGTTATTTTGTCTCCTGATTGTATTAAACGAAAATCACGTCATACTATATATTATGCAGGAACGCATGAACTGGCATATCTGTATTCTAATCGTTTTGTTCCGGACAATAATGTATTGAAAGAAGCTGACATAAAGGATGGAGAAAAGTTTTTTATACTTAGGTTTAATGCATTCAAGGCACATCACGATATTGGAGCAAAGGGGTTGTCAATAGAGGGGAAGCGCAAATTAGTTAATCTGTTGCAAAAGCATGGACGTGTGTTTATTACTACAGAACGCAATATTGACGAAGAGTTTAGACCATATCGGTTGAAAGTAATGCCTCATAAGATTCACTCGTTGATGTATTACGCTACAATGTTGATAGGAGATAGTCAAACAATGACAAGTGAGGCTGCTATATTAGGCACACCTGCTATCAAGTGTAATAGTTTTGCAGGCAGACTGTCAGTCCCTAATGAAATAGAGCAACAATATAATTTGTGTTACTCATTTTTGCCGGAGCAGGAAGAAGAGTTTTTTGCAAAGATAGACGAACTGTTATCAATGCCCAATCTAAAGGCTGAGTGGCAACGTCGTCGCGAGAAGATGCTGGCAGATAAGATTGACTATGCACAGTTCCTCACTTGGTTCATCGAAAATTACCCAGACAGTGAAAAGATCATGCGGGATAATCCCGACTACCAGTGGAGATTCCGGTAGTATCAAACCATCCTAAGTTCATCGTAAACTCACTATACAACCCTCCTCACAACTAATTATGCATTATGCACGTCTTTTCCCATTGTAAGAATTATAAATTGCATTTTGGCTGTTTGCGAAATATGTTGTAACTTTGCACGCTGAGAAAGAAAAATAACAAATTATTATATCTCATTCTTATGAAAACAGGTGCTAAAATACTGACAATCTCGTCAGTTATCCTTCTGCTGGCATTGGCAGGATGGTTCTTTTTCAAGTTCTATTATGTCTTTGGTGAAGGGGTCAAAGCCGGAGAACTTAACTACATGGTTAAAAAGGGATATATCTTCAAAACTTATGAAGGACGTCTCATTCAGGCCGGTTACAATTCCAAAAACGAAAGGAACACCATTCAGTCCAACGAGTTCAAGTTCTCTGTTGAAAAACAGCAGATTGCCGACACACTCATGCGCTGTACTGGCAGGCAGGTCGAGTTGCATTACAAAGAGTATCTCGGAGCACTGCCTTGGCGTGGTGTGAGCGAGTTTGTGGTTGACTCTATCATCTCTGTCGAGAAATCACCGCAGGCATCACCTGTCCCAATATTCTGATTATGAATGGCATTCCTTTAATTTAATATATTCACATGTTATCCGGCAGCAGGCGGTTGCCCGATGGGTCAGCGGCGTGAGTCGGACTTAAAATCTTGATTTATGGTAAAAGAAAACTTCGTGCAGTTGTTTGAAGACTCATTTCATAACAACTGGAGTCTGGAGGCGTACACAGACTATGAAACAAAGTACACCATGACTTATGCTCAGGTCGCTGAGCAAGTGGAGAAACTGCACCTCATCTTCCAGCAGTGTGGTATCGAACGGAACGACAAGGTCTCGCTTATTGGACGCAATTGTGCTCATTGGGCTGTGGCGTATATAGCTACTATCACCTATGGAGCTGTCATCGTCCCTATTCTGCAGGACTTTAGACCGGATGATGTCCATCATATCCTTAAACACTCAGATTCAAAACTCCTCTTCACGGCTGATTACATCTGGGACCACCTTGATGAAAACGAACTGGGGCAGGTTAGGGCAGTCATCTCACTCACCAAGTTCAAACCATTGGCTGTTATTGATGCTGCATTACCAGTCGTGGACGATGAGACTGGTATTAAACTTACTCTTACAAAGGAACTTATTTCACCCGAGACTATTCAGCAACTCTTCGACCGTAAGTATAAGGGCAATTTCAATGCACACTGTGTAAAATACTATCATAAGGACAACGAGGAGATAGCCTCTATCAACTATACCTCTGGCACTACCGGTTTCTCTAAGGGCGTTATGACCACTGGACGGGCTCTTGCATCCAATGCCATGTTTGGACGTAATGCTTATGCTGCTAACAACCCATCTGGAAAGCTCTTGTTTAATACCGACCGTATGGTCACATTCCTGCCTCTCGCACATGCTTATGGATGTGCATTCGACTTCCTTGGGAATACCACAGCGGGTGGACACACCTATTTCATTACACGTGTTCCTACACCTAAGGTTCTCATGGCTGCTTTTGCTGAGGTGAAGCCTACGCTTATACTCTCTGTGCCTCTTATCATTGAGAAGATATACCGCAAGCAGATTCAGCCTATGATTGCCAAGCCGCCTGTGAGTTGGGTACTCAAAGTGCCGTATCTCAACGAAGTCGTACTTTCGCAGATTCGGCAGAAACTCACTGCTGTGTTTGGTGGTTGCTTTGAGGAGGTCATTGTTGGTGGAGCTGCCATGAACGCTGAGGTCGAGAATTTCTTCCGTAAACTCAAGTTCCCTATCACTATCGGTTATGGAATGACTGAGTGTGCTCCTCTTATCTCTTATACACACTGGTCGCAGTTTGTACCTACAAGTTGTGGAACTATTCTTGATAACATGGAGGTGCGTATCACCGACAAGAACGATGAGGGAATAGGTGAGATTGAGGTGCGCGGCGACAATGTCATGCTTGGATATTATAAGAACGAGGAGGCTACTGCTGCTTCATTCACTAAGGACGGATGGCTACGTACCGGTGACCTTGGATATGTCGATGAAAATGGCAATATCTTCATTAAGGGACGCTCCAAGACCATGATGCTTGGCTCTAATGGACAGAATATCTATCCTGAGGAACTGGAAGACAAACTCAACAATATGCCGTATGTAATGGAGAGCATTGTTGTTCAGCGTGGGGAAAAAATTGTAGGACTTGTATATCCTGATATGGACGCATGCGACAAGGCTGGGTTTACTCAGGATGACATCGCTGCTCAGATGGAACTTGTGCGCAAGGAGGTCAACAAGCAGCTTGCTACGTATGAGCAGATTTGTGCTATTGAAATTCAGGCGCATGAGTTTGAAAAGACTCCTAAGAACTCTATCAAGAGGTATATGTACAAATAAACATGTGATTTTATTTGCATTTATTAAGAAAAGAGTGGTGTAAACCGACAAAATTTATTTTTTATGCTATAAGTGTGTACAACTTAATAAATTATTTTGTACCTTTGCACCGTTTTTTGAAAAACAAACCAATTTAAATGTTTAATTAAACAAATTACTAAAATGAAAAAGGTATTATTCGTACTTGCAATCGCTGCTACTATGGTAGCTTGCTGCAAGAAAGCTGAGAACAAATGTGCAGAAGAGCAGAAACCTTGCTGCGAACAGAAAGCTGAACCGGCTGCTGCTGTAGCTGAAGAGGCTGATCCTACTCTCCAGGAAGTTGCTGAAGATGTAGCTAAGGACCTCCTCAAAGTTGGTGGTGAGAAAGCTGCTGAAGAAATTAAGAAATAATTCTGTTCAGTTCACAGAAAGGTCCACTCCTATATATCATAGGGTGGACTTTTTTTAACTCTCACCCCTTAACCCCTCACCACTGATGAACCTCTGCATTGACCAAGGCAATTCCAGGATAAAGGTGGCTCTCTTCAAAGAAGATGGCAGACTTGTAAAGTCTTTTATCTATCGTTCTTTCCATTCTGCCGAAGTGGAGAGGCTCTTTGCTTTGTACCCTGTTACAGACTCCATCATATCTTCTGTTGCCAATATAGAGCCGGCAGTTGTTAATGCTCTCAACCGACTGAGTGAATGTTTTATCCTGTTTGACCACAACACACCTGTGCCCATTGTCAACAACTATGACACGCCTCAGACACTCGGTCAGGACCGTCTCGCTGCTGCCGTAGGGGCAAATACTTTATTCCCTGACACTAATCTCCTTATCATAGATGCTGGTTCGGCCATTACTTATGACTTTGTTAGTAGCGATAATCAGTATATGGGAGGAAATATCGCACCTGGTATCAAGATGCGTCTCACTGTGCTCCGACAGATGACCAAGAAACTGCCACAAGTCGAGGTGGAGGAGAATCAGCTTATTCCTTTGTTCGGAAGAAACACTACTGATGCTATTGCAGCAGGTGTTATAAGGGGTATTACTTTCGAAGTGAAAGGATATATGCGTACGCTCTCCGAGAGGGTAGGAGACTTCATTACTGTTCTTTCTGGAGGAAGTGCACCATACATCATCAACAGCCTCCAGCAGCCTGTCAAGTATGAGAAACATCTGGTTCTCAAAGGGTTGAATAGTATTCTTGAACACAATAAACATGCCTGATTATAACATCGTTGTCAGGTCCTGTCTGTCCTCACATAAAGAAAATATCTTAAATATGTGCTGAATATTTTCTTGTTTGGCATTTATTTTGTATCTTTGCACGTTAATTGGATATTATGCGTACGTATGCATACATATTGACGTGTCTTGCACTGCTGATGTCTTTTTCACTCTCGGCACAGAACAATACCTCCTCTCCGTATTCACGCTTTGGATATGGCGAGTTGAACGATAATGTGCCAGGTGCTTTTAGGGCATTGGGTGGGGTAGGTACTGGTATGCGTGACAAGCGCGTTATTAATCCTTCACAGCCTGCTTCATATAGCGTGGTGGATAGCACGACGTTCATGTTTGACCTCGGCATGAGTGCCATGTGGAGTAACTATGGTGATGCCACGGGCACGCGTAACAAGGGCAATGGTAACCTTGAATATCTCACCTTGCAGATGCCTTTCTTCTGGAAATATATCGGCTTCTCTGTTGGTATTCTCCCGTATTCTATGGTCGGATATGACTTATCTGACTCTATCGCCTCTGTGCCGCACCCATATAAAAAGACGTATTCTGGACTTGGAGGAATCACGCAGGTCTATGGAGGCCTTTCATTCAATATCATGAACTGGGTGGCTGTGGGTGCCAATGTGTATTACATGTTTGGCAAGGTCAACAACAACAGAACCCTTACTTTTAGCCAGGGTTCTATTGCTTCTACCTCTCAGCAGGCTGTGTTGCATGTCAGCGATGTCAGGTTCCGATATGGACTACAGGTCTTCCATACCTTTGCTGACAAACACTCATTTGTGCTTGGGGCCACTTTTGAAAATAAATCTAAACTTAGGGCTGACTACACGCAGGTAGAGACCATTACCTTTGACACCGCGTTTGTTACTAACGACGGATTCGATTTGCCTATGATGTACAGTGTCGGTGCAAGTTATACGTTTGACAACCGCCTTACTGTCGGTGCGGACTACACTATGACCGACTGGGCTAATGTACGCTACATGGGCGAGACTGGTGCTTTTCGCTCCAGAATGAAGATAAGTGTCGGCGCTGAGTATTGTCATAACCCTTATGGCAAAAAGTATGTTGAGCGTATGCCATTCAGGCTTGGATTCAACATATCCGACTCTTATGTAAAGAGTATTTCTGCTAAGGACTTCTCTGTGGCTCTCGGTATGGGTTTCCCACTACGTAATGTGGCTACAGTTATTAATACTACACTTGAATATGGACACCGTGGGGCGGCTCCTGCGCTGCAGGAAAACTACCTTAAGTTAACCATTAACGCTGCTATCTCAGAAAACTGGTTCTTCAAACGGAAACTTTAAGGCCCATCAGGGACAATACGATAACTACTTATTTGTTAACTTTGGCACGATAATTGTCTTTACTTATGAAAACGATAACATTAAAATCAATCTATATGAAAACGAAATCATTACTCATCGCACTTCTCTGTGTATTGTCTGTTATGGGATGCGCTGCACAGAAGAAAGTGAAAAAGGACAAAAAAGTCAAAGAAACAGCTGATGCTGTTCAGGAACAACAGAAACCTGCTGTAGAAGAAGAAACTCCAGTCATTACTGAAGAGTGTCTTGTTAATGTATCACTCTTCCAGCAGTCTGCAAAGAACAAACAGTTTGCCGATGCGGTTGAGCCGTGGTATAACGTGTACAACACATGTCCTAATGCCAACAGGGCTATCTATACTCGTGGCGATGACATTCTCGGTTGGCAGATTTCACAGGCTAAGACCGAAGAGGAGAAGTCTCAGTATAAGGCTACCCTCATGCAGATGTACGACAAGTGGATTAAGTATTTTGGTGACGACCCCAAATATCCTACTGATTATATCCTCGGACAAAAGGCTATGGACTACTGCCAGTTCTACACTGAAGATAATCTCAAGTTGCCTGCTTACGGTTGGATCAAGCAGTCTGTAAATGGTCTTGGAGAAAAGAGTTCACTCAATGTCATCAACACCTTTGTTGAACTCTCGTATGGACTCTATAAGGCTGACCCCGAGAAGTACGCTGAGCAGTATATTGCCGACTATCAGTTGGCTACCGACCTGCTTGGAAAGATTGCTGCTACACCTGGACATGAGTACGCAGAGAATGCGAAATCATATAGAGACCGCCTTAATAGTGTCTTCGCAGCCTCGGGAGCTGCTACTTGCGAAAAACTTGATGAGTTGTATGGTCCTACTGTTAGCAATACTGCTGACGATGTTGACCTGCTCGGAAAGATTATGAAACTGTATCGCTATGTAGGTTGCACCGAGTCCAACATCTACTTTGCCGCTGCTGAGAAGTCTCATAAACTGCAACCTACTGCTGAGTCAGCTGCAGGATGTGCTTCAATGAGTGCTAAGAAGGGTGATATCCGTGGTGCTATCAGCTACTATGAGGAGGCTATTCGTCTTTCTGATGACGATCAGGACAAGGCTAACTACTATTTCAATTGTGCTCGTTACAGCTACGATATCAAGCAGTACCCTGACGTAAGAAAATATGCTCGTCTTTCGCTTGATCTGGATGACGATAGTGGTAAATGCTACATCCTTATTGGTCTCGCTTATGCTGCTGCAAATCCTTATCCTGATGATCCGGTGCTTAACAAAACCAAATACTGGGCTGCTGTCGATAAGTTCGTAAAGGCTAAGCAGATTGACCCCTCTATCGAAGAAGAGGCTAACAACTATATCAGAACTTACAGCAAGTACTTCCCCTCGCAGGACGACATCTTCTTCAAACCCGAACTTGGAAAGGGTAAACCTTTCACTGTTGGCGGATGGATTGGTGAAACTACCACATGTCGCTGATGAGAAAGTCGCATGCATATGGTCATCTGAGCATCATAGTCATTATGGCTATGGTGCTCCTTTGCTTTTATGCATGCACACACGAAAGAAAAAACAAAACGGACGCTGTCACAGACAGAGCGGCAATGCCTATTCTGCTTGTGGATACAGTAAATACTCTTATTTCTGATTCGGGAGTCACACGATACAGAATCAAGGCGCCACGTTGGGAAATTTACGATAAGTCTCAGCCACCTTGCTGGAAGTTTCCAACAGGTATTTACCTTGAGAAATTCAATGAGCAACTGGAGGCGGAGGCATATCTTGAAGCTGATTCCGCTTACTACAACGAGGATGAGCAGATATGGAGACTCGATGGCAACGTACATGCTTTGAATCTTGAAGGAGAGAAGTTCGAAACGCAGCAACTCTTCTGGAATCAGAAGACTGAACGTGTCTATTCTGATTCTGCTATTAAAATCACAAGGGAGACAAGCATCATCAATGGAATCGGGTTTGAAAGCAACCAGACTATGACCAAATACACCATTCGGAATCCGCAGGGTATATTCCCGATTAAGAACGAATAACTATTATTCCATCCTAAGCTCATCCTAAGTTCACTTATATATCTCACTGTCATCAATACTAAACTACCAAATACTAATTATCCATGAACCTTTTACTTAATAAAACTGCACTCATCACCGGAGCTGCGCGAGGTATTGGCAGAGCCATTGCATTGCGTTTCGCTTCCGAAGGTTGCAATATTGCCTTCACTGACCTCGTTTATAATGAACTTGTCGAGCAGACTGCGGCAGATATCGAAGCGTACGGTGTACGTGTTCAGGCATACATTGGTAATGCTGCGGATTTCCAGTCCGCACATGATATCGTACAGCAGGTGAAACAGGATTTCGGTTCGGTTGATATACTTGTCAACAATGCAGGCATTACTAAGGACGGACTGCTTCTGCGTATGAGCGAGGAGCAGTGGGACGCAGTCATCAATGTCAATCTTAAGTCTGCTTTCAACTTCACGCATGCATGTGCTCCTGTCATGATGGCACAGCGCTCTGGAAGCATCATTTCTCTATCATCTGTCGTAGGAGTCAGTGGTAATGCCGGACAGGCCAATTATGCAGCCTCTAAGGCGGGTATCATTGGACTTACAAAGTCTGTTGCTAAGGAACTGGGACCGCGTGGTATTAGGGCTAATGCTATTGCTCCCGGATTCATTATTACTGATATGACGGCGGCGCTGTCAGCTGATGTGCGTAAACAGTGGGAAGCGATGATTCCGCTGAGGCGGGGTGGGGAACCTGAAGAAGTCGCTAAGGTCGCTCTATTCCTCGCATCTGACTTGTCTTCTTATGTCTCCGGACAGGTTATTAACTGTTGTGGAGCAATGAATTGCTAATCATAACTTATTTATTTATAACCCATTATTCGTCATGAAATCTGAATTTTGGAAACGCACACTCTTTGGCTCTTTGTATGTCGCTTTGGTAGTAACGAGTCTCTTGTTTTTCAGGCCTTTTTACTTTCAGTTACTCTTCCTGTTGGTCACTGCTTTCGCTGTGCGTGAGTTTCATCATATCAACCGTTCTGACATGTTGCTTACGCTTTCGGGTATGCTTTTGGCATGGATAATGTTCTCTGCTTGTTCACTCTTTGTATGCACTGCTTTCTGGTCCTCAGCGGTATGGCTGGCTTGCCTTTATGCATTTGTACTTATTATGACATTGGTTGTGGAGTTGTTCAAGAAGGCAGATAATCCGATTGCCAATTGGGGGATACTCCTCGCAGGACAGGTCATGGTTGCTTTGCCCTTTGCACTTATGAATATGCTCTTTGCACGTTCAAACATACTGCTTCTCTCAGTCTTTGTCATTATTTGGCTCAACGATACCGGAGCCTATTGTGTTGGTTCTCTTATAGGTAGGCATAAGATGTTTCCGCGCGTCTCACCTGGTAAGTCGTGGGAGGGACTGGCAGGTGGTGCCTTGTTCGCTGTTCTCTGTGGATATATCTTCCTTTCTGACCCGTTCTCATTTACTGGGTTGCAGTATTCATGGTGGCATGCACTGATTATCTCTCTTGTCATTGTCATTTTTGGTACGTTGGGTGACTTGATGGAAAGTCTTACAAAGCGTACATTGGGTATTAAAGACTCAGGAAATGTTATTCCTGGTCATGGCGGACTGCTTGACCGTTTCGATAGTATACTCCTTGCTGTTCCTGCCGTGTATATTACTTTATTGTTAATTTAAACATTTATATATGAAGCAGTTATCACTAATTTTATTTGCATGTTTAATTACTGTATTGCCATCATGTGCACAGAAACAGAAAGATGCTAACATGCAGAAAATGAAAACATTGGTTGCATATTTCTCCGCTACTGGAACCACACGGGCAGCTGCTAAGTCACTTGCTCAGCAGCATTATGCTGATTTATGGGAAATTGAGGCGGCAGAGCCTTATACGGCAGCTGATCTTGATTGGCGTAACAATAAGTCGCGATCATCTGTTGAAATGAACGATTCTGAATCAAGACCAGCCATTAAGCAATGTACCAACATTTTGCCATACGATACCATATATTTGGGTTATCCGATTTGGTGGGGAATCTGTCCGCGAATTATTAATTCATGGATTGATAATAACCTTGAGCTACTTGAAGGAAAAATCCTTGTCCCGTTTGCTACCAGTGGAAGTAGTGGCATAGAAGGTTCTGTAGAATATCTTCGCACAACATATCCGTCACTTGCCTGGCAAAGCGGTATTCTTATGAATAAGTAACTCCTCCCAATTTCCCTTATATATATAATAACGAGTACCTTCCTTTAATATATATCTAATATATGAAGAATTTATATTATGTAAAATAGATTATTCTGATATAACCCTATCTGAGAATATTTGAACATAAATATAAAAAAGACTATCAGCAGTAATTACTGATAGTCTTTTATGTTATATGTTACGTACTGGTTAAATCACACCACCAATGAGCGAGCTTACCAATGCGCAAATCAGAGCTAATATCAAAGCCCATTTAAAACCTTTTACACTAAAGTTGTCAAGCATTTTATTAGCTAACATAATAATTCCTGCATTTATGCACATGTTAATTGCAAATGCTATCAATCCGCTTCCCCAGCGAGGAAGTCCTATTAGTGTCATCAACCATGTAGCAAGTGCATTCAATACAGCCAGAACTAATGCAACAATGCAAGCTGATTTATATCCGTTTACGGATATTCCTTTGAGGGATTTTGCACAAAGGAACACAACTAATGCAGTGATTAACAGATTAATAATAAAACTAAGAAGTATCATAATTATTACAAATTAATTGGTTAATAATTAGTTAATTACTCTACCCTCTCCCTTATATTCAATTGTAATTCATCAAGTTGTTCCTGATCTATCACACCTGGCGCACCAAGCATAACATCACGGCCTTGATTGTTCTTTGGGAAAGCAATGCAGTCGCGTATTGAATCCAGACCGGCAAACAGACTTACGAAGCGGTCAAGACCGTATGCCAAACCACCGTGAGGTGGTGCTCCGTATTTGAATGCATTCATAAGGAAGCCGAATTTACGTTGTGCCTGCTCAGGTGTGAAGCCAAGAATCTCAAACACTTTCTGCTGCAGTTTGGCATCATGAATACGTATGCTGCCACCACCTACTTCAACACCGTTTATGACCATGTCGTACGCATTGGCACGTACACTGGCTGGATCTGTGTCAAGCAGTGGAATATCCTCGGGCTTGGGAGATGTAAACGGATGGTGCATTGCCATCAGTCGTTGTTCTTCGTCTGACCATTCATACATTGGGAAGTCTATCACCCACAAGCATGAATATTTGTTCTTGTCACGCAGACCAAGCTGGTTACCCATCTCAAGACGTAGTTCACATAGTTGCTTGCGTGTCTTCATTGCATCATCACCGCTGAGAATCAGTATCAAATCGCCTGCTTCTGCCTGCATAGCCTCTTTCATCTTCTGTAGCACTTCTTGTGTATAGAATTTGTCAACAGACGATTTAACGCTACCGTCAGCCTCTACACGGGCATATACCATACCTTTGGCTCCTATCTGTGGCTTCTTAACGAAGTCTGTTAGAGCGTCTATCTGCTTGCGTGTATACACTGCTGCTCCTTTGGCACAGATACCGCCTATATATGCTGCATTGTCGAATACAGAGAAACCGTAACCCTTAAGTATGTCCATCAATTCCACAAAGCGCATCTCGAAACGGGTGTCAGGCTTGTCTGAACCATAGTATTTCATTGCATCAGCCCAAGTCATGCGAGGTAGTTTCGGAAGGTCAATGCCTTTTATTACTTTGAACAGATGACGGCTCATGCCCTCAAACATGTTCAGTATGTCCTCCTGTTCTACAAACGACATCTCACAGTCTATTTGTGTGAACTCTGGTTGACGGTCTGCACGAAGGTCCTCGTCGCGGAAACACTTCACAATCTGGAAGTAGCGGTCAAAACCTGCTACCATCAGCAGTTGTTTCAGTATCTGTGGTGACTGAGGCAAAGCATAGAACTGTCCTGGATTCATACGGCTTGGCACCACAAAGTCGCGTGCTCCCTCAGGAGTACTGTTGACAAGCACAGGTGTCTCTACTTCAAGGAAGCCTTGCTCATCAAGATAACGGCGCACTTCAAATGCCATCTTGTGACGAAGTTCAAGATTGCGGCGTACACACTCACGACGCAAGTCAAGATAGCGGTATTTCATGCGGATGTCATCTCCTCCGTCTGTATCTTCTTCTATGGTAAACGGAGGTGTAACTGCCTCATTCAGAACATTCAGTTCAGTGACGTTAATCTCAATATCACCTGTTGGCATATTGGCGTTCTTGGAATAGCGTTCTGCCACTATACCGGTCACCTGAAGCACATATTCGCGCCCAAGAGAGTTGGCTTTGTCAAAAACGTCCTTGTTTACCTCCTGATTAAATGCAAGTTGGGTAATGCCATACCTGTCACGCAAGTCTATAAATGTCATACCACCCATCTTCCTGATGCGTTGCACCCAACCGGCAAGGGTTACCGTTTTGTTAACATCGGAGATTCGAAGTTCTCCACACGTTGTATTTCTGTACATGATATTATTTGTTATCAGTTATTTAAAGAATCTCCACATTGGGATTTATCTTGCCTATCAGACCTTTTAATACATTACCTGGACCAAACTCTCGGAAGCAGTCTGCACCGTCGGCTATCATATTCTGAACAATCTGAGTCCAACGGACAGGCGATGTGAGTTGTGCAACAAGATTCTCTTGAATTTTCTTTGCATTGGTCTGTGGTTTTGCATCTACATTCTGATATATCGGACACGAAGGTGTCATGAAGTCAGTGCTAATAATAGCCTCACGAAGTTCTTCTGCGGCTGGTTGCATAAGTGGAGAATGGAACGCACCGCCTACTGGCAGACGAAGAGCACGCTTTGCTCCGGCATCTTTCAGTAATACACATGCTTGCTCTACCCCACTGACTGTACCGGATATCACGAGTTGTCCGGGGCAGTTGTAATTGGCGGGTACGACCACATCATCTTTTATGCTTTTGCATATCTTCTCCACCTTCTCGTCTGCCAATGCCAACACTGCAGCCATTGTGCCTTCCTGAATCTCGCAGGCACGTTGCATCGCTTGTGCACGTTTGGCTACAAGACGCAGTGCACTCTCAAATGACAATGCTCCACATGCAACCAAAGCAGAAAACTCACCCAGAGAATGACCTGCAACCATCTGTGGCTCTGAATCCTTCTCTACAAAGAAAGAGATTACAGAATGCAGGAATACTGCAGGTTGCGTGACTTTTGTCTGTCTTAGGGCTTCTGCATCACCATTGAACATGACATCTGTGATGCTAAAGCCTAAGATTGAGTCTGCTTCTTCAAACAAGTTTCTTGCCAAGGAGGAACTCTCGTATAGGTCTTTGCCCATACCGCTGAATTGCGCTCCTTGACCAGGAAATACAAATGCTTTCATTTTGTTGCTCTCTTGTTGTTAGATCATCAGTGCTGCTACAAGAGCAAGGATGGCGTAAAACTCTGGAAGAGCGGCATAAATCATGGTGTTGGTCTGAACATCGTGTCCTGCTGCGATACCGGCAATACCGTTGGCGCACACCTGACCCTGACGAATGCCTGAGAACAGACATACCAAGCCTACGAACAAGCCAACACCGAAACATGTAGTACTATGCTCAACAATAAAAGCAAGGTTGTCTGCCTTGAACATCCACATAAGGAATGCCACGAAACCATACAGACCCTGAGTTGCAGGAAGAGCCGAAAGAATCATGTAAGACGCTGATTTGTCCTTGTTCTTCTTTAGAGCGCCTTCTGCAGCGTTGCCTGCTATGGTCGTGCCATAAGCTGAACCGATACCTGCTAAACCGAGCATTGCTGCCCATCCGAGATAACCGAGAATTTCATTCATTGTAGTAAAGTTTTAATAGTTATATTTATGTTATTGTTTGTTTGCAAATGGTGAATACAGTTGTCCTTTGCCTTCATATCCGGAGTTCTTGAAGTACTCAACAAAGCTAAGACGCAACGGGTGAACAAAGGCACCAAGCGCTGACATGCAGACATTAAGCAGGTGTCCTAAGATCAGGATTGCTATAAAGCCTATCCATGTGCCGATATTAGGATGTTCTCCAAGCACCATAATACCGAGTTTGTTGAATGCTGCACCAAGCATACCTCCTGCCAGTCCCAAGGCATAGAGACGTATATATGAGAGTACATCGCCAAGTATGCCAGTTGCCATACCGTATGTGTCCCAAAGACCTGCTCCTATGTTGATAAGAGGGTTACGACCCGGGGTGTTGAATATGAATATGGCAAGAGCTGAGATGGAGCCTACTGCTATTAGAACCCATTTTGTCACTTCTGCCGAGAAGATGTCTGTTATGGCAAAGACTGCAGTAACAAGACTACCGAGGATAAGCAGAAGCCAACCCCATATTGATATACACTTCTTGAAGCCAAAGCGTCTGGTATAGGTAATTGCTTTCACCACCATGGCAAGACAGATATGGAAAACACCTATTGCCAGTGCAAGGAGCATCTGTATGTCAAAGCCGCCTATATTACCCTTCAGCATCACGCTCTTTAGGCTTTCCGGCACCCATGTCGCATTGTACATGTCAATACCGAAGAACGTACCAAGGAAGAAACCTACTACCAGTGTGCCTATGCCCAGAGTGGTGATAAGCGGCCCAAGACCTTCAAACATTGATATTTTCAATACTTTCTTTGTGGTGAGTATGCCAAAGAGAATAAGCAGTATGCCATAGCCAGCATCACCCATACAGAGCGCAAAGAAGAGCAGGAAGAATGGTCCGAGTATTGGTGTCGGGTCTGCCTCGCCATATACAGGCCAACCGTACATGCCTGTCAAGCACTCGAACATCTTAGTGAACCAGTTGTTTCGAAGTTTGATAGGCGTGTTGTCCTCTTCTGTCGGGTCTTCTGCAGTGTAATAAATATGCTTCTCATCAAGCATCTTGTTGAGTTTTTCTATCTTGTCCTCAGGACAGAATCCTTCCAACAGACAGAGTTTGTCATCTGCCACAGAAGTGGTGTTGAGTGTTACTTTCTGCCAGTCTATATTGAGGTTTGTCTGTCTCTCAGCCCTGCGAAGGGTGTTGATATTCTGTAACGACCATGCTTCGAGTTGTGCCTGTTTGGCAGCAATAAGACCTCTCACGGCCTCTGCATCAGCTGCAAGACGCTCATAATCATGCTGATTAAGATGCACTTCCTCTGCTCCTGCTATGTCAAACGCTTCATTCTGTGGGTTGACAATAACAAAATAGGTTACTCCACCCTCTTCTGCCACAATGAAGGCATTATATAGTGTCTCCCAGTCAGGGTTGAAATTCTTCTTGGAGCATGTGTAGTAACGTAGTAGCCAGCCTTCTTTCGCTAAAGTGTTGAGTTTGTCTTCCGAGAAACTGCCCCACACCTGCATACGCTGCTGCTCTTTCTTTATGGCTGCAAGGTTCTGCTCCAACTGCTGCTTCTCTTCAATGAGTTGGGGAAGACGGGAAAGACAGGCTTCAATTGTTTCAGGAGTCACCGGAGTCTCAACTTCGTCTGCCAGTAGGCGGTGCGTTCCATTCTCCGGTAAGGCAACTCCTGAGGCTGCTCCCGAAGCAGAAGAGACTCCTGCAGGTTGAGGCAAGTATGATTCAGCAAGCAAACGCGTTTTCCTTATCTTTTCCGAGAGTACAATCTGTTGCTGCAGGTTGTCGTCATACGCCACACCTTCCGCCTTTTCTGACACATGCACTACGCCTACTTCCCTCAGTTGCCCAAGGAAGCATTCATATTCCTTGTGAAACACAAGAAACGTGTATTTCTTCATCTTGGTAATCATGCCTGTGCCTCCTTCTCCCTCTTGGATTTTACTATCTTCTGACTTGACTTCGAGAGGTTCTCCTCGTCCTCCATGAAGCGTTTTATCTTGCGTATTGCATCCTCGTAACCAGGTATCTGAACCTTCTCGAAGAGGTTGACCTTCTGTGTTGACTTCTTACGGGCATATTCAAGCAGGTTGACTTTCTCGCGACAGAACTCCTGTTCTATACCCAATTGTGCCAACTGCTTCAGCTGCTCGAATCCGTCTGCATACCATTTAGGAGAGGAGAAGATGCTGAAAGGCTTGTAGGAATACACCACCTCGTCAAGCACGGGCACTCTGACGCCTGCTATCTTCTTTATGCTCATACGCACGTCGTCCACATGAATGAGGCTTGTGTCAAACTCACCCCATAAAGCAAGCATCTCGTCATACTGCCTTATACGCTCTTCCAATTGGTCGTTAAGACGCTGAATCTCGTCCTTTGCCTTCTTCACTTCCATACGCAACGCCGACTCCTTGTTCTTCAGTGTGGGCAATGCGCGTACACGCATCTTCAGGTTCTTTTCCAATGCCTGAAGCGATGTTTTGTTGTATTGAAAAGCTATCGCCATTGTTACTCTGTTTAACGCTGCAAAAATACTGCTTTTATTGCAAACTTGCAAGAGGAAATTAGTAAGTTTCAAGTTTCAGAACCTCTCCCCGGCCCTCCCCTCAAGGGAGGGGGTAAGTTTCAGGTGTCAGGTGTCAGGTTTCAAGTTTCATGTGTTACGCCATAGCCGAAGAGTGCAAAGTCACCTCGGAGGGGGTCATCAGGGAAAACCTCCGCCAGTTTGTTGGTAAGGCGTATGGCAGTGCTCATTGTCGTAGTCCTGCTTGTTAGCAGACCGAGCGCTACCGACTGCTGCAAAACGTGTGTGTCAAGCGGCATTATCAGTGTGCGCTTGTCAATGAAGTCAGACCAGATGCCCAAATCTACCGGCGAATCCGTCCTCACCATCCAGCGCAGAAACATGCATACACGCTTGCATGATGACGTGGCGTCTTTCGGAATGATGACGCTGAGACCTTGCTTCGAGAAATAACTGCAGATGCACTCCACTGCCTCCAGTCCTGTCTTTGCATGTCGTCTAACATACTCGCCCAGAGTGTTGTATTCAGACATGAGTTGCTGGTATGCAGCAAAATACTGAAACATCACGTGGTTGGTATATAGTCGGTAAAAACACCTATTGTCGTCAGGGAAAACATTACGAAACCTACCCTCTCTTATCCATGCGTCCATTCCGCCTTCGAAGAGTTGCCTTAGCGATTCTATTTTGGGCATGAACTGCTTTCTGCTGCCGTAACTCAGGCATGACGCTGTAAATGCCATAGCCTCCCGGTTTGCCCTGCCCTCCACCTGATGCATAAACCATGACGGGTCACCCTGAAGAAACTCCGCCGTCTCATACTTTGTTGCATTTGTTGTCAGTATCTCTCTGATTAACTCATTCATTGATTTCTGCTTCATTTATATGCTGCAAAGATAGTGAAAACCGCTGATATATGCAAAACCGCCTAATCTCTTCATCATCGGGACGCACATGTAGAGATGAAGTTGCAACTATCAACTACTAACACACCACTATAGGATCACTATACCTTCTCGGTTGCATTGTTGCATTGTTGCATAAAAAAATATCCGCGCGTAGCTATATCAAAAATATAAACCACAAATACTTCAAATATTTGTATTATTCAAACCATTGCACTATCTTTGCATGCGTAAACTTATGGCATGTGTGCCTACTGTTTACATGACATATTGAAAAAGGCGTTTATTGAACGCTGTAACGACTTTCGAAAACTTCGCAACTTTTTGCCAATAGTCATTACAGATACAATGAATGTCCTCGTGATGCGTATAATTGTATGCATTGTTCGTTGTTCTGAACTTATTTCGGAATCCCGTTCTGCATCAGTGAATATACCATCTGGCGTGGACTTCGATTGTTTTTCTACTATTGGCGGGCATTGCGAAGGCCTTCGAAAGCGTGAAGAGCAAACTGAACTCCACGCTTTCTTTATGTCTAT
>CAJOIR010000032.1 GCA_905234685.1 Paludibacteraceae bacterium
GTGATTTTGAGAGCGCAGGTGGTGAAATTGGTATACACGCTACTTTGAGGGGGTAGTGGTCGCGAGGCCGTGTGAGTTCGAGTCTCATCCTGCGCACAAGGTAACAGCCGGTAATGAAAAGTCATTGCCGGCTGTTGCTGTTGTATATATCAACGGGATGGTGTATCTTTGCTGCGTTTTTTGAACATGAAGAACAAAGAGAAGGAGGACATAGAACTTCTGAGACTGAGGAAGCGCATTACTATGCGCTTTCACAAGGCTTGCGCCGACTATGGATTGATAGAGGACGGCGACAGGATTCTAGTTGGTCTGAGCGGAGGCAAGGACAGTCTTGCTCTTTTAGAACTGCTTGGCAGAAGACAGAAGATTTACGTACCACGCTTCTCTGTCGTTGCTGCACATGTGGTGGTAGAGGAGATAGGCTATCAGTCGGATACAGAGTATCTGAGCGCTTTCTGCAAGGAGCAGGACGTGGAGTTTCAGTGTGTACACACGCACCTCATCCCCAGCCCCTCTCCCAAGGCAAGGGAAGAAAAAAATCACTGCTTCCTCTGCTCGTGGTATCGCCGCAAGGCACTGTTCGACCTCGCACAGGAACTCGGGTGCAACAAGCTGGCACTCGGGCACAACAAAGACGACATAGTGGAGACACTGCTGATGAACTTGGTGTATCAGGGTGCATTCGCCACTAACCCGCCACTGCTAAGCATGGAGAAGTTCCCTCTGACGCTGATACGACCGTTATGTCTTGTGAAAGAAGACGAACTGAGGCAGTATGCACTGCTCAGGGAGTACAGGCAGATGCCGAAACTGTGTCCTTATGAGAGGGAGAGCAGCCGTGCAGAAGTGAAGAACCTCATCGAAGAGTTGCAGCGCCTCAACCCTGACGTCCTCGACTCCGTATGGGGAGCAATGGAGAATATAAAGACAAACTATTTACCAACGAAAAGACCGCTGCGTTGACAGAGTAAAGAACACTACGCGAAAGATGCCATGCGGACTTGATACGTAAACTAAAATTCAAAACCATATATGAAAGCATTACTTACGATAGGGCTGCTGATATGCTCTAACATATTTATGACACTCGCATGGTACGGGCACCTGAAGATGAACGAGTTCTCATGGTTCAAGTCGCTTCCTTTGATAGGTGTGATAGTGTTCTCATGGGCGATAGCCTTCTTTGAGTACTGTCTGCAGGTGCCTGCCAACCGCATTGGTTTTGAAGGGAACGGAGGACCGTTCAACCTGATGCAACTGAAGATTATTCAGGAGGTCATCACGCTGACAGTGTTCGTCCTGTTCTCAATCATCGCCTTTAATATGAACATACGCTGGAACCACATTGTTGCCGCTCTGCTGATGATACTCGCCGTGTACTTTGTCTTCAGATAGGTAAAAGTGAGCCTGATGTTCCGTTCATGTTCCGTTGGAGTATGCTATAGACTGCACAGGCAACAGAGATAAAACAAGAGCTGCCTTGGAGGAGGCAGCTCTTGTTATGCGGTGTGCATCAGCTTAAGGTTTCTGTGCACCGTAGCCTGGTTTGGCGCCGAAAAGTTGGAGCGCCTTGTTGAAGTTGTAGCGGTTGCCGTACATCGACACGCGACGGATCTCAGTGCCTTGCATGTTCTGACCTGTAGCCTGACGGAACTGGTTAGATGCGGAGTTGGCATCGAAGTTCTGCGACTGGGCAATGACTTTCAAGTTGGCAAAAGCCTCAAGGTAGTCCTTGTCAACAGCGTTGAAGAACGGGTCGCCTCCGGGCAGTTCCTGATTGTTCTCTGCCTTGGGCAGAGTGGCCTCGTCAACCATATCAAGGATGTCAGAGCACTTGATGTTGGTCCACTTTCCTCCTCCCTTGGAAGGCAACTGCAGGTCAGCAGCATTGAGGAAGAAGTAGTTGTCGTAGAGATTTGTGACCTTTATAGCCTCAAAATCCTTGGTGTCGATACGGGTACGAGCCACAGCAGCGTAGTTGTTGCCGAGGAAGATGTTGTGATGCACATCACCGTTGATCTTGTTCATGAACTCATAACCATAGCCCATGTCTTCCATAAACTTGTCACGGCACCATGAGAACGCAACAGTGTTGTGGTGGAAGTTGACATGCGAAGCCTTTCCGTCTTTGTCGCCGCCGTCGATACGACAGCCTCCGTAGCGGTTGGAGATGATGACGCAGTTGTAAATCTCCACCTCACCACAGCGTGAGCCGAACTGGAGTCCGAAATAAGAACTGTTAGCGACAAGGCAGTTGCGGATAATCACATTGCCAGCAATCCAGCCGTCAGAGTGGAATATCTGGTGCTGAATCTGTGGTGGCGAAGTGTCTTCCATACGGCCTGTTTCGAAAGCAGCCGAGGGGCATCCGTTGCGCTCGTCATCAGGATTGGCGGGCTTGTAGAAGTTCTCAAGTCCCATGTCAAGCATGATGCCATCGATGATAAGTGTACCACGGGGCACTTTCTCCGTAACAGCGTCAAGGTCACGGGTAGTGGTGATAAGACCACGCGAGCCGTTGGTACCACGCTGCTCTTCACCGGGCTGAATGCGAGTGATGTACTTGAGCGGGTCACGCTCTGTGAAAGAGTCGTTCCATCCGCCTTCGAGAGTGATGAAGTTGGCAATCTCGATGTAACCCTGGTTGGTGTAGCCGAGGAAGTTGCCTTCGCCAACGCGTACGATAGCGCCGTTGTCACCCTTCTCTTTGATGATGTTGAGCACTGCCTGAATGTCCTTCTTGGCAGTGGCGGGACTTAGACCGTCAGCACCACGTGCTGCGCCGTTTTTCGACACGTAGTACACAGTACCGTTGTTCTCTTTGGGAGAAGCTGACGATGCCTTGGCATTGCCCTTCTGGGGAGTAGCCTGAGAAGAAGCCTGCGAAGACGACTGCGACTGCGGCTTGTTCTGCTGCGATGAAGCCGAAGACTTGATGGCATTACCAAGATTCTTCAACATCTGCGCAGGTGCAACCATAGAGCAAGAGAGCAAGATGGCTGCTGCAAGGAAAAGACGTTTTGTCATACTGCAGATTGTTTTAGTGGTTAATGATGAATGTTAGATGTATGATGTATTGATTTTATTCCGCTACAAAAGTAATATCTTTCCCTGACATGTGCAAATAAAATGAGCCGGAAACCGACTCATTTTTTATTTGACCTGTGCTTCTTAGGCATAGTGCCGTGTCTGAAAGCCTTGTCGTTGCCACGTTTTTCACCGTGGAATAACTTGTCTGAATGCCTGCTGTGAGCTTTCACAGGCGGCTCATGCCTGAAGCGCGGCATGTCGTCGTGGCGCTCACGGAGCTGGTCTTTGCGATACATTTTCTTCTGTTCGCAGCGGCATCGGTCAGTCCGTTTCATGTCGCGGCGCTCGAAAAACATTCTGTTGCGCCCTGCGTCGCGGTCACGCATCTCGAAGCGATGCATCTTTTTGTATAGCAAGTCATGATGTCTTGCATCGAAATCTCTGTGTGCAGCTGATATCCCTGCTACCAAAAACGCACTCATAAGCGCGCAAATAATAATACGTTTCATAGTTTTGTCTCCTTTCGTTTTTTGTGGTTGTTTGTCAGTTGGGGTTATTGAAGTTGCAACATTCACATACTATATTCCAAACACCGTGCCAAACATAGATGACAGAGTAAAGACCGCTGCGCTGTGTATCCTTCACCTGCGGATGATACGTGTTTCCTGTCCTTGAGAGAAAAATATCCAAAAAAATGCATTGAGGGGTGATAGATTTCAGCATTTTTTTGCCTTAATATATGGAGGGTTATATACAAACAGATTATGTAATCTGATATTTTTTTGTATCTTTGCACGTGAAATAACGAGTGCAAGGGTGACCGGAAGAGTATATATGGGAAAATCGGTACACTGACGGACACCAACAGAACCCAAACTAAAAAAGATATATAACAATGGAAAAATTAAGCAATGCATTTGTTCCTAATTTCCTGCTCGGTGTAGCAGGCGGTATTCAATATCTCAAGCTCAAGTCTGCGAGCAAAAACCCACGCAAGACCAGTGAGCAGACACTACGCGGCATCCTCACCTACGCCAAGGACACCGTCTATGGCAAGGAGCACCATTTCGAGGAGATACTGAGTGCCAAAGATGACAAGGAACTCTATAGGTTGTATCAGAAATACGTTCCCGCGCAGGAGTATGAGTCGCTTCGTCCTTACGTGGAACGCCACAAAAACGGCGAGGCGGACATTCTCTTCCCCGGCAAGCCGATAATGTACGCCACAACCTCCGGCACTACCAAGGAACCGAAGTGGATTCCCATCACAGACGTGTATCTGAACACCGTGTATGGCAAGATGACCAAAGTGTGGCTGTTCAACTTCATAAAGAACCGTCCGAAGGTATATAAGGGTAAGATAGTGAGCATCGTAGGTAAGGTGATTGAAGGCTATGCACCTGACGGGACAGTGTTCGGTTCGGTGAGTGGTGTTACTCAGCGCGACTGTCCGAAGTTCGTCAAGAAGCTCTACGCCTCGCCTGCGGAAGTGTTCGCCATCACCGACTACACTGCACGTTATTACACCATCATGCGTATGGGCATCGAGCGGAACATCACTCTGATTGTGACCGCCAACCCCTCGACTATTGTGGAGATGCAGAACAACGTGAACGAGTACTTCGACAGTTACTGCGATGACATAGAGCACGGCACGCTGAAAGCTGACCTGAACATCAGTCCGGAGATACGTGCAGCCATACAGCCTTACCTGAAGCCCAACCCCGAGCGTGCCGCCGAGTTGCGCGCCCTGAAGACGAAATACGGGCGTGTCCTGCCCAGGCACTACTGGCCTGACATGCAAATTCTGAACACCTGGAAATGCGGAAACACGAAGGTCTATCTTGACAAGTTCAAAGGCTCCTTCCCCGAGCAGATGCTGCATCAGGAGTTCGGCTACTTCTCTTCGGAGTGCCGTTTCGGTCTGGTGCTGGACGACACGAACAACACGGTGCTCTTCCCACACATGCACTACTACGAGTTCATCGCGGAGGAAGACCTTGACAACCCCAACCCGCGTTTCCTGCAACTGCACGAACTGGAGCAGGGCAAACGCTACTGCCCCTTCGTGAGCACTTATGCCGGTCTGTACCGGTACAACATGAATGACCTTGTGGAAGTAGGTCCGTGCTTCGTGAATACGCCTACCGTACACATGATCCAGAAGGTCAACGGCATAGTTACCATGACCGGAGAGAAACTGCACGAGCGTCAGTTCATAGAGGCTGTCCGTACAGCAGAAAAGGGAATGAAAATGCCAGTGAAGTTCTTTGTGGGCTTTGCAGACCTGGATATCTCCGCCTACCATTTCTACTATGAGTTTGAGGATCTTTCCACCACACAGAAGCAAGCCGAGCGTTTCACCAAGCGTGTTGACGAGGTGCTTCTGGAGGTGAACATCGAGTATAAGGCCAAGCGTGAGTCGTTCCGAGTCAAGGACCCGGTCACTCACCGTCTGCAACACGAGTCCTTCGAGACGTTCAAGGCGCTGTGTATCGCTCAGGGCGCACGCGACGGACAGTTCAAGATGAACCTGCTCATGCAGGACGACAAACGCCACGCCATGTTCAAGCAACTGGTTATTAACGACTAATAACACTAAACGATTATGCAAGGCAATTTCAAGTACCACAATCCGACGAAACTGTATTTCGGAGAAGAGTCTTTGAACTATCTACGGACGGAGTTGAAGAACTTCGGCCCGACCGTACTGCTCAACTACGGCAGCGGCAGTGTGAAACGCAACGGCATCTACGATGAGGTCGTGGCCATCCTGCGCGAGGGCGGCAAGACCATTATAGAGAATCCCGGCGTGATGAGCAATCCTACCTTAGAGAAACTGCACGAAGGCGTACGTATCGCCCGCGAGAACAAGGTCGACTGGATTCTGGCCCTTGGTGGCGGAAGCGTGTGCGACTACTCCAAAGGAGTAGCTGCTTCGGTCAACTGCCCGGGCGACTACTGGAAAGAGTACTGGCTCGAGGGACATCAACCTGCCGCAGAGCAGAAGATTCTGCCTGTAGGCTGTATACTCACTATGGCAGGAACCGGTTCTGAGATGAACGGCGGATGTGTCATCACTGACGCCGCTAACAACTTCAAGACAGGTCACGTGTTCGACAGCCGTCTGATGCCGCGTTTCTCCATCCTCAACCCGCGCTACACGATGACCGTGCCCCTCGACCAGATGAAAGCCGGCATCTACGACATCATGAACCACATCATGGAGCAGTACTTCTCCGATTTCGACGACAATACGAGCGACTACATCGCCGAGGGACTGATGCGCAGTCTTATCGTCGCTTCGCGTGCAGCGGTCAAAGACCCGCAGGACTACGAAGCGCGCTCGAACATCATGTGGACAGCTACCTGGGCGCTCAACACGCTTATCAAGTGCGGCAAATCTGAAGACTGGATGGTACACATGATCGGACATTCGCTTGGTGCATGGACGCATGCTCCTCACGGTTATTGTCTGGCCGCCTGCTCGATGGCATACTACCGCCGCGCGATGGAGAAGGGTAGAGCTAAGTTCGAACGTTTTGCCAGGAATGTATGGGGTGTAAACACCGCAGAAGAAGGACTTGAAGCACTCAAGAACTGGATGTCGGAGATAGGTCTTCCGCTGACGATTACCGAGATTGGAGCAACACCTGAGATGATTGACGGAATAGTCTCCACCACCGTCATCTTCCCTGCCGGTTACTTGGATCTGAAGCCCGAAGACATCCAACAGATTCTAAAAGAGAGTTTGTGATATGAAAAGAATGATTACCCTTGCATTTGCGGTACTTTCGCTGGTCGCATTTGCACAGAACTCGCCGCTGAACCAAGGCTACAAAAAAGCGCTGTTCATCGGTGCGCATCCCGACGACAGCGAGTCGTGCGCAGGCGGCACGATGATTCTTTTGCAGCAACAGGGCTGCCGGGTCGTGAGCGTGTACCTGACCTCCGGCGAACGAGGCATACCTGGCAAGACGCTCAACGAAGCCGCAGCCATCCGCCGACTTGAACTCATCGACGCCTGTAGGCTCATGAACGTTGAGTACAGGCTCATGACGCAGATAGACGGCCAGTGCGAAGTGAATGCGGAGCGCTATCGGGAGATGCTGCAGCTGATTGAGGAAGAGAAACCTGATGTTGTCTTCACACATTGGCCTATCGACTCGCATCGTGACCACCGCGTGTGCTCCATCCTCGTCTTCGACGCCTGGCGCCAGTCGGGCAAGACCTTTGACCTCTATTACTACGAGGCGGAAACGGGCATGCAGTCCAAGAACTTCATTCCCGAGGAGTACGTGGACATCACCTCCGTGGTGGAACTGAAACATCAGGCGGTGCTCTGTCACAAGAGCCAGGATCCGCAGGATATCCTCGACGCTTGGCACGTGCCAATGGAGCGCTTCCGCGGCAACGAGTCCGAGTGCACCTTCGCCGAAGCCTTCACGGTCCTCCACAAAGCCCGGAACGGACACAAATAAAACTAACATATACTATGATGATAGAAACAACAGAACTCATCCGTACATCCCAGAGTTGGGATAGTGTGCAGTTGCCGGACTTTCCGAAGGGCAAGCCGGAGTTGACAGTATTGCGAATGACGTTTCCAGTGGGAGCCGTTACCGGCTGGCATCACCATACGGCGGTAAACTACGGCATCGTCGAGCAGGGCGAACTGACCATCGTCTGCCAAGACGCTAATGAACGCACATTCCATGAAGGGGAGGCGTTGGTAGAAGTGGTCGGCACCGTCCATCGTGGCGAGAACCGTGGCACCAAGCCCGTCATCCTCAATATGTTTTACTTTGCTGAACCAGGGCAAGTGCTAACCATCCAGCATCCCGAGATAGAATCATGATATTATGAAGCTTATAGACAAATATCGTTTCAGTTTCGACTATTGGGGATTGATATTGTTTCTAATGGTTATGTTGCTTATATCGGTTGGGCTTTGTATTATGTCGGTATTGCCACTTCCGGTGTAATCCTCCTGCTGACTATCGCGCCTTGTGCGGCATTTCTGCTGTTTGCCATCGAGCACAAGAACCTGCCTGCCATCATCCTTGCTATCGGATTTACCGTGTGCCATGTTGTCTTTGGAATAGTAAACTACGTGATATGAGAAGATAGATTATGATAGACCAGATTATTGATTAAAGCAAGTAATTTAACAACGAATACTAAGGAAACCAAAAAGTATGAAACTGACGAATTTTCAATCTCTGAAACAACGCTTGTCGTTGAGAAACATTAGCGAATCGCTCCTGCGCGTAATAAAGCGCTTCCCTGTGACGACCGTTTTACTGGTTTCCTTGACTGCTATGCTGTCATATTTGATAGTTACAGAGACAGAACCCGGTCGTGTCATACTGTGTCTTATCTTTTTTATGTCGGCCGGCATTGTAATCAGCCTCGCTACATCGTTATGGGGAGAGGAACAGCGTGACAAACGAAAGAGGTGGATAGTAGAAGGCGTGTCGCTTATTGTTTGCGCTGGCTATAGTGCGCTCCTGTTTCTGACGGATATTATACCTAATCGCGAACTTCCTGCGTTTTATATCGGTAATATGGCATGGATGGCACTCATCATCCTACTCATTCCGTTTGGTTCTTTCTTGAAAGAAGAGAACGACCTCAAAGCATGGCATTTTATTCTGTCGCTATGCGGAGCATTGCTAATCAGCGGTGTAGTGGCTTGGGTGATGGTTGGCGGATTAGGAGGGCTCGTATATGGAACAGCAGCGCTCTTTGATTTTGACGCGGGTAAGAAACCGCTCGTGCTCATTATGATTGTGTGCGCGGTGTTGCTTTTTGGAATATTGTTTCTGGCACTAATCCCGAAGGCAGGACGCAAACACAACGCCTCTGCTGAAATGTCGTCATCCCTTACCAAAATCGTCTCGTGGCTGTTGCTGCCATTGCTGGGATGTTACATTCTTGTTCTCTATGTCTATGGCATCAATATTCTGGTTCATTGGGAATTGCCCAAAGGTATGATTTCATGGCTCGTATCAGCCGTAATGGGAGCCTATATCCTTTGTTATATACTGATTTATCCGCAAGTGACGAACAAGGACTCATGGCAAAGTAAATTGCTGACGCGCTGGCTACCGATAGTTATTCTGCCGTTGCTGGTTCTGATGTCCGTGGGGGTTGTGCGCCGCTTTGCTGACTACGGAATCACACCTCCGCGACTCTATCTGCTGACCTTGCTGGTTTGGTTTTATGCGGTCTGCATCGTTATGCTCGTTGTGCCGCGCACGCGCTTCCGCTGGATTGCACTTTCGTTCGCAACGCTGTTTGTCTTGTCTTCCGGACATCCGCTCAACTACTACTGTCTCTGCCGACCTGTTTTGACGGCGAAGATAGACAAGATTATTGAGGAAAACAATTTGCAAACACCATTCCAACTGTATGCTTTGCCCGATTCTTTGTCCAACATAGACAAGAGTGATTTTGAAAGGGAGTTGACATATATGCAGAAAAATTACGGCAGAGACTTCGCGAGCCGATGGATTAAACAAGACGAATCCTTCTCCACAGACAACACCAAAACGCGTGAGGTGACATGGACGATAGACTACTATAAACCCGCCGGAGGACACCTCTGCCCGCAAGGCTACCACAGATTCAACTGGATAGACAGACAAACAGAGTATCTGCCGGAGAAAATTACAGAAGACAGCCTGCATGAGGGTATTCTCCATATTCCGTACCAAGGCGTCATATTACTGTTTGATACGGCCGCTATCAAAAAAGCAAAGAAGGATTCGCAACAGCTGCTTATTCCCTCGCAAGACAAACAGAAAGTTTTATCTGTGCTAAACATCTACATTAGGGCCTATAACGACAGCACAATAAATGTGTCCTATAGCGGTTATATTTTTACAAAAGAGTGATTTGTTAACTGATGCCAAGTGCCACTTCGAACTGGCCGATATGCCAAAGAGAATTATAAATGGAAATAGTTGATTTGTTGGAATACAGCGAGCGAGCGCAGCTTAGGGAGTGGTTCGAACGGAACGCAGCAACACAAAAGTGCTGCTGGATTGCCATGTACAGGGGCAGGAAGAAACCTGAAGGCGTATGCCTGCCTTACTTGGATGTGGTCGAAGAGGCACTTTGTTTCGGTTGGATTGACTCAACCCTCAAGCGTCTCCCTGACGGACGGTTGGCGCAACGCCTCTCGCCGCGCCAAAAGAAAAGCCATTGGACAGAACTCAACAAACAACGCTGTGCCGACTTGAAAGCGCGCGGTCTGATGATCGACCTCGGTCGCGCAGCATTACAGAGAGCCACACAAGCAAACAAAGATATATGACTGAATTAGAGAAATGCAACGCAGGGTTGCCGTATTCGTTTGCGGACCCTGAGATGATTGCTCGCAAGAGTGAGGCGATTCGTCAATGTGAGATATACAATGCGATTGATGGCACCGATTATGCAGCACAGTATGAGCACTTGAAGAAGATGTTGGGTGCTGTAGGTGAGCGTGTGTGGATTGCTGCTGGCGAATGGACAAAGTATGGCCCTATATCGGAGGAACGATCGGAGGTGCTCAATGAAAGGGCTGTATATCTTGGAAGGTGATGAACACAGTTGGACACAGGATAAAAACAGCACGTTTCACAAACAGTGTTTTTTCTATGTCACGCCGTACGTCGGCTGCGATTATTGCCTCACTCGCAAGGTGCATTTGACGTTTAGAATCGATTGGATGCTGGCCATCCACAAGCGAGGACTATGCCTTCCAACTGGTCCACGTTTGTATTTCGGATTTATGTTTTGTCACTAATATGAACTTTGAAGGAATACTTTTAGGCGCAGGTGCGTTTCTGTGTATCGGGCTGTTTCACCCGCTGGTCATCAAGGCGGAGTACTATTGGGGCGTGAAGTCTTGGCGGGCATTTCTGATAGTCGGACTATTGGGGGCAGCGGGTTCGTTGTTCGTGAGTAACACGTATGTGTCAATCTTCTTGGGTATATTCGCTTTTTCCTCCTTATGGAGTATAGGCGAAGTGTTCAAGCAACGCGAACGGGTGCGAAAGGGTTGGTTCCCGATGAACCCTAAACGTAAGAACAAGTATTAATTTATATGCAGAATAAAAAAATCCCGCATTCTCTTGCGTATGTGGGATTTTTTTGTACCTTTGCGGTAAACTTTGTCGCAAAAGAATAAGGAATGAAAATGAAGACCCTGTTGATTATATTGAGCATATTCTTGTTACTCGCGGGAGTGGGTTTGGTCGTACTTTCGCATCCTGCTTTCGGACTATGGCGGCATCGTTCGATGGAGCGGGTACAGGCATCACCAAACTATAGAGACGGGATGTTCCGAAACCAACTGCCGACACCGCAGTTCACAGGCAACGAGAGCGGCATTAAGCAGATATGGAATTTCATGACGCGTCCTAATCCGGAGCGTGTGCCGCAAGAACCCATACCAGCCGTGAAGACCGACCTCAAGAGCCTGCCGACCGATAGCGACTGGCTCGTATGGTTCGGGCATTCGTCATATCTGTTCTGTTTGAACGGCAAGCGGTATCTGGTCGATCCGTTGCTGAAACCCGAATGGCCGTCGTCGATGATGCTGAAAGCCTTTCCGGGCACAGACATCTACCGACCTGACGATCTGCCGGATATTGACGTACTCATTATCACGCACGAGCATTGGGATCACATGGATTATGCGACACTCCGTGACATTCGCGACCGCGTGACACACGTCATCTGTCCGCTCGGCATCGCCGATTACCTGCGTTATTGGGGCTACGCCGACGAAACAATCACGGAAATGGATTGGTACGAGGCATCGAAAGGTATTACCTGCCTACCGAGTCGGCATTTCAGCAACCGATTGTTAGGCAAACGCAATCAGACGCTGTGGGCATCGTTCATGGTCGAAGCCGCCGGTCGCAAGATCTATATTGGTGGTGACGGAGGTTATGACAAGCGTTTTGCGGAGATACATAAGCGCTTTGGAGCCGTTGATTTGGCGTTCTTGGAAAACGGCCAGTACAATGCCAATTGGAAATACATCCACACCACGCCCGAAGATCTCGAAAAGGTTATTCTGGACATCCAAGCCAAGCAGGTCTTCACCGTTCACCACGACAAGTTCGCCCTTTCCGTCCATCCATGGTCCGAACCTGACAGCGTGGCGCACAACATCGCAACCAAACACAACATCCGCCTCTTGGACTCCCTGATAGGAACAATTGTAAAATATTAATAGAATGAAAAAAATAATGACTATTGCATTTGCTGCGACGATGCTTGCGGCATGCGGACAGAAGAAAGATGCACCGAAGGTATTGGTGTTGTATTACTCGCAGACTTCTAACACCAAAGTGGTGGCAGAGGAGATTGCGAATCGCCTCGGTGCAGACATCACGACGATAGAAGCAGTTGAGCCGTATGACGGTGATTTCCAAGCGACGATTGAGCGTTGCTTGAAAGAACGGGAGTTGGATGTTTTGCCGGACATCCAACCGCTGACGGTTGATTTTAAGAAGTACGATGTCGTCTTCCTCGGCTATCCCGTGTGGTTCGGCACATACGCGCCTCCTGTGGCTGCGTTCCTGACACAGAACGACCTCAGCGGTAAGACAATTGTTCCGTTCTGTACATTCGGTAGCGGAGGCTTGGACTCCAGCGTCAAGGACTTGGCAACCGTACAACCCGACGCAGACATTCGCCCAGGTTACGGTGTACGTGCCGCGCGTTTGCAGGCTGTGCCGCAAGAAGTAGAGCGGTTCTTGATTGCCGGAGGATTCCTTGAAGGAGAATTGGAGCCGTTGGCAGAGTTCCCAGAACAACATCCTGTGATCGAAGAAGAGACTGCTATTTTTGATGCCGCTGTGGACGGTTATCCGATGCTTCATGCAAAAGCCATGACGGTGGCTTCGCGTGCCGGTTATGACGGGACGGAGTATGTCTTCACAGCAGAAAACCTGCCGCGTGAAGGCGCACCGGAAATGCCCAAAGACGAAGTGCAAGTGTATGTGTTAGTCGCTGACGGCCAAGCGCCGGTATTCACACAAGTAGTGAGATGAATAAGATAATTATTTGCAGATTAGTGACGATATGAATTGGACAATAATCGTAATAGAAACCCTTGTGCTGACGGCAGCATTCACGGCGATGATACTCATTCCGCTGGTGAAGAATCCCGTGTGGTGGATTGCCGACTATCCGGAGGACATCCAAGAGGAGTATTTCAAAACACATGAACGCATCCCGTCGAAGTTCTTCACGCCTACCGTACTGCTCAAGAAGGGCATGGCGCTACTCATCGCATTGGCACTGTTGCTGTTGGTGGTATGGCTGGCGGGTGCGTATGACTTCTGGTCGGCATTCTGCGTCGGCTACGGGATTTGGCTGTTCATTGACTGGTACGACTGTTTCTTCTTGGACTGGGTGTTGTTCGCAAACATGCGTTCTGTTCGTCTGCCCGGCACCGAACACATGGACGAGGCGTATCATCAGAAGAAATACCATTTCGTCCAATCTTGCTGGGGAATGTTGATAGGTCTGATACCATGCCTCATTGGCGCAGGTATCTATGCTTGGTTAGTTTGTTAAGACAATGAAACATCTGTCTCTTTGGCTTCCGATACGCTCGATAGCGTTCTTGATGGTGTTCATCGGCTGTGCAGGAATACTCGGTCAAGACCTTGGCGAAACAGGTTGCTGGTGGTCGGTTATCGCTGTAGTACTGAATATCCTGACCATCGGTCTGTTGGTTTATCTCGCCAAACGCAACGGGCGAACGTTCTGGCAACTGATTAACTACCGGAAATGTCAAACTACATGGCGACAAATAGTCGGTATTACGATGCTGGTCTTGGTGGTCGGCATGGCAGGTATGTATCTGGCAGGCTTCCTTTGCTACCATAACTTCCTCTATGCTCCATCGGTGATGATTGCGCCGATACCGAAAGTGCTTGCTATTATCAATGTCATCTTACTGCCCATTACGACCACTTTTGCGGAAGACGGACTATATCTCGGCTGTGGTGTGAATCAGATACAAAACAAGTATGTAGCGATTATTATTCCTGCGTTTTTCTATGCCTTGCAGCATTGTTTCATTCCGACATTATTGGACGGCAGATATATCGTGTATCGCTTCCTGTCTTTCCTGCCGTTGACGCTCATCCTTTGCTGGTGGTATTACCGCAAGCGCAATCCGTTGCCTGTCATGGTAGGCCATGCGGTGATTGACTTGGCGACAGCGGCACAGATAGTAGCAACCTCTTTTATTCCCGGACTATATCAAACCATGTGTGACTTATGACAGTGAAATTATTCTTACAAGCTCTAACGAAGTTCGTCCTGGGATTGCTTCTCATCGGACTGTTGTTATTCCTTCCTGCCGGAACGTTCGGTTTCTGGCAAGCATGGCTATTTATCGGAGTATTGTTTGTTCCGATGTTCTTTGCCGGAATCGTGTTGATGATTCGTCAACCGGAGTTACTGCGCAAACGTCTGGATGCTAAGGAACAACAGCATGAGCAGAAATGGGTAGTTGTCTTGAGTGGCTTGATGTTTATCGCGGTGTTTGTTGTGGCAGGACTAAACTGCAGCTTCGGATGGTACATTCTGCCTGATTGGGCAGTATATGTGGCTACAGCTATCTTCCTTGTCGCATACGCTATGTATGCCGAAGTGATGCGCGAAAACGTGTGGCTTTCACGGACGGTCGAAGTCCAGGAAAACCAGCAAGTAGTGAGTACCGGTTTGTACGGCATTGTTCGTCACCCTATGTATGCAGCCACATTGTTACTATTCCTCTCCATGCCTTTAGTACTTGCCTCATTGTGGTCGTTTTTCATCATACTGCTCTATATTCCGATCATCGCCCTCCGCATACGCAATGAGGAGCAAGTGCTTGAACGTGAACTGAAAGGTTATGCCGAATACAAACAACGCGTTCGCTACAAAGTAATACCATTTGTTTGGTAAAATAAAATGAACTTCCAGATTTTTGGCAACGAAAAAGCCCCGACCTTTCACCCCACGCGAACAAGTTCTATGGGGGCCCCGACGTTATTGCTGATTCCCGGTTTGGGAGTGTCGTATGAGATTTTTCTTCCGCTCATCCGGCTGACGGAAGACAAGTTCCGTATCATCGCCGCAGAATTGGACGGATTCACACTCGGCAGGCACACACGCTTCACGTCCGTGGACGACCAGGCGGCGCAGGTCATAGCATACGTACAGGAACATCACAATGGTCATCTGGATTGTGCATACGGACTCTCCCTCGGTGGCAAGATACTCTCCCGTATTCTGGAGCGCAATGAAATAGAAGTTGACCATGCCGTCCTTGATGCCGCGCCTTTGCTGCCCTTGCCGAGGTGGCTGGTCGGACCGTTGCGATATTACCAGGCAGGGAATGTGTGGACATGCTACCATTGGACAGGTTTCTGGAAAGTTGTCTTCCACTCGCACTATTTCGATGTGCTACTCGACGAGTGCCGTAAGACGTGGCCTTGGGGTGGGGCACAGGCTGTGCTTGACGGATACGAGTCCGTCTATACCAACCGCCTCAACACAATCTCCGGCGCTGATATCCATTTTTGTAGCCAAGCCCCAGGCGAGGCATCTCCTCTCCGTTTGTCCACAAGCGCATGTGCATGTCTTCCAGGGTATGAACCACGGACAACTGCTGATAGACCACCCCGACGAAGTGGCAAAACGTCTGACATCTATCTCAACCGGAGAAATCCTATAGTACCAAAGGCACTCTTTATTCCCTAAGGTTGCCGAACCCTTATCGAACCCTTGCCGAACCCTTGCGACATCACGTAGGGGCGACAGCGTCAGCGCCGTGTGGTCGCCCTTATTTTAGACGTGACACACATCAGCATGTCAAAATATAAGAAAGAGGCTAACTAGGGAATTTGGGAAACATGAAACATGAATCCAGACCCCGCAATCCGCTGATAGCAAAAGTATTTTATCTGCTTGGCTTTATTGAGAACAGGGGACGTGGCTATGAGAAGATTCGCGAATCATTCGTGCAGGCGCATCTGCAAGTGCCGGCTTTTGAGCAAGTTCGAGGCGGCTTCATGGCAACCATCCAACGGGAGGTATTCCGGAAAGTACAAGGCCGTCAAATGAATACAGATAGTGTGACACAGAAAAGTGACCAGAAAAGTGACACAGAAAAGTGACACAGAAAAGTGACCAGAAAAGTACGCTAATAGATATGCTAAAAGGTACGCTGAAAAGTAGGGAGAAAAGTAGGGAGATAATTATTTTCTTAATGAGGGAGAATCCCGGTATTACGCAGAATGATTTAGTTGAGGCTTTACAGCTATCTATAAAGACAATCGAAAAATATATTAAGAATCTTAAGGCTGCCTGTATCATCCGCCGTGTCGGACCGGACAAAGGCGGTCGTTGGGAGATAATTGAGTAAATACCGTCCCATTCATGACATAAAACCGGATCGTTGAGGCTGGCAACGCAAAAAAGCAGTTACATAAAAGGTGTCTATTGACGCTTGTTTTGAAGACTCGTGCATTTAATAAAGAGGGTGCCGGATAATATCTGTTATTTCAAATATTTATCCAATATTGCTTTTTTGCGTGCAGCACAGCCGTCCATGATTATTTGCGCTTGACGGATAGCGGCTTCGTATTGCTCTACTTGGGCGATGATTTGTTGCTGTTCTACTATTGAAGGTACAACAACTTCAAAATTCATGGTTGCTTCTTTATTCCCTCGTGGCATCTTAATACCATTTACCCCCGCTTGATTCATGATATAATCAAAGAATGTTTTTCTTTTCATCGAGTAGTATAAAAACTTACTCAGTATATCATCATTGTTCACGCGGAACACTAATACGTCCGGCGAACAAGCACCATCTCGGTCAGCGTACCATATCTTTTGCAGATAGGGACGTATATTAGAGACTAAAACATCTCCTTTTTTATATGCCACAGCAGAAGGAATATCAGTTGTGCCGGTATATTCAGTAATACCCTCGCAGTTTTGTAGCATGTTGTCGGTTGTTATGTACGTAGCAGCTTCAATGAGAGACGTTCTCTCTGACGCATAGCAGCATAACTGGCTTAAAATCAACGCCTTGCCCCCTATAACTTGCAGATTCTCAAAGACTTGCATGATTTTTCTGCGATACTCTTCAATGCTCATACGGCTATTATTATATTCCTGATCTACTTTGGCACATTCCTCTATGATTTGTTTCTGAATCTCTATTGGCGGGAGTGGAATTTTAATATTTCCTAATGCACTTGATAAATTGTTAATGTTAGAGCCTGTACTATCATACCGAATAACGTTTCGCATCATTTCTGAGTTAAGCACATTGAAAAGGTATATAGGGAGAATATTCAGTGATTTAGTTCGCAGTATTCCCATAAATCCACCTGCATAGTATGGTAAATCTTCTGATATATAAGCGACTTTACCAACATGAGTCTTACTACCACTAGAGAAACAAATGAATACATCATTAGCCTGTAATTTCTTTTCTTCGGATATTTGCAAAGTCTCCGATATATAGATTTGTTTTACGATGTCCAAATGACCATCCAGCGTAATATTGTCTGCTGTTAAAATAATATTGTTTGTAGGTTCTATCCTTTGATCTTCTTTAGAATATGTAACGCCACGAACGATTTTTATCAATTCCTCCAATTTTGTCAAAGGATATTTGCTAACAATTTCGACTTTGTGTTCTAATGTAGTTTTAATAATTTTATCAAATTTTGTTCTTGAGAAATCTAACATATCAATGGTGCGATACGAAGCAGCATATTTTTTGAGAGAAGTTTCTTCTCCCATTTCCGTACGCATATTGTTAAATGCGTTACGCACAAATGTAGCTAACGTACCATGCGCAAATCTGTTTTGTGCATTTGTCAGATAACCGCCGTTAGGATTCAAAATAATACCTTCTTTTCCTTTACGATTACTCCAATCGTAACCTAAGAACGTCTTTTGTTCTGCATTATCAGTAGGAGCTGTAATAACCACTGTTTCTTGACCACGTACGAGCTTAAAATAGATAAGTTTATCCTTCTCTACATCTCTAATTTTCTTGTAAAGTCGATCTTTGCGCTCTTGCTCAATTTGATCCGCAGTATAGCTTTTAGGGAATCTTTGTTGAGTATTTTCAAACTCAGCTATGTATGGCTTGAAATACTCAATAGCACGTAAGTCCTCTATAGAAGCCGCTTCCGAAACGAAGCTCTGGTATTGTTCTGCCGTTACACCAATGAGAGACAAATATTCGTTCAGTATATCACTATCGTTCCAATCGCTATTATCATTTCCCGAAAGAATACTATTCGCCGTATCAATTGCTAATTGCTTTTGTACTGGAGGTTCGCGGAAACGCTCCATAAAGAGCACGATTGTACTTGTGGTCGTGGCACCAAATGTCTTTCCGCCAAAGCAAACTATTGCACGGAGGTAAAAGTTAGAAAGGATTTGTTCCCGAGCTTCTATATAACCACTTTTGTCACTAGCGGAAAGGATAGTTGATGGTAAAAATACACCTGCCAATCCACCGGATTTGAGCAATTGACCAATACGTTCTACAAAGAGCGTTTCAATTTCTCCCGAACTATTAGAAATACTCGGAAGTAGTTCCAAATCATTATGCTGCAATTTTAAGTGTGCCTTAAAAGCAGAAACAGAATACGGCGGGTTAGCCACCAAAATGTCAAATTTACCGTTCTCAATTCCTTTTGCCGGATCATTATCCAGTCCGTCTCCGAAAATGATATTCGCATCACCCGCTCCATTCATAAAGAGGGCTATCTTGCTAACACGCGCCAGACGGTAGTCTTTCTCTATTCCAAAGATGCAATCACGCACCCATCTATTATCGGCAGGTACAGATTTGTCTCTGCGCTTATGCTGAATATCATTGATGGCCTCAATACCTTCCGTCAAGAAATGCCCTGCTCCGCAAGCGTAGTCTATCACTTTGGGTAATCCATGTGCTGTTAGATAATTTTCCAAAGGCAGACAATCCCATACAAACCGGGTGATTGGTGTAGGCGTAAAGAATTGTCCTTCGTTTTGCTTGAAGCCCTTTGCTAATAATTGCTCAAACAAATCTCCAAGGAACTGGTTCTTTTCGGGATAAACGATTCTATATTCTTGAAAGAGTTTGACAACTTCCACCAAGACCTTTCCGTTTTTAGCAAACAATTCCTCGTTATGCACATCCACAAAGGCAAAATCATTATTGGAGTAGAATTTGAGGTTGCGAATGGTATCGTCCAATTGTTTGATCGCTTGCGCGCGTGCTGCTCCCTTATAAGCAGAGAAAAGTTTCTGGGCATAATCCTTTTCAACATAGAAAATATCTTCCTTCATAAACTCATCCATGCCCTCTTTGTGAAGTCGTTGCAAACGGTCTTGCAGATCCTCATACGTATCTACGCGCTCCTTGTATTGGAACTCCATTTCTGCATCATCAGCTTTCTTGATTTCGTCCGCATATAAAGAGTGCCACAAGGCGGTTGAAAGCATTCTCTTTGTCGCTGACATTGTTATGGCGGAGGATTTCTTCGAACTTATTAACGATCTTGCTATTCTCCATGGAGAACGGTTTTAGGTCACGTTTCCGAAGAACATCTACACCGATATTGTACGCCTGTGAGTTGGCTTTGAAGATAATATCGTCATGCCATTCACTATTATATGTTTCTTGCCACACCTCAAATAGTTCCTGCGTTGTTTTGGCATCACGATAAAGCCTGTCTGCTATCTCCTCTTTTTTCTTGCGTTTTTTATCCGCTACTTCCAACAAGTTTTTGTCATCAGAACAATTGAGAACTTTGCAAGTGTGCGTTACATTTTTGTTTTCTTCATCCCAGTTAGATGCATATATAGCGAGCCATTGTGTAGATCTCTCTTGTTGCCAATAAGAAAAAATTTGTCCACCGTCTTCTTCTGTTTCTTTGACAGCATTTTCAAACTCTTTACCAGCAGTCTTGCATTCTATGATAAATAGCATCTTTTGAGGATTACCAGCCTCATTTACGCAGATGTCCGCACGACCACTTTTGCCATCGTGTCCCAGTTGCCAAACTTTTTCAAGTTCAATATCTTCCGATTTATAGCCTTTGTCCAGCAAACGATCCACACATTCAAAGACGACCATATTCTCTTTATGGGCATCATCAATCAATGTGTTGCGATCACCACCGCGCATATCCGCAGGAAATTCAAGGCGCTTTTCTGCAAAATTGACGGACATATGCGTATCGCCTACCAAATTGCCATTTAGATGGTATTCTTTGGTATATATGTCTTGTGTCCCTTCTTGCTTGAATCCAAGCGAGAGTAGTACCTCTTTGTAATTGTCGATTGTTATCATATATATTGTTATTTGTTACCTATATAGTACACAAAAAGCGCAGACTTTTTGAAATATACTGGTCTGTTCAGGTCTCGACTCCTTTTGGCTCCAATATACGCAAAAAGCCCACGCATGAGCGTGAGCGTTTCGCAATATTCGGGAAAGCCAAAAAATCAAGTTGTCGAGAAATGAACAGGTCCCTAAATAAAGCAAACGCTTTTAGTATGTAACTGCTTTTTTACGTTGCCAGCCTCAACGATCCGATTTTACGTCGTGGATGTGACGGTCTGCGTTTTACATCCGCAAACAAGATGATTTTTATGCATTTAGTATATGTCTGCATTTCACATTGCAAAGATAGAGAAAAATGTGCATACTGCAAAATTATTTAACAGGAGAACTGGTGAACCTCATGTTTCAAGTTTCAAGATTCATGCTTCATGGCTGTTTAGTTTTATCAATATGTACAAAATGATGCCAGATAGTGCCTGATAGTGCCAGAATGGGACAACGCAAATCCCCGCCATCGTATCTTTGCACTGTCTTTCGGAATGGCACGGATTTTCTTTCTTCCCGCAGATGACGCGGGATTGCCCACGCATTAGACGGACTATGACGGATGAAACGGATTGCTTAAAGTGGCAAAAGGCACAATCTTCGGCAGAAACTTCGGCAGGGTAGAATTTTTTCATAAAAAAACAACACACGCGGCAGGTCTTGACAATCAAGGCATTCTGCTTTCTTTTTGTCGGGTTTCAGATACCGGAATCAGAATCTTCGGCATAAAAACACGTCCGCGCCGAAGATTTTTGTAGCATTATAATAGAAACGCGTTCCACGGAGGACATGTTCTCCGGATGATACGTGTTTCCTGCCTATGAGAGAAAGAATCAAAAAATGCATCAGGGGGTGATAGATTTCGGCATTATTTTGCCTTATATGTGGAGAGGTATGATGTGTGAGATGAGGGTTTGTGATTATAAAAACAAAGAAAAATCACTTTTTTTCTGCAAAGATTTGTGTATATGAAATATTTGTAGTAATTTTGCACGCTTTTTCGGCGCATCTGTGCCAAAGAGCAGTAGTAAACAACTAATAATTAACAATTAACAAGTTAAGCAAATGCCAACAATCCAACAATTGGTTAGAAAAGGAAGAGCTGAGCTTCAGGACAAGTCAAAGTCACCTGCACTCGACAGCTGCCCGCAGCGTCGCGGTGTGTGTGTCCGCGTTTACACAACCACTCCCAAAAAGCCGAATTCGGCTATGCGTAAGGTGGCACGTGTCCGTTTGACCAACCAGAAAGAAGTGAACGCTTACATTCCCGGCGAAGGACATAACTTGCAGGAGCACAGCATCGTGATGGTGCGTGGCGGTCGTGTGAAAGACCTGCCAGGTGTACGTTATCACGTTGTTCGCGGTACTCTTGATACGGCTGGTGTGGCTAACCGCCTGCAGCGCCGCTCGAAGTACGGAGCAAAACGTCCGAAAGCCAAGAAGTAATCCTAATTTAACTAACGCAGGTTACGCGCCTGCACTGATGATTAACAGGGTTGAGGGTTGAGTACTCCCTGATGAGGAGGAAGAGACCGAGACAACCGAATTGAGAGGCTAACTCTCTGAATTAAACAAAACATTACAACAATGAGAAAAGCAAAACCAAAGAAACGTGTCATCCTTCCGGATCCCGTTTACGGCGAGGTAATGGTTGCCAAGTTCGTCAATCACCTCATGCTCGACGGCAAGAAGAACACTGCTTACGGCGTGTTCTACACTGCTCTCGAAGTGGTAGGTCAGAAGATGAAGAGCGAGGACAAGCAGCCTCTTGAAATCTGGAAGCAGGCTCTCGTGAACATCACACCGTTGGTGGAGGTTAAGAGCCGTCGTATCGGTGGTGCCACCTTCCAGGTGCCTACCGAAATCCGTGCTGACCGCAAGGAGTCAATCTCCATGAAGAACATGATCACCTTCGCAAGAAAGCGCGGTGGTCACAGCATGGCAGAGAAACTCGCTGCGGAGATTATAGACGCCTACAACAACCAGGGTGGCGCCTTCAAGCGTAAGGAGGATATGCACCGCATGGCAGAAGCCAACCGTGCATTCGCGCACTTCCGCTTCTAATTTATTATAAGGTATTAGTTTTATTACAAATGGCAAAACACGATTTGAAATATAATAGGAATATCGGCATCATGGCTCACATCGACGCCGGTAAGACTACTACATCCGAACGTATTTTGTTTTACACCGGATTGACCCACAAGATAGGTGAGGTGCATGACGGTGCTGCGACAATGGACTGGATGGAGCAGGAGCAGGAGCGTGGTATAACCATCACCTCTGCTGCCACCACCACCTATTGGAACTATCTCGGGGAGAAATACAAGATCAACCTGATTGACACTCCGGGTCACGTGGACTTCACCGTAGAGGTCGAGCGTTCGCTGCGTATTCTCGACGGTGCCGTAGCCGCATTTTGTGCGGTGGGTGGCGTGGAGCCTCAGTCGGAGACTGTATGGCGTCAGGCTGACAAGTACAAGGTGCCGCGTATCGGTTACGTCAACAAGATGGACCGCTCCGGCGCCGACTTCTTTGAGGTTGTCCGTCAGGTGAAGGACGTGCTCGGCGCTACTCCGTGCCCTATTCAGATTCCTGTCGGTGCAGAAGAGACATTCAGGGGCGTTGTTGACCTAGTTAAGATGAAAGCTATCATCTGGCACGACGAGACGATGGGCGCAGAGTACGTGGAGGAAGAGATTCCTCAGGACCTGCTTCCGGAGGCTCAGGAGTGGCGCGACAAGATGCTTGAGACTTGTGCCGAGTTCGACGACGTGGTGATGGAGAAGTATTTTGACGACCCGACCACTATTACAGAGGAGGAGATTCGTGCCGCTATCCGCAAGGGTACGCTCGAGTTGAAAATCTATCCTATGATATGCGGTTCGTCGTTCAAGAACAAGGGTGTGCAGACCATGCTTGACGCTGTATGCGCATACCTGCCTTCTCCGCTGGATACAGAGGTGATAGAGGGTGTTGACCCCCGCAACGACAAGCCTGTCACCCGCAAGCCTGACGAGGACGAGCCTCTGTGCGCTCTCGCATTCAAGATAGCCACTGATCCGTATGTCGGCCGTCTCTGCTATTTCCGCGTTTACAGCGGCAAACTGGATGCAGGTTCCTATGTGTACAACACCCGCTCGGGTAAGAAGGAACGCATCTCGCGTATCTTCCAGATGCACTCGAACCACCAGAACCCTGTGGAGGTGATAGCAGCCGGCGACATAGGCGCAGGTGTCGGCTTCAAGGATATCCGTACGGGCGACACTCTCTGCTCAGAGGATCATCCTATCACTCTCGAGTCGATAGAGTTTCCCGATCCGGTGATAGGTATATCTGTAGAGCCTAAGTCGCAGAAAGACCTCGACCGTCTTGGTGTGGGTCTGGCAAAGCTTGCAGAGGAGGATCCTACTTTCACCGTGAAGACCGACGAGCAGACAGGTCAGACGGTAATCTCCGGAATGGGTGAACTTCACCTTGAGATTATCATCGACCGTCTCCGCCGTGAGTTCCACGTAGAGTGCAACCAGGGCCGTCCGCAAGTGGCATACCGCGAGGCTATCACCCAACCTGTGGAACTCCGCGAGGTTTACAAGAAGCAATCCGGCGGTCGTGGCAAGTTTGCGGATATCATTGTCCGCATTGAACCCGCAGACGAAGGCTTCGAAGGCAGTCTGCAGTTCGAGGATGTTGTCAAGGGCGGCAATATACCCAAGGAGTACATTCCCGCCATTGAGAAGGGTTTCCAGAGCGCAATGAAGAACGGCGTGCTTGCCGGCTTCCCGCTGGACAAACTCAAGGTGACCGTGCTTGACGGCAGTTTCCACCCTGTGGACTCTGACCAGCTCTCATTTGAGATATGCGCCCAGATAGCATTCAAGAACGCATGTGTGAAGGCAAAGCCTGTACTCATGGAACCCATCATGAAGATAGAGGTGGTGACACCGGAAGAATCGATGGGTGACGTGATAGGCGACCTGAACAAGCGCCGTGGTCAGGTGGAGGGAATGGAAACAGCCCGCACCGGAGCACGTATAGTAAAAGCCAAGGTGCCGTTGAGCGAGATGTTCGGCTATGTGACCGCACTCCGCACCATCACCTCCGGCCGTGCAACAAGCAGTATGGAGTTCTCGCACTACGCTCCCGTCGCTTCTGCCATTGCCAAGGCAGTGCTGACTGAGACAGGAGGCAGGGCGGACCTCGTATGAGAAATAACATGAGCAAGCGGCGAGAAGCCAAGCAAATGACTCTTTGGCTTCACCGCTACTCTGATTGATAACATAACAAACTAACAAAACAATGAGTCAGAAAATTCGTATCAAGCTGAAAAGCTATGACCACAATCTGGTTGACAAGTCAGCCGAGAAGATTGTGAAGACCGTTAAGGCAACGGGTGCCGTGGTAAGTGGTCCTGTACCTCTGCCCACTCACAAACGTATTTTTACAGTTAACCGCTCGACTTTCGTAAACAAGAAGAGTCGTGAGCAGTTCGAACTTGCAAGCTACAAGCGTCTGATTGATATCTATTCGTCGAATGCAAAGACAGTTGAGGCGCTGATGAAACTTGAACTTGCCAGTGGCGTAAGCGTAGAAATTAAAGTATAACAAACAACCCGGCGGCTTCCATGGGACAAGGCGTGTCTTGAGATGTGTCAAGAGTCATGTTGCCGGTTTCATGGCGAGAGCAGTCGGAAATGATTAACATTTTTAACTAACAGAAAAATGCCAGGATTATTAGGTAAAAAAATCGGAATGACTTCCGTTTTTGGTGCTGATGGTAAGAACGTGCCATGCACCGTTATTGAGGCCGGTCCCTGCGTTGTTACCCAATTGAAGACCGTTGAGAAAGACGGTTATGAGGCTGTTCAGGTTGGTTTCCAGCCCAAGACTGAGAAACACACCAACAAAGCCGAAATGGGTCACTTCAAGGCAGCGGGTGTTCAGCCGATGGCTCATCTTGCAGAATTCGACGGATTCGAGCAGGAATTGAAGCTTGGTGACACAATCACCGTAGAGATGTTCAAGGAAAACACCTATGTTGATGTAGTAGGTACATCGAAGGGTAAGGGTTTCCAGGGCGTAGTTAAGCGTCACGGTTTTGGTGGAGTAGGTCAGCAGACTCACGGTCAGGACGACCGTCTGCGTGCTCCTGGTTCGGTAGGCGCCAGTTCATATCCAAGCCGCGTGTTCCCCGGAATGCGTATGGCAGGTCGTATGGGTGGTGACCGCGTGACCGTTCAGAACCTCCTTGTTCTTAAAGTTATTCCCGAGTACAATCTGATTCTCGTGAAGGGCAGTGTACCGGGTGCCAAAAACTCAATCGTAATCATTAACAAGTAATCAGTATGGAACTCAGTGTATTAAACATGAAAGGTGAAGCAACCGGCAAGAAGGTTGCTCTCAATGATGCCATTTTCGGAATTGAGCCTAACAACCATGCTATTTACTTGGATGTTAAGCAGTATCTGGCAAATCAGCGTCAAGGAACTCACAAGTCAAAACAACGTTCGGAGATAGCAGGTTCTACCCGCAAGCTTGGTCGTCAGAAGGGTGGCGGTGGTGCACGTCCGGGTGATATCAAGTCTCCGGTACGCGTAGGCGGCGGCCGCATATTCGGTCCTGTACCTCGTTCGTATGACTTCAAACTGAACAGGAAAGTAAAGCAGCTTGCCCGCAAGTCAGCTCTCTCGCTGCGTGCATCGCAGGAGCAGCTTTTGGTGCTTGACAACCTCACTTTCGAGGCTGCAAAGACCAAACAGATGGTGGAATTGCTGCAGAATCTGAAGATTTCTGACAAAAAAGCGCTTATTATTTTGCCAAATCAAAATAATTTTGTACTTTTGTCGGCTCGTAACTTGCAAAAGGTAAAAGTGCTTACCGCAAACGAGCTTAGCACATATGTAATTATGAACTCGAATGTCTTAGTGCTGACCGAAGAGTCAGTATCGGCAATCGAGGCTACTTTTAACGCGTAAGGAGGTTATATTATGGCAATTATTATCAAACCGATCGTCACCGAGAAAATGACCGGCCTTGGCGAAAAACTGAACCGCTACGGTTTCCAGGTTGACCGTAAGGCAAACAAAGTGGAAATCAAGAAGGCAGTAGAAGAAATGTACAATGTTCAGGTGGTAGCTGTCAACACGGCAGTTGTTGCCCCCAAGCTGAAATCGCGCTATACCAAGAGCGGTATCATCGAGGGTAAGACCAATGCTTACAAGAAGGCTATCGTAACCCTGAAGGAAGGTGAAACAATTGATTTTTATAGCAATATTTAAGTAAAATGGCTGTACGCAAATTAAAACCCACTACACCGGGGCAAAGACACAAGATTATCGGCGCGTTCGAGACTATTACCGCGAGCGCACCGGAGAAGTCCCTTGTGTATGGCGGTCGTAAGACGGGTGGTCGCAACAATACAGGTAAGGAGACCATGCGTTATATCGGCGGCGGACACAAGCGGAAATACAGAGTAATTGATTTCAAGCGCAACAAAGACGGTGTACCGGCAACAGTGAAGACTATCGAATACGATCCGAACCGTTCGGCTCGTATCGCCCTGCTCTTCTATGCTGACGGCGAAAAGCGCTATATTCTTGCTCCTAACGGACTGCAAGTAGGTCAAACGGTTATGTCGGGTGCCGAAGTTGCACCTGAAGTAGGAAACGCTCTGCCGATGCAGAACATACCTCTCGGAACTCTCATTCACAACATTGAGCTTCGTCCGGGTCAGGGTGCTTCGCTCGTACGTTCGGCTGGCGTGTTTGCTCAACTTACCTCTCGTGAGGATAAGTATGCTATCGTGAAATTGCCTTCAGGCGAGCTTCGTAAGATTCTTGCCGCATGCAAGGCAACTGTTGGTGTTGTAGGCAACTCTGACCATGCTCTTGAGAAATCAGGCAAGGCTGGTCGCAGTCGCTGGTTAGGTCGTCGCCCGCGTGTTCGCGGTGTCGCAATGAACCCTGTAGATCACCCGATGGGTGGTGGTGAAGGCCGTGCCTCCGGTGGACATCCTCGTTCACGCAAGGGTCTCTTGGCTAAGGGTTATAAGACTCGTGCACCTAAGAAACTGTCGAACAAGTATATTATCGAAAGAAAGAAGAAGTAACCTATTAAATTGAGCAATTATGAGCCGTTCATTGAAAAAAGGACCATTCATCAACCTGAAATTAGAGAAGAAAATTCTTGACATGAATGAAAGTGGCAAGAAGACCGTAGTAAAAACTTGGTCGCGTGCTTCTATGATTTCGCCTGATTTTGTAGGTCACACTATCGCAGTTCACAATGGTAACAAGTTTATTCCGGTTTATGTAACAGAGAACATGGTAGGTCACAAGCTTGGTGAGTTCGCTCCCACCCGTACTTTCCGTGGTCACTCCGGTAACCGCAAATAAACGCCATTGAATCATTAACATTTTTAACATTCAGATACAATGGGTGCAAGAAAACATAATTCAGCCGAAGCAAGAAAAGAGGCCATGAAGAGCCAGTATTTTGCCAAGCTTCAGAACGTTCCTACATCGCCTCGCAAGATGCGTCTGGTAGCAGACATGATTCGCGGCATGGAGGTTAACCGTGCGCTTGGTGCACTGCACTTCTCTACAAAAGAGGCTTCTCGCAAACTTGAAAAGCTTCTCAAGTCAGCAATCTCCAACTGGGAGCAGAAAACCGGCAAGAAGGCTGACCAGGAGACTTTATATGTAACCAATATTTACGTGGATGGCGGTATGATGCTGAAACGTCTGCAGACCGCTCCTCAAGGTCGCGGATACCGTATTCGTAAGCGCTCGAACCACGTGACAATATTTGTAGATACGAAAAATACTAACCAGGAAAATTAACAGTCAAGATGGGACAGAAAATCAATCCAATTAGTAACCGCCTTGGTATTGTCCGCGGATGGGACAGCAACTGGTTTGGCGGAAACAATTACGGAGATACGTTGCTTGAAGACAGCAAAATCAGAACTTATCTGAATGCCCGCTTGGCAGAGGCTAGTATTTCCCGTATAGTAATCGAAAGAACTCTGAAACTTGTAACTATTACTGTCTGCACTGCTCGCCCCGGTTTTATTATCGGTAAGGGTGGACAAGAGGTTGACAAACTGAAGGAGGAACTCAAGAAAATCACCGACAAGGATGTTCAGATCAACATCTTTGAGGTAAAGCGTCCGGAATTGGATGCCGTTATCGTAGCAACCAAGATAGCCAAGCAGCTTGAGGGTAAGATTGCTTACCGCCGTGCTGTAAAGCAGGCCATCGCATCCACAATGCGTATGGGTGCCGAAGGTATTAAGGTTCAGGTGAGCGGCCGTCTTAACGGTGCCGAGATGGCCCGTAAGGAGATGTACAAAGAGGGACGTACTCCGCTTCACACACTGCGTGCTGACATTGACTATTGTCATGTAGGTGCCCTGACTAAAGTGGGAATGATAGGTGTAAAGGTTTGGATTTGCCGTGGTGAAGTCTATGGCAAGCGTGACCTTGCTCCACAGTTCTCCCAGAAACAGGAAGGTCGCCCCGAGCGTCGTGGTGGAGAACGTCGTGAGCGTCGCGAAGGCGAACGCCGCGGCTTCAGAAAAAACAACAAATAAGTTTAACCATGTAGATGCGTAATAATTATGTTACAACCGAAAAAGACTAAATTCCGCCGTTCGCAGAAAGGCCGTATCAAGGGTAATGCCCAGCGCGGCAACGAACTGGCATTCGGCTCATTCGGCATTAAGAGTCTGGGAACCATTTGGCTCACAGGCCGCCAGATAGAGGCCGCGCGTGTCGCAGTAACACGTTATATGCAGCGTCAAGGTCAAGTGTGGATTCGCGTATTCCCCGACAAACCTATTACCAAGAAACCTCTGGATGTCCGTATGGGTAAAGGTAAAGGTGCTCCTGAAGGATTCGTGGTTCCGTTGGCTCCGGGTCGTATAATCTTCGAAGTGGACGGTGTTCCTTACGAAGTGGCTAAAGAAGCATTGCGCCTCGCTGCTCAGAAACTGCCTATCACAACTAAATTTGTCGTTCGTCGCGACTATGATCCAACCCAAAATGTGTAAGGAATATGAAAACAAGCGAAATTAAAGAACTAACAACAGCTGAGATTCAAGAGCGTCTTGCCACAGAGAAAGAGCAACTCGTTCGCATGAAACTGAACCACAGCATCTCTCCGCTCGACAATCCCTTGCAGATCAGGGAGGCTCGCAAGACTATAGCTCGTCTTGAGACCGAGTTGCGTCAGAGAGAATTAAACAACTAAAAAACAGCAATAAGATGGAAACAAGAAATCTAAGAAAAGAGCGCGTGGGCGTTGTTACCAGCGACAAGATGGACAAGACCATCACCGTTGCTGTGAAATGGAAAGAGAAACACCCGCTTTATGGTAAATTTGTCAACAAGACAAAGAAATATCATGTTCATGACGAGAACAACGAGTGCGGCATCGGCGATACCGTACGTATTATGGAGACTCGTCCGACAAGTAAAACCAAACGTTGGCGTTTAACTCAAATCATCGAAAGGGCAAAGTAATATGATACAGCAAGAATCAAGACTTACAGTTGCGGACAACTCCGGTGCCAAAGAGGCATTGTGTATCCGCGTGTTGGGCGGTACCAGAAAACGTTATGCCAGCCTCGGTGACACTATCGTAGTGGCAGTCAAGGGCGTCATTCCTTCAAGCGAAATGAAGGACGGTACGGTTAGCCGTGCTATCGTGGTACGCGTTAAGAAAGAAGTCCGCCGCGCTGATGGCAGTTACATCCGTTTCGATGATAACGCATGCGTACTTATCAACAATGCAGGTGAGTTGCGCGGAAGCCGTATATTCGGTCCTGTGGCTCGTGAACTGCGTCAAACGAACATGAAAATTATTTCTCTCGCACCGGAAGTGCTCTAAATCATTAAAACAATGGCAAAGTTACATATTAAAAAGGGTGACATCGTCTATGTGAATGCAGGTACTTCGAAGGGCAAAACCGGCCGCGTGCTGGAAGTGCTCGTAGAGAAACAGCGTGCAATCGTTGAAGGCGTGAACATGGTGTCGAAGAGCACCAAGCCCAATGCAAAAAATCCTCAAGGAGGTATAGTAAAGAAAGAGGCTCCCATCCATATCTCAAACCTCAACCCTGTTGAGGACGGCAGACCTGTTCGTATAGGCCGCATAAGAAAGGATGGCAAGTTGGTACGTGTATCTAAAAAATCAGGAAAGGAAATCTAATGATGAATACTGCAAGTTTGAAACAGGACTATCAGGAGCGCATTGTTCCTCAACTGATGAAAGAGTTCGGTTACACTACAGTCATGCAGTGCCCGAAATTGGAGAAGATAGTTCTCAACCAAGGTTTGGGAGAGGCTGTTGCCGACAAGAAAATCATTGACGTGGCTCAACAGGAGATGACACTTATTGCAGGTCAGAAGGCTGTTGCAACACTCTCGAAGAAGGATATATCGAACTTCAAGGTTCGTAAGAAGATGCCTATAGGCGTTCGTGTTACTCTTCGTGGTGAGCGTATGTATGAGTTCCTTGAGCGTCTGGTACGTGTGGCTCTGCCCCGTATCCGTGACTTCAAAGGTATCAACAACAAGATGGACGGTCGCGGCAACTACACTCTGGGTATTACCGAACAAATCATCTTCCCCGAAATAAACATTGACAATATTACCAAACTATTAGGTATGAACATCACGTTCGTTACCACGGCAAAAACCGACGAGGAAGGCTTTGCACTGCTTCGTGAGTTTGGCTTACCCTTCAAAAAATAAGAGAGTATGGCAAAAGTATCAATGGTAGCACGCGAAGTTAAGCGTCAGAAACTGGTAAACAAATATGCCGCAAAGCGCGCACAGCTCCTTAAGGACGGTGACTATGAAGCTCTTCAGGCTCTGCCTAAGAATGCTTCGCCTGTTCGTCTGCACAACCGTTGCAAGATAACAGGTCGTCCGAAAGGTTACATGCGTCAGTTCGGATTGTCACGTATCCAGTTCCGTGAGATGGCTTCCAAAGGTCTTATTCCCGGAGTGAAGAAAGCCAGTTGGTAAGAACAAAGTCGTCCGCACAGAGGCGGAGACACAGTATAAACATTATTAAATATTGTCCCGACAGGCGGGATTAATTTAACAATTATGACAGATCCAATCGCAGATTATCTGACTCGGCTCAGAAATGCAATCAAAGCAGGTCACCGCGTAGTAGAGGTGCCGGCTTCGAATCTGAAAAAAGAGATCACCCGCATCTTGTTTGAGAAAGGTTACATCCTTTCCTACAAGTTTGTAGAAGATGGTCCTCAGGGCACTATAAAGATTGCCCTGAAATATGATCCTGTTAACAAGGTTAACGCGATCAAGAGTTTGCAACGTGTATCGACACCCGGTTTGCGTCAGTATGTTGGTTATCGTGAGATGCCCCGCGTACTTAACGGCCTCGGTATTGCCATCCTTTCCACTTCGAAAGGTGTGATGACTAACAAAGAGGCTCTCGGACAGAAACTCGGTGGCGAGGTTATTTGTTATGTTTACTAATGTAGGAGGAAACAGTTATGTCAAGAATTGGAAAATTGCCGATTAATATTCCTGCAGGAGTAACCGTTACTGTTAGTAACGACAATGTTGTAACCGTGAAAGGTCCTAAAGGCGAACTGACTCAGCAGGTTGACCCGATGATTAAAGTCAACGTTGAAGGTGCTGTTTGCCATGTAACCCGTCCTAACGATGAGAAAGAAGCTCGTGCAAAGCACGGTCTTTATCGTGCCCTCATCCATAATATGGTTGTCGGCGTGTCTGAAGGATATAAGAAGACTCTTGAACTTGTAGGTGTTGGTTACCGTGTTGAAGCGCAAGGTCAGATTTTGAACTTCTCGCTGGGTTATACACATCCTATCTATTTGCAGCTTCCTAAAGAAGTCAAGATTGAAACAAAGAGTGAACGCAACCAGAATCCTCTTGTAATTCTCGAGTGTGCCGACCGTCAGCTTCTTGGACAGATATGTGCCAAGATACGCTCGTTCCGCAAACCTGAACCATACAAGGGTAAAGGTATTAAGTTCCAAGGTGAAGTACTTCGTCGTAAGGCTGGTAAATCGGCTGGTAAATAAATGAAAGGTTAAGATTATGAATCAGAAAATTGCAAGAAGACTGAGAATCAAAGCTCACATCCGTACCACAGTTTCAGGTACAGCAGAGCGTCCCCGTCTGACAGTGTTCCGTAGCAACAGCCAGATTTACGCACAGGTAATTGACGACCAGAAGGGCGTTACTCTCGCTTCGGCCTCGTCACTCGGAATAAAAGATAAAATCACCAAGAGCGAGAAAGCCGCTCAAGTCGGCAAACTTGTGGCAGAAGCCGCAAAGAAGGCCGGAATAGAGAATGTGGTGTTCGACCGCAACGGCTATCTCTATCACGGACGTGTTAAACAACTGGCAGATGCAGCTCGCGAAGCCGGTCTTAAATTCTAATAAGCAATATGGTAAACAATATGAATCGTGTGAAAAACGTAGGCGATATCGAACTCAAAGAGCGCCTCGTAGCAGTTAACCGCGTAACAAAAGTTACCAAGGGTGGTCGTACATTCACTTTTGCTGCCATCGTTGTTGTTGGTAATGAAGACGGTATCGTAGGTTGGGGTCTTGGTAAGGCAGGTGAGGTTACCGCTGCTATTCAGAAAGGTACTGAAGCAGCCAAGAAGAACCTCATTCAGGTGCCTGTTTACAAGGGAACCATTCCTCACGAGCAAGAAGCAAAGTTCGGCGGTGCACAGGTTTATCTGCAGCCCGCTTCGCAGGGTACCGGTGTCAAGGCTGGTGGTGCTATGCGTGCCGTACTTGAGTCAGTAGGTGTGAAGGACGTGCTTGCCAAGGCAAAAGGTTCATCCAACCCTCACAACTTGGTTAAGGCCACTATCCTTGCCCTTAGCGAAATGCGTGATGCAAACATGGTTGCCCAGAATCGTGGTGTAAGTCTCTCAACAGTGTTTAACGGATAATAGGAGGATGTACTATGGCAACAATTAAAATTCAGCAGGTACGCAGCATTATCCGCTGCCCGAAAGACCAGAAGGCTACTATGCACGCTCTCGGACTCAGAAAGATGAATGCAGTTGTGGAGCATGAGGCAACACCTGCCGTTCTTGGTATGGTAAACAAGGTGAAACACCTTATTAAAGTAATTGATTGATGAACTTGAGAGAGGTGCGGAGAGTGAAACAGGAAAGACATCTTATTGTAGTCAGATTTTAATTTACTCTCTGTACACTCAATCAACAAAACAAATTAAATCATATGGAACTTAATAATTTAACACCGGCTGCAGGCTCAGTTAAAACCGCCAAGCGCATTGGTCGCGGTGCTGGTTCCGGATTAGGTGGAACCTCTACACGTGGTCATAAAGGCGCTAAATCTCGTTCCGGTTACTCAAAGAAAATCGGTTTTGAGGGTGGTCAGATGCCTATTCAACGCCGACTTCCCAAGTATGGTTTCAAAAACATCAACCGTGTTGAATACAAGGCTGTCAATCTCTCCACACTTCAGGCTTTGGCAGAGAGCAAGAACCTTGAGAAAATCGGATTGCAGGAACTTATTGCTGCAGGATTTATCAACAAGTCAATGCTGGTGAAGATACTTGGTAACGGACAACTCACCGCTAAACTTACAGTGGAAGCCAACGCTTTCTCAAAAGCGGCAGAAGAAGCCATTACGGCTGCCGGTGGCACTGTAGTAAAACTTTAATGTAATGAAAAAGTTTTTTGAAACATTCAAGAATATCTGGAAGATCGAGGATCTCCGTATACGTTTGCTCACCACATTGCTTTTTGTGTTGATATATCGTTTCGGATCTTTTATTATTCTTCCCGGTGTCAATCCTGATGCATTGAGCGCATTGCATGCTCAGACAGCAGGCGGACTTCTGGCATTGTTGGATATGTTCTCAGGTGGTGCGTTCTCAAACGCTTCTATCTTTGCACTTGGTATTATGCCTTACATCTCGGCAAGTATCGTTATCCAACTTCTTACCATTGCCGTTCCGTACTTTCAGAAGATGTCGCGTGAAGGAGAAAGCGGGCGTATGAAGATGAATCAGATTACGCGCTATCTCACAGTATTTATTCTTCTGTTCCAGGGTCCAAGTTATTTGGTTAACCTTTCAGTACAGATGGCACAGGCAGGTCAGCCTTTGGCAATAGGACTCAACTGGTTCACCATCTCATCAACAATTCTTTTGTGCGCAGGTTCCATGTTCGTTATGTGGCTGGGTGAGCGTATCACTGATAAGGGTGTGGGAAATGGTATTTCTTTCATCATTCTTATTGGTATAATTGCTCGTTTCCCGGGTGCTCTCGTTCAGGAGTTCTCGTCAAGACTGGGTGATGTAGGCGGCGGATTGGTTATGTTCCTTGCCGAAATCATTGTGCTTCTGGTTGTCTTCATGGCAGCTATCGCTCTTGTGCAGGGTACACGCAAGATACCTGTACAATATGCGAAGCGTATTGTAGGTAACAAGCAGTATGGCGGAGTTCGTCAGTATATTCCTTTGAAGGTGAATGCGGCTAACGTTATGCCTATCATCTTTGCCCAGGCTATTATGTTTATTCCTATAAGCATAGTTGGTTTTTCGGCTTCAGAAAAGGCAGGCGCTTTCGTGCGTGCTTTCATGGATAATACAGGATTTTTGTATAATTTTGTGTTTGCTATCCTTATAATACTCTTTACCTATTTCTACACCGCCATTATTATTAATCCTACGCAGATGGCTGAAGATTTGAAGCGTAATAATGGATTTATCCCGGGTGTGAAACCAGGTAAGAAGACAGCAGACTATATTGACACTATTATGTCACGAATCACCTTGCCAGGCAGTATATTCCTTGCAATTATTGCCATCCTTCCGGCTTTTGCACGTATCTTAGGTGTAAGCCAGGGCTTTGCGCAGTTCTTTGGAGGAACATCTTTGCTGATTATGGTAGGTGTTATTCTTGACACACTCCAGCAGATTGAAAGCCATCTTCTGATGCGCCACTATGACGGTTTCTTTGAGTCAGGTATGCGTATCAAAGGGCGTTCAGGTGCTATGGCATATTGATTCAATGTTTAAGGTTTAGTATTTAAAGTTTAAACATAAAAGATGATCTTTCTTAAGACTGACGAGGAGATAGAGTTGTTGCGGGAGAGCAACCTCATTCTGGGGAAGGCTTTGGCTGAAGTGGCAAAAGCAATTGTCCCCGGAGTGACAACTGCTCAGCTAGATAAGATAGCGGAGGAATATATTCGTGACAACGGAGCAATTCCATCCTGCAAAGGCTATGAAGGCTATCCCGCCACTCTCTGTACCTCGGTCAATGAGCAGGTTGTTCACGGTATTCCTTCCGATAAGGTTTATCTTAAGGATGGAGATATTATTTCTGTTGACACTTGCGTCTTAAAGAACGGCTTTCATGGCGATTCAGCATACACTTTTCCGGTGGGAGAAGTAAGCGATGATGTGATGACTCTTTTGCGTACAACCAAACAATGCCTTTATTTAGGTATTGAGCAGGCTGTAACAGGCAAGAGAATAGGTGATATAGCAGCCACAATTCAGATAACTGCAGAGAAGGCAGGCTATCAAGTGGTACGTGAATTCATTGGTCACGGAATCGGTCGCGACATGCACGAAGATCCAGAGGTGCCCAACTATGGGCGCAGAGGGAATGGTGTCGTGCTTAAGTCCGGTATGGTGATTGCCATTGAGCCGATGATCATGTCAGGAAGGAGAAATATCATTATTGAGAATGACGGTTGGACTGCCAGAGCGGCAGACCGCAAGCCGGCAGCACATTACGAGTTGTCGGTAGCTGTAAGAAACGGCAAGGCTGATATTCTCTCAACTTTTGACTATATTAAAGAAGTTCTTGGAGAAAGATACATCTAATTATAATTAATATGGCTAAACAGACTGCAATAGAAATTGATGGTACTATCACGGAGGCTCTAAGTAATGCTATGTTCCGTGTCGAACTTGAAAACGGACACGTGATAACAGCGCATATCTCAGGTAAGATGCGTATGCATTACATTAAGATCCTTCCCGGTGATAAGGTGAAGGTGGAAATGAGTCCTTATGACTTGTCAAAAGGAAGAATCAGTTTTCGCTATAAATAATGCCGTGTAGGATACGGCTACCCGCTTGAAATAAGCAAAACACTCAAAACATAATACTTTTATGAAAGTAAGAGCATCAGTAAAAAAGCGCAATGCGGACTGCAAGATTGTTCGCAGAAAAGGACGCTTGTATGTTATTAACAAGAAAGAGCCTAAGATGAAAATGCGTCAAGGCTAAAGTAATTAACAAAACAAACAATAAAAATTTATGGCAATAAGAATTGTTGGTGTAGATTTACCCCAGAACAAAATCGGGGAGGTCGGTTTGACTTACATCTACGGAATAGGTCGCTCAAGCGCAAAGAAAATCCTTGCCGAGGCAGGCGTTGACCCAAGCATCAAAGTGCAGGATTGGACAGACGACCAGGCTGCTAAAATTCGTGAGGTCATAGGTGCTTCCTATAAAGTGGAAGGTGATCTCCGTTCGGAAACACAGTTAAACATCAAACGTTTGATGGATATCGGTTGCTATCGTGGTGTTCGTCATCGTCTTGGTCTGCCTGTTCGTGGACAAAGCACGAAGAATAACGCTCGTACAAGAAAAGGAAGAAAGAAAACCGTTGCAAACAAGAAGAAGGCAACTAAGTAACAACTCATTAAACATTTGATTATTATGGCAAAGAAAACAGTTGCAGCCAAGAAGCGTGTTGTTAAGATTGACGGTGTTGGACAACTCCATGTACAATCTTCATTCAACAATGTTATAGTAACGTTTGCAAATGGTAGCGGTCAGGTTATCAGTTGGTCGTCTGCCGGTAAACAAGGCTTCCGTGGCTCTAAAAAGAATACTCCTTATGCTGCACAGATGGCGGCACAAGATGCTGGTAAGGTCGCTTTTGACCTCGGACTGAGAAAAGTTAAAGCATACGTGAAAGGTCCCGGACAAGGACGTGAGTCTGCTATCCGCGCTTGCGTGGCTGCAGGTATCGACGTAACCGAGATAGTGGATGTCACTCCACTGCCACATAACGGTTGCCGTCCTCCTAAGCGCCGCCGCGTATAATTCATGTAATTATCTTTTTGGTTTATGGTCATCAGTCTAATGCCTCAGATGACATTAAACTGTGAACATTAAACAAATCATCATCAAATATTAAACAAAATAGAATTATGGCAAGATATATTGGACCAAAATCACGTATCGCACGCCGTTTCGGTGAACCTATCTTCGGTCCCGACAAAGTGCTCAACAAACGTAACTATGCTCCGGGTCAGCACGGTGTCAACCGTCGCAAGAAGAATTCTGAGTATGGTACTCAGCTCGCTGAGAAGCAAAAAGCCAAATACACCTACGGTGTGTTGGAACGCCAGTTCCGTCTTCTCTTCCAGCAGGCACAGCGCTCTAAAGGTATTACTGGTGAAATCCTTCTCCAACTCCTTGAATCACGCCTTGACAATATCGTTTATCGTCTTGGTATAGCTCCCACACGTGCTGCTGCACGTCAGATGGTTAGCCACCGTCATATCACTGTTGACGGCAAGGTGGTTAATATACCTTCCTTCTCGGTTCGTCCGGGTCAGGTGGTAGCTGTTCGCGAAAAGAGCAAGTCTTTGGAAGTTATCGCAAATTCTCTTAGCGGATTCAACCATACCAAATATCCTTGGCTGGAGTGGAATGAGGCAGAGTTAGCAGGCAAATACCTCAACATACCTCCTCGTGAAGAGATTCCTGAGAACATCAAAGAACAACTCATCGTCGAACTCTATTCTAAATAATAAAATTCATGGCAATATTAGATTTTCAAAAACCAGACAAGGTGGTAATGCTTGAATCCACCAACACAAAGGGCATATTCGAATTCCGTCCTTTGGAGCCTGGTTATGGCATCACTATCGGCAACGCTCTGCGCCGTATTCTCATCTCTTCTCTTGAGGGATATGCAATTTGTTCTATCAAAATCAGTGGTATTGAACATGAATTTGCTACTATCCCCGGAGTCATTGATGATGTAACAAATATCATCCTCAACCTCAAGCAGGTTAGATTCCGTCGTAAAGAAGGCATAGAAGAGGAAGCAGAGACGTTCAACGTGAAAGTGGCAGGCAAAACTGTACTTACCGCAGGTGATTTTCAAAGCAGTATCCAGAACTTCGAGATCCTTAACCCTGAACTTGTAATCGCCAATATGGACGAGAGTGCCAAGTTTGAGATGGAGATACGGATCAACAAGGGACGTGGATATGTGCCCGCTGATGAAAACCGCACTGCTCAGGATGTCATAGGTGTTATACCTACAGACAGTATCTATACTCCTATTGTCAACGTGCGTTACGCTATTGACCAGTATCGTGTAGAGCAGAAAACTGACTACGAAAAGTTGACTATTGAGATTGACACCGATGGTAGCATAACTCCGAAAGATGCTCTTAAGGAGGCTGCTAAAATCCTTATCTTCCATTTCATGCTCTTCTCCGATGAGAAGATTATCTTTGAAGAGCAGATCAAGCCTAAGGCTCCTGACATGGATGAGGAAATCATGAAGATGCGCCAACTCCTCAATACCAGACTTGCTGATATGGACCTTTCAGTGCGTGCCCTCAATTGCCTTAAAGCCGCTGAAGTTGATACTCTTGCACAACTCGTCAAGTATCATCGTAGTGACTTGCTGAAGTTCCGTAACTTCGGTAAGAAGTCACTTACTGAACTTGATGAATTGCTTGAACGTAACAACCTTGCTTTTGGCATGGACATTTCCAAGTATTTAACCGTTAACGAATAACAACAATGAGACATAACAATAAATTCAATCACCTTGGTCGTAAAGCGGCTCACCGCAATGCAATGCTCAGCAATATGGCTTGCTCGCTGATTATGCACAAGCGTATTCAGACAACCACTACCAAGGCTAAAGCTCTCCGCATGTATGTGGAGCCTATCCTTACTCGCGCTAAAGAGGATACTACAGCTAACCGCCGTATTGTGTTTGCTGAACTCAAACAGAAGGAAGTGATAACTGAGTTGTTTAAGAATGTGGCAGAGAAGATTGCCAATCGCCCGGGTGGATACACTCGTATTCTCCGTACAGGCTATCGTCTTGGCGATGCTGCTGAAATGAGTATGATTGAACTCGTTGACTACAATGAGAACATGCTCAAGGAAGTTAAGAAAACAACCAAGAAGACTACCCGCCGTGCAGGTAAGAAAACTGCTCCTAAGGCAGAAGAGGCACCTGCTGCTGAGGCTCCCGCAGCCGAAGCTGTAGCTGAGTAATATAACAGCAAGACGTGTTGGATGATACATCTGTCACCAACATATTATAGAAACACAAAAGAAGTGATCCGTTGTGGGGCACTTCTCTTGTGTTTTCTTTTGGTATGCTCGTTTTTGTCTGCTCAGACTACATATAAGATATGTTTTGGAGAGGAAGGCAATGAGTACTGTGTCGATTACCCGGCCGGTACTAATGCTACCATATCTGTACCTGCTGCAAACAACGAGTGTTACCATTTCGACCAGTGGATGGATGGCAACACCGACAATCCCCGTATTGTGCAGGTGACTGCTGATGCTACATATACTGCAACATACTCTAAGAACAGACTGCAGGTTGTCACTGATGTCTCACCGGCTGGTTCTGGTTCTGTCACTGGGGCCGGTCAGTATTTCTGTGGCGATGATGTCACTCTTTCTGCCTCTCCTGCTCAACATTATCACTTTCACCATTGGGAGAAAGCGGGTGTCTCTGTCAGCGAGGATGCCGTATATATCTTTCAGGCTGCTGGCAACCACAATGACATCATTACCTATACTGCCTTCTTCGAGATAGACTCTGTCAAGGTTAATGTTGTCTCTGCTGACAATACTAAGGGGTATGCTACGCAGGAGCATCCTGTGTATAATGCTGCGCAAAACAATCCGCAGTATTATCCTTGGGGAGTCGAAGGGATTGTTCTTACTGCCGTACCTACTGATGCATGCTATAAGTTTAACAAGTGGAGCGACGGTAGCAGGCAGAATCCATATACTCTCCCGAAGGTAGTGACGGACTCCATTACGCTCACTGCCGGCTTTGTGCCAAGAGTGGATACACTCACAGTGCTTTATGATTCCGTTGACCCGCTTAACACCTTTTCTGTATCTAATTCTCCTGAAGCGAATTTAATAGTGTCTGATGCGACCCATTCTGTTATTACCAAGGAATGTGGAGGCGATGTCACTATGGAGGTCTCAATGAAAGACTGCTTCAATTTCATAGGTTGGGACATTAACAATGACGGTGTGGCAGACGCGACTTCTCTTGGTTTTACTTACACTCTCACAGGCAACGCGACTATTCGTCTGCTCACCGAACGGAAGAAGTTTCATGTCATTCTTCAGCCTGATAATCCTTCTCACGGCACGGCTTTCACTACTGGTGGCGTTACCGAC
>CAJOIR010000033.1 GCA_905234685.1 Paludibacteraceae bacterium
TTACTTCAATGCTGAAGGTCAGAAGGTTACAGAGGTCACAACTGACACCACGCTTTATCTCATGATTGACGTGAAGCCTCTCACTGGTGCTGCCACATTTGAGGAACGCACTCTCTATCCTGAGACTGCATGGTATGGTGACCCCGACTTTGCAGATGATGAAAACTACTGGAACTCAGGTAACTACATCTTATCAACTTATGTTGACAACTGGGGCGCTTCGGGTATCTATTACTACGACATCACCATGGCAAACCTCACTGGCAAAGAGTTCAGTTGGACTAATCCGTACTACGACCAGTACAGCGCAGCAGGAGGTGCTGCTGAAGGCAACAACTATGCTATCTGGTATTACAACTATTACGGCAACGCCAACATCCAACTTACCCAACCAGGTGTCATCAGCGGTATGGCTGTAACCAACAACGCATGGGTGGTTGATGCCATAAAGAACGGCGATGGCATGTCGGTAGAATCTGACGGAACAACAGGTAAGCCATTTGGCAAAGGCGATTGGCTCAAACTCACCGTAACAGGCTACGATGAGGAGGAGAATGCTGTTAGTGCAATAGACTATTACCTCGCCGACTTCCGTGACTCGGCAGATATCTACGAATGGACTTATGCTGAAAACTGGCAATGGATTGACCTCACTGCACTTGACACAGTAAGTGCTATAGGCTTCACACTCACAAGTTCAAAGAAGAACACCTACGGTATGAGTACACCAGCTTACTTCTGCTTCGACAACCTTGGTGGCAAACCTGAGCAATGCAGTCTCGGTGAACTCACCTCAATCAAGGGTCACGCCGATTATATACACGAACTCACTGTCATTAACGCCAACGACACTTTACTCATCCTCACCAAAGACACCATTCTGCCTGACACTATGTGGATTAACAACATCTATGGCGCATACTTCAACGCCGAAGGACAGAAGGTTACTGAGGTCAACAGCGACACTACCGTTTGGCTCATGATCGATCTGAAACCTCTCCGCGGTGCTGCCACATTTGAGGAGCGCACTCTCTATCCTGAAACAGCTTGGCATGGTGACCCGGACTTCAATGACGGTTCTAATGGCTGGACTTCTGGTGACTACATCTTCTCGACCTATGTTGACAACTGGGGCGCTTCGGGTATATACTACTACGATGTCACGATGGCTAACCTCACTGCCAATGAGTTCAGTTGGACTAATCCGTACTATGACCAGTACAGCGCTGCAGGAGGTGCTGCTGAAGGCAACAACTACGCCATCTGGTACACCAACTACTACGGCAATGCTGACATCTATCTTGCAGAGCCGCAAACAGTAAGCGGTATCGCAGTTACTAACAATGCTTGGGTAGTTGACGCCATAAAGAACGGCGACGGTATGTCGGTAGAAGCTGACGGCACAACAGGCAAACCTTTCGGCAAGGGAGACTGGATACTATTATCCATCACAGGATACGGAGTGAATGACTCGATAGGACACACTATCGACTACTACCTCGCCGACTTCCGTGATACCACTGATACTTACGACTGGACTTATGCAGAGAACTGGCAGTGGATTGACCTCACCTTGCTTGATGAAATCACATCTATCAGTTTCCGTATGAATAGTTCCAAGCAGAGCACCTACGGTATGAGTACCCCGGGCTACTTCTGCTTCGACAACCTCGGTGGCAAACCTGATGATTGCAGACTTGGTGAACTCACACACATCAAAGAACAAGAATCAGGTCTTGACGAACTCATGCAGAAAGACGGCGTAAGCAAAATCATACGCGATGGTAACATACTCATCATCCGCAATGGGAAGATTTATACTACTGACGGCAGGATTGTGAGATAACATACATAACCCTCGCTAATCTCTTTCTTCGTAAGGACATTCGCCTCTCATGGCAATGCCCTTACGTTGTTTTTTATCTTCTCCTCTTTCATATTACAAATAAAATTTGTAACTTTGCGGCCAAATTGCATAGTTTGTCTTCGGACATCAACACACCATACTGATTATAAACATAACACACAAACGAATATGAAAAAAGCATTATTTTCTGCAGTTGCATTACTCTTCTCAACTGCTCTCTTAGCGCAGGTGGACGAGAGCACCGTCCTAATGACAGTCAATGGTGACACATCGACTGTGGGCGAGTTTCTTTACATCTATCAGAAAAACAATCAAGAATCTCAAGTGGAGCACAAGTCTATTGAGGAGTATGTGGAACTCTTTACCAACTTTAAGTTGAAAGTGGCAGCAGCAAAGGAGGCAGGTGTTGACACAACCGCCGCTTTCAAGAAAGAACTTGCGGGTTACCGCAGTCAAGCTGTGCCAAAGTACATGACCGACCCAGAAAGCGAAGAGGCTATAATTCAGAAAGCCTATGGGCGCATGCTTTATGACCGTCTTGTGAGCCATATAGCGGTACGGTGCCCAGAGACAGCCTCAGAGGAAGAAACCGCAGCCGCACTGGCAAAGATTGAGGAGGCACGTGTTAGAGTCACTACAGGTCTAAGCGTAACCACAGGCAAAGGCAAACGTAAAAAGACTGTTCAGCAACCTGCTGAGGAATTCTCCAAAGTGGCTTTGGAAGTGAGCGATGACCCTCAGGTAGCATCCAACAAAGGCATGATAGGATATGTGCGTCCATTCCGCTTTGTCTTCCCCTTTGAAGAGGCTGCATATAACACCGAGGTGGGACAAGTAAGCGAAATATTCCGCACTCCCTTTGGATTCCATATTCTGAAAGTCGAAGCAGAAGTGCCTCATCTTGAGGTGCGCGCTTCACATATCATGAAGATGACTCCAAGAGAGAACGACTCCGTGGCAATGGTAGCCAAGCCCATTATTGACTCGCTCTATCAGGTTGTTATCTCAGGTGCCGACTTCGCACAGACAGCTATGAACAACTCCGATGACCGTGGTTCTGCTATGCGAGGAGGTGACCTCGGATTCTTCAGCAGAGGACAGATGGTTCCAGAGTTCGAGAATGTGGCATTCGGACAAACTGAGATAGGCGAGATAAGCCACCCGTTCAAGTCGCAATACGGTTGGCACATTATCAAGCGCGGCGAGACAAGAGGCACTCCCGAACTCGCAGAGATACGCGATGATGTCAAGAAGAACATCAACCGCTCCGAATACAGGACATTGGTCAACAAGGGTTTTGTGGAAAAACTCCGCAAAGAATACGGCGTTGCCGAGAGCGAAGGAGCACTTGCCGCCATTACCGAACTCTACAAAACATCTGGTTCAGCAGACTCAGCTTTCATTACTGCTACAGAAGGTATGAAGGATGTGATATGCACCGTTGGCGGCAAACCCTATACACAAAGCGAATTCGCAGCATACATACAGAGCAACCCATTCTCCACAAAAAAACTGGCGGAAGAATACATGCGCGACAAACTTGACATGTTTGAAGAGAAAGAGTTGCGTGCTCTTGAAGACGCCAACCTTGAAAAGAAACATCCTGAACTACGCAATCTCATGAAAGAGTATCACGATGGCATCATGCTCTTCGAGATATCGCTCAAGGAGGTATGGGATAAAGCCACTCAGGACACTGCCGGTATCACACAGTTCTTCAAGGAAAACAAAAAGCAATATGCCTGGGACGAACCTCGCTTCAAAGGATATGTAATCTATGCCAAGGACAAGAAGGCAGCTAAGGTTGCGAAGCAGATTATCAAGACTGCAAATCCGGATTCTGTAGCATCATACATAAACAACCGTCTCAATACAGACTCTGTTAAGAATGTGCGTTTCGAGAAAGGGATTTGGAAGAAGAACGACAACAAAGCAGTTGACTGCCTCGTGTTTAAAGTGAAAGACAACGGTTATACACCATCCGAGCAATTCCCCGTTGAGTTTGTTGTCGGCAAGAAACTGAAAGCACCTCAGGAATATACCGACGAACGCGGCAAAGTCACCACCGACTATCAGGACTACCTTGAGCGTGAGTGGATTAAGCGTCTGCGTGAGAAATATCCTGTTGTCATCAACCAAGAGGCGCTTAACGCTATCAAGTAATAAAAACAGCAAACATCAGAACCTACCACTTCATATTGTCTGTAGTATTGTTAGTGCTGCTTAACATAGCAGCGCAGGTGTTGGTTTTGCGCTGGGACTTGACAGAAGACAAACGTCACACACTCTCTTCAGCAACTAAATCGTTGGTGAAAAGTCTTGATGACAAAGCAATAGCAACGGTCTATCTAAAGGGTGATTTCAATAGTGGTTTTACTCAGTTGTCGGTCGCAACAGGGCAACTACTGAGCGAACTCTCACACTACGGGAAACTTCGCCACTCATTCATCAACCCTAACACACTCGATGAGCAGGAGAAGCAGCAACTTGATAGGTTTCTGCTATCACACCACTTACAACCTGTTGCGATATATGAACGCAACAAGCAGGGTATAAACTCAGAAACAGTGGTATATCCGTTTGCTGTTGTAAGATACAAGGACAAAGAAATCCCTGTCAGCCTGCTAAACAATCAGCGAGGTCTCTCGGGTTCAGAAAATCTCAACCGATCTGTAGAAGGTCTTGAGTATGCATTTGCATTATGCCTCAGCCGGCTTCTTGAGGAAGAACGGCAGAAAGTGGTATTTCTCGAAGGACAGGCTGAACTCCCGGAGCAGAACACTCAGGATGTGGAACAGGCATTGGCAGAGTATTTCGATGTCTATCGTGGCACAGTAACTACCGATGCCGATTGTCTCACACCATTCAGTGCTCTTATAGTGGCAGACCCTCAACAACCATTCTCTGAAGTTGACAAATACATCATTGACCACTACGTCATGCAAGGAGGAAAGGTACTTTGGGTGCTCAACGGAGTACAGTTCTCTGAGCAGACTTTGCAGGATGAGGGCTTCACACCCATTCTGCCTCTTGACCTCAACCTCACCGACATGCTCTTCCGTTACGGTGTCAGAGTCAACAACCGTCTCATTCAAGACTTGCAGTGTCTATCTGTGCCTGTTGATGTTAGTCGCAACCCTGACATACCACAGTATCAACCTATGCCGTGGACATATTCGCCACTACTGCTCACTAGCAGTTTGTCACCTATAACCAAGAATCTTTCACCAGTCAGTGCTACATTCTGCTCAGACATTAGTAGCGTAGGCAACAGCGATAAAGTGCAGCAGACAATACTCCTTGCCACTTCAGACGCTTCAACTGCTACACAGGCGCCCGCTGAAGTCAATCTGCAAACTGTCAATCTTGACACTCGTTTTTACACGCAGGCGAATCTTCCTGTCGCTGTGAGCCTCGAGGGAGAGTTTAAGTCGGCATTCACCCATCGCATGTGTCCGGAAGGAGTCAATTCTCCTGTAGAAACACGCACACTATCAAAGCCCACTAAACAGATAGTGGTGGCAGCAGGATCTGTCATCAGTAATGACACAGAGCACGGGAAACTGCTACCTACCGGGTATGACCGATATTCGCGCAAACAATTTGCAAACCGTGACTTCATACTCAACTCGCTTCTATGGCTAACCGACACCTCCGGACTCCTGCAACTGCGACAGAAGAACATACCTCTTAGACTCCTAAATGCGCAAAAGACAACCAACATGCAGATTCTTACTTTGTTTCTTGCTATTGCTCTGCCACTGTTGTTGCTTTCTCTTGCAGGCTGTGTCATCACCATAACCAGAAAACACCGTTACGCCTTATGAAACGACACTCTGCTATAATATGCTTCATGCTACTCGCAGTCATCTTCACAGCATGCAACCGGAAACCTGCTTATGATAGTGCCTATTACATCTCGTTTGCACATCAGTTAGCAGTGTCACAGATGAAACACAACCCCGAGTTATGGCAATCAGACTATATGAAGAAACCAAAGTGGGACTATACACAGGGAATCATTGCCAATGCGATGTTACAAGTATATAAAGAGACTGATGACTCCGCCATGCTCGGTTATGTACAGCAGTATGCCGACTATTTTGTTCAGCCTGATGGCACAATACTCACTTACAAAATCGCTGACTACAACATCGACCGTGTTATGGGAGGATACTTCCTCTATGACTTATACAGCATTAATCCGCAACCACAGTATCTGCTTGCCATAGAAACACTGCGTGAGCAGTTGCGTACACAACCGCGCACCTCTGACGGAGGGTTTTGGCATAAGAAGATCTACCCTTGGCAGATGTGGCTTGACGGACTCTATATGGGTGAAGTGTTCTATGCGCGGTATGCTGTTGAGAACAACGAACCTGAACTATTTGAAGATATAGTACACCAATTCACAACTGTTGACAGTCACACTCTTGACATCGAGACAGGACTCAACTATCACGGGTGGGACGAGAGTCGTGAACAATTATGGGCGGACTCTATTACCGGTCGTTCACCAAACTTCTGGAGTCGTAGCATAGGATGGTATATGATGGCGCTTGTTGACGTTCTTGACCTTATGCCGGAAACACATCCGCAGCGACAGGAACTGATAAACATATTGCACAGACTTGGTAAGGCGCTCATCCGTTTTAGAGACCGAAACACTTGTATGTGGTATCAGGTAACCGACTGTCCAACACGCGAAGGCAACTACCTTGAGAGCACATCATCAGCTATGTTCTGCTATGCTTTTGCCAAAGCTGCAAGACTCGGATTTCTGCACAAGGAGTATGCTGACTATGCACAAGAGACTTTTGATGGCATGATGAAAAATGTGATAAAGCAAAACGCTGACAGCACCATATCACTCACCAACTGTTGCGCAGTGGCTGGACTCGGAGGGAAACCATACCGTAATGGCACTTATGAGTACTACATCTCTGAACCTGTGCGCGATGATGACCCTAAAGGCGTTGGTCCTCTTATCTTTGCCGCACTAGAACTCGCTATTGGTGAGAAAGAATGACACTAAGGCATGGATTTTGACACATTGACTGCATAAGAACATATACAGGAGACAATAATATGAGAAACACCTTGTTGAAACGAACTCTCTTACTTACAGCGGCAACGCTATGCATTTTTGTCATGCAAGCGCAAACTACATCCTATCCTACCGACACAATCAAAGGAAAGATTTTCTATCGTTACTCAGTACAGAGAGGAGAGGGACTCTATCGCATCAGCAAAAACTTCGGCGTGTCACAGGAAGATATCGTCAGGCATAACCCCGAACTGCAGAACTCAGGATTGAAATTCGGACAGACTATACTCATTCCTGTTGTCATACAGACCGACTCAAGCAACTATATTGTGCATGAACTGCAGCCAAAGGAAACCAAATATGGCATTGCCAGACAATATGGTGTTAAGATGTCGCAGATCGAGGAACTCAATCCTGAGACTTCAAAGACTATGCGCATCGGAGAGAAGTTGCTCATACCAAAGGCAGACATGACAGTAGCACAGAAAGAACTTCCGAGCAACGACCAACATACTCTTGTAAAAACCGAAGAAATAAAGCAAACAGAGATAAAGCAGGCAGAAATTAAAACTGATACCACCAACATCTCAACCGACATCGGGGAAACGTCCGAAGAACAAAGAAATTATAGTGACTCTACTGCCAACCGCATCACACTCGCCGTCATGCTGCCTTTTATGACAGATGCTGTAAAGCGTGACGCTTCTATAGAGCGCTTCATGGAGTTCTATGAAGGAATATTGCTTGCACTGAACAGGCTAACTAACTCCACAACACCGAAAATTACTGTTTACACCTACGATACCGACAAGACAGAGGCGCGGATTCAGACTATACTTTCCGACTCACTACTGCTCAACGCTGATGCCATTATCGGACCTGCATACCCGGTACAAGTAGCTCTGGTCGCCGAATACGCACAACAAAACAACATACCATTACTCGTCCCATTTACTTCCAAAGTACCTGACATTGAGAACAATCCATTCATCCTCCAGTTCAACCCTACTGAATTGTATGAGGCACAGACACTTGCCAGTTGGATTAAACAACGCAAGGACAAGCTGAATTGTCTTGTTCTTGAAGACAGCGAAATATATTCATCTTCTATCGCGACACTAAAACAAGAGTTGCAACAGCAGCAGATTACAACTACACAAGCATCATTGAGACTCTTACTTAACGACTCGGTTGAACACCTGCTTGCTCAAGACAAAACCAACCTCATCATTCTTCCGTCTGATAGATATAGCGCTATTCAGAACACCTTGTCACACCTTGGAATACTCGATGCGGATTACAACATTGTACTCCTTTCTCACTATGCATGGCAGAAAGAGAATATCGACCTAAAGCAGATTTATACGTCTTTGTTTAAACATAACACACTTTCTGTTGACGCCATAAAGTACGGTGTATCACGACAGATATTCTTCCCGCAGGACTTGCAGAACGATGCACCACGCTACGACCTGCTTGGATATGACCTTACAATATGGCTGCTTCAAGTCCTTCAGCAACAAGCAACAGACTTTGCAGGCAAACTTGCAATGACTAATGAATACAAAGGCCTGCAATCAAGACTGCATTTTGAGCATGTATCCGACAACGGAGGCTGGATGAATACCGCTATCACCATATCCGACAACACCTCGATTAAAGCTTCCGAGGATGTTGATGAAACAGATTTCTAAAAGATATGAAATTGAGAATCAACATACTGCTTATTTCTTTATTTGCCACCTTTGCCATCTATGCCCAACCTCGACTTAGCAAGCCTGAGTACTATCTCGGTGTCCAGGGAGGCGTCTTGGCATCTATGATGCAGTTCACACCTACTGTGAAGCAGTCTGCACTCAGTCCACACTGGGGAGCAAACGCAGGACTCGTCTTCCGCTATGCAGGGCACAAATACTGCGGTCTGCAAGTGGAGGCTAACTGGATGCAACGCGGTTGGCATGAGACAGAGACAGACTACAACCGCACTCTGCACTACATAGAATTACCATTGCTTTTCCATCTCTACTTTGGCAAGAAATTCCGAGGATTCCTTAACCTTGGGCCACAGATTGGCTACTGCGTTGCAGAGGAAGAGAAAGGCACACACGCATCTGAGACAGGGCAATACCTAAAGATTGACAAACCGTTTGATTGGGGTGTAGCAGGAGGTCTTGGCTTCTATGGGCGCAGTATAGCAGGTACTTGGCAACTCGAAGCAAGGTTTAACTATAGCCTCGGAGACATTTACAACAACAGCAAAGCTGACTGGTTCACGCGGTCAGCACACATGAACCTCAGCCTCAACTTCGCATGGCTGTGGGAATTCAAATAACTGATAACAACATTCACTTACCATATTCACTTATATGAAAACCAACTACGAAATACGCTATGCTGCACATCCTGAGGATGCTAAGCATTACGACACCGAGCGCCTGCGCCGTGACTTCTTGATAGAGAAAGTATTCACTGCCGACGAGGTCAATATGGTTTATAGCATGTATGACCGCATGGTAGTAGGCGGAGCTATGCCGGTCAACGAGACTCTGCATCTTGAGACTATCGACCCGTTGAAAGCACCGTATTTCCTCACACGACGTGAACTGGGAATATACAATGTGGGCGAAGGAGAAGGCACCGTTGCTGTTGACGGCAAAGAGTTCACTCTCGCATTCAAGGAAGCCCTCTATCTCGGCAGAGGCGACCGTGAGGTAACCTTCCGCAGCATTAATCCACAGCAACCTGCCAAGTTCTACTTCCTCTCGGCTACGGCACACACCACTTACCCAGACCGCAAAGTGACCAAACAGGACGCTGTCGTTGCACACATGGGTTCGCTTGAGATGTCTAATGAGCGTAATATCAATAAGATGCTTGTCAATCAGGTATTGCCTACCTGTCAGTTGCAGATGGGAATGACCGAACTTGCACCAGGCTCAGTGTGGAACACCATGCCTGCTCACGTACACTCACGTCGTATGGAGGCATATTTCTATTTCGACATACCCGCCGACCAGGCTATATGCCATTTCATGGGTGAAGTCAATGAGACACGCCATATCTGGATGCGTGGTGATCAGGCAGTTCTCTCTCCTGAGTGGTCTATTCATTCGGCAGCTGCTACACACAACTATACATTTATTTGGGGCATGGCAGGCGAAAACCTCGACTATGGTGACCAGGATTTCTCTCTAATAACCGACTTGAAGTAATAATATGGATAAAATGAATACAGGTTTTTCCTTAACTGGCAAAGTTGCTTTGGTTACAGGCGCTGCTTATGGTATCGGATTTGCTATCGCTGAGGCGCTGGCAATGGCTGGGGCTAAGATATGTTTTAACTGTCGCGGTGAGAAACACATGGCGGACGCTCTTGACGCATACAGGCAGAAAGGTATTGAGGCTCATGGCTATTTCTGTGACGTGACTAACGAAGACCAGGTCAAACGCATGGTCAGTCAGATTGAGCAGGAAGTTGGCGTTATCGACATTCTCGTCAACAACGCAGGCATCATCAAGCGCATTCCTATGACGGAGATGTCGGTCGAGGACTTCCGCGAGGTTATAGACATTGACCTCACTGCCGCTTTCATTATGGCAAAAGCAGTTATCCCCGGCATGCTTCAGAAAGGGCATGGAAAGATTATCAACATCTGCTCTATGATGTCTGAGTTAGGGCGTGAGACTGTCAGTGCCTATGCCGCTGCTAAGGGAGGACTAAAGATGCTCACTCGCAATATATGCTCCGAATACGGAGGAGCGAACATTCAGTGTAACGGTATTGGACCAGGTTATATTGCCACACCGCAGACTGCTCCTCTCCGTGAGCGTCAGCCTGACGGTAGTCGTCATCCTTTCGACCGTTTTATTGTTAGCAAGACTCCTGCAGGGCGCTGGGGAACTCCCGAAGACCTCATGGGACCCGCCGTATTCCTTGCCTCCGATGCTTCTAACTTCGTCAACGGACAGATACTTTATGTTGACGGCGGTATTCTCGCATATATTGGCAAACAACCTTGACGCATGTTTTCATTTTTTATCTTTTGACCTTCGACTAATAAATGCATTTATGAAACACGGTATATATATCACCTCTCTCTTGCTTTGTCTCCTCACAGCTTGTACAAAGCCTGTCACACTTGTCGTCACTAATCCTTCGCTGCTTGAACGCAAAAGCACTTTGGCTGAAATCTCACTCTCAGAACTTGGTCTTGACGCAGAGCAGGTCAGCCACATGAGTCTCTACGATGATGCAGGCAACAAGGTGGATTTTCAGTTGATGAAATACGAGATGGACGAGTCTCCTTCGTCTCTGCTATTTATGGTGGACGACATTCGCGGTGGCATGAGACGTGAATACCGCCTGAAAAAGCAGTTCAACAGTTCGATAAACGACCTCTCTACCTCTTCTCCTTGCACTGCTCAGTTTGTGTCGGAGCGCAAAGACGACTTCGCGTGGGAGAATGACTGTGCTGCATATCGGATGTATGGCCCTGCTCTCGCACCTGAAAACCCGAGCAATGGTGTTGACCTCTGGCTCAAATGCACTGACAAGCCGATAGTCGCTAAATTCTATGACGATGACTTGCATCATGGTAAACCATATCATGTCAACTATGGAGAAGGTCTTGACTGCTATAAAGTTGCACACACTCTCGGTTGTGGAGGCATTGCTCCTTACCGCGATGGAAAACTCTGCGTTGGTGACCATTTCACCGACTACGGCATCATTTCCGACCATGGCCTGAGAGTCATCTTCTATCTCGAATACCACACTCACAGGCTCGTTGTCACTTGCGATGCTGGCGCTCAGATGAACAAAGCTGAAATCTGGCTTAAAGATACCACAATACATCAGATGGCGGCAGGTATTTATCTGCATGACCGTATTGACAACATCAGTTACTCTCAGCCTGGCGGTTGGGCGGCATACGCCGAGAATGCAGTCGCTGACAGTGGGGAGCCGCAGGGCAGAAACTACTGTGCCGTATTTATGCCTGATGCACAGGATATAAAGCCTGAAGATGGGCATCTGCTTGTTATTGCCGATGTCAAACAAAGCATTGACAACAATTCGCCCGACCTCACCTATTGGTTCGGAGGAGGTTGGAGTCAGTGGAAATATCCCGCTGATACCGATTGGTTCTCTGTGACTTCCAACACCGCCCACAACGCTCTCCTGCCCTTACGTGTCACAATCCGTTAATACACTTGTATAATCAGTCATTGTTCTTAACCTCTGATTACTATTGTTGTACTGAATATTTAGTAGGTGATTAGTAGGTGATTAGTAGGTGGTTAGTAGGTGATTAGTAGGTGATTCATATATTATTGCTGTATTATTCAGCATATTACAGCCTTACATTTGCCTCCTTGTGACAAAAAAAAGAGGAGCCTCAGCTCCTCATTCCGTTTATCACCACCGCTATCCAGAACAACGGTCGGTAATACTTGTGTACTGCATAATAGGTGTTCGCCTCCGACCCGAATTGCTTGTAGTGCTTCGCCACTCCTCTAATCATGCTGCCTTCGAAGTCGAAACTCACACCCTGTTGTCTCGCTGCCTTCAACGCCTCCCATACAAGCAGTGCACCAGCTCCCGTATCCTTGAAACGCGGTGAGTAACAAGGTATCAGATAATACATTCGCTGCTTGTCCCACACGAGGAAAGCGGCAGCGGCTGTCTCACCGTCAGCAGTGGTGATACGCAAGATGCGGCATTGACCGAGACGCGAGGCTTTCAGATACATCACCATAAAGAACTCGCGGGTATAGGTTATCTTCTTGCCTTGCTCGTCTAAACACTCTGTATGGAATCTGTAAAACTCCTCGGCACTCATATCTGGGTCTGCATGAAGTGTGAGTGCCTTCTGAAGTTGGCGTTTCTTGTTCTTCGAGAACTTCGCCATAACCTTGTCAAGGTCGCTCAGGTCATCTATTCTGTATGTTATTTGTTCTTTCACCTTGAATCCTCGCTCTTTTAGCAATGCTGGCATAGGCGAGCCTACAGGGTATTTCTGGTAGTAGTACGACAGTCGCATACTCTTCAGTTGAGCCGCTGCATCGTCTGCTACTTTGTTTAGAAATTCCGTGTCTTGTCTTTTGTCCTCTCTTATCCATATTCCCCCTATCTGGGTCTGCTGAGGCATAAGAATGTAGCTCATCCACCAGCGTTTGCGGTATAAATAAGGCAATGCTGCTGCTATCTTACCGGTCTCATCTTCCCATAATAGCACATCCCATTGCTTGCCTGCGCATACTCCATCCATCCACCATGCTTGCATAAATAGAGGCATCTCGCTCTGCTCGCTGCACCACTCCGCATATCTTTCTTTGTTTGTCATAATACTATGTTTTATTTTGATTGCAAAGATAGGAAAAACTTCCGCATGTTGCAAATATATAAAAAAAGATATACCTTTGCACCAACAATATCCATATGTATATTCAATAATGAAATTACAACATCTGATATTGACACGCTTCAACCTGCAGTATGAGCCTGACTGTCACATAGGCATACAACCGGAATGGTTGGAGGACAGATGCAGACTCTTTGAAACCTACTGTCTCCCTTCCTTGCAGAGGCAGACTTGTCAAAACTATACATGGATTATTTATGTTGACTCAGCCACACCAGAACCATATCTTTCCAGAATCAAAGGTTATTCTTCATTATTGCCTCAATTAAAAGTTATTCTGTCACCGTATCGCGAAGACATTAATACTCTGTATCACGAAACAGGAATTCACTATGCACAAGGTTATGATTATCTTCTGACCAGCAGGATTGACAATGACGACAGGTTTTCAGAAGACTATGTAGAGCGTGTGCAGCAGATTGCACAGGAAGGCTTTGAGGGAGTAATCAGTTTTCCCAACGGCAGACAGAATTTTGTTAATGACAATAAATCATACAAGATTACATACATTCCCAACCATTATCTTAGTAGAGTTGAAAGAAGCGGCTTTTACACAGTTCTTGGGTTTGACCATAGAGACGCAAAGAAATATGCACTAAAGGTAGTAAAGACTGACCACCCTATGTGGGAGGAGATAGTTCATGGTAATAATATAGCCAATCAATATACCCCTGCATTCAGGCATAAGATTGAATCATTCTCCGACTTTACTGACCTATCACATCGCTACTTAAGTTTATGGATGAGACGTGTGCAGAAAATGTGTCGGATTATCACAGGAAAGCAAAAGCAATGAACACCATAGGCAACATATTTCGTTTTACCGGCTTCGGAGAGTCACACGGCAATGCAGTAGGCGGAGTTATTGACGGATGCCATTCTGGTCTGCATATTGACTTCAACGCTATACGCCATGACCTTGACCGCCGCGCAGGTAGAGACGAGACTCTTACTCGTCTCATATCAGGCACAGGAATAATATCGCCTCGTGCCAAATCAGAGCCTGACGAAGTTGAGTTTCTCTCTGGCATTCTCGATGGTGTCACTCTTGGTACTCCTATCGCTTTCATCATACGTAACTCTGACACACGCTCAGAAGACTACGAAGAGTTTAAGGATATTTTCCGCCCTGGGCATGCCGATAGCACTTATCAGGCTAAATACGGCATTCGCGACTGGCGAGGAGGAGGCAGAGCATCAGCAAGAGAGACTGCGGCAAGAGTAGTGGCTGGCAGTATAGCCAAACAACTGTTGCAACAACACGGCATAACCGTCTGTGCACAAGTTGTTCAGGTCGGTTGTGAAACCGATGAAGAGAAGATCAAAGCACTGCTACAGAGAGTTCAAAGCACAGGCGACAGCATTGGAGGTATCGTTGAGTGCCGCATCAAAGGCTTGCCTGCAGGCATTGGTGAGCCTGTCTTTGACAAGTTGCAAGCCCACTTGGCTTATGCTGTAATGAGCATTAATGCTTGCAAAGGCTTTGATTATGGTAGTGGTTTTGAGGGGGTAGGTCTGCTTGGCAGCGAGATGTATTATGACAATCCCTCATCTGTCACTCTCAGTGGAGGTGCACTTGGTGGCATAAGCGATGGCACAGATTTCTGTTTCCGTTGTGTCTTCAAGCCTACTCCTTCTATCAGTCGCGAGATACACGGCAGACACGACATCTGCATCGCACTCCGCACTCCACCCATCGTCGAAGCCATGTCTGCCATTACTTTGATTGACCTTATCCTTGAAGCACAAGCACGACATGAAAGTATTGTTTCTATCTGAATGGTATCCGCATCGGTATGATGCAATGGAAGGTCTGTTTGTACGCAAACACGCCGAAGCTGTTGCACGTCAAAACGCTGACGTGTGTGTGCTATATTTGCATAAAGATAAAAACATCAGCAAACGGGAGATTGTCACGCAGACGACCAACGGAGTAAAAGAGATATACGTCTATTATCCTTTCTCTCTATTATCCTACCTCCAGGCGCTCATCGCAGGCTGGAAAGAAGTCAAACGTCTATGGGGTATGCCCGACATCTGTCAACTGAATGTAATATCCAAGAACTCTCTCCTACCCCTCTATCTCAAAAAACGATATCATATCCCATATGTAATCGTAGAGCATTGGACAGGATATCTTTCCATTTCTCGAACTTATGGTGGTCTTCTTCACAAACAAATGACGGAGTTAGCTATAAAGGAGTCGTCAATAGTAATGCCTGTCTCTGATGATTTAAGAAAAGCTATGGAGCAATGCGGACTTAAGCATGAACACTATCATGTGATTAACAATGTCGTTGATGACTTTTTCTATAATAGGCAGAAATCATTAACACAAGAGAAAAAAAGAATCCTGCATATTTCATGTTTTGATGAAGCACATAAAAATGTATGCGGCATACTGAGAGTCATCAAACAGATAAGTAACATAAGACATGATTTTTGTTTGGCAATAGTTGGTGTAGGTACAGATTATAATTACGTTAGACAATATGCAGAATCGCTTAATCTGCTTAAAGGTATTATTGAATGGACTGGTGAACTAGCACCTATAGAAGTGGCCAAACAATTTCTCAAGTCAGACATTTTTCTAATGTTCTCCAATTATGAGAATGCTCCTGTTGTTATTTCTGAAGCTCTCGCTACAGGCACTCCCGTCATATCTTCTGACGTAGGGGGTATACCTGAAATGGTCAACAAAGAATGCGGCATTTTACTCGGTGCACGTGATGAGCAGGCTCTAGCAGATGCTATTATATATATGCTTGACAATTATAACAAATATAAAACAGATACAATTAAAGAATATGGGAAAAACTATACCTACGACCATGTAGGCAAAGAACTTATTCATATTTATGAAGAAATTTTAGAGAATTACTCATAGAATATGCCACTTATAAGTATTATATTGCCGGTGTATAATGCAGGGGAAAGGCTGCAACTATGTATAGACAGCATACTCAAACAGTCATTCAAGGACTTTGAATTGATAATCATTCTTGATTGTCCAAATGATGATAGTGACAAGATATGCATAGACAGAGCTATGACTGATAACCGTATTGTAATACTTGTTAATGATGAAAACATTCACACAGGTCTGTCGCGTAACAAAGGATTAAAAGTTGCAAAAGGCAAATACATAACATTCATTGACCATGACGACACATTAGCGGAAGATGCTCTTTTGACACTCTATAATCAAGCGGAGCATACAAACGCTGATGTCGTATTTGCACCTATGCACTCTTCGGATGAAAATGATACTCTCAACAAGAAGCCAATGCCTACGACAACAGACAGACATCGCGCAGCTTTAACAAGTCTTATATCTGATATGGGACTTTCTCATTTTAATCTGGTAATTGGCACATTATACAAGCGAAGTTCTATAGAAGATATCGCTTTTGTTGACACGCGTTATATCGCTCCGGAAGACAAGTTGTTCAACCTTGACGTACTGCTTAAATGCAAAAACGTACAATGGATTGATGACTCTGTGTATATACATGCTGAACATAATAACAATGAAGGCAAAAGTACAGCATTTTTAGGTTATGAAAAACGCATTCCTGGCATTGAGTTATTTTACAACAAAATGACTCAGTCTCCATTATTTGCCGAATATAAAGAACAAGTATACGATGCCATTCGCCGAAGAGCAGGCGCGCTTATGTTCTTTACTCTTTTCACCAGGCCTGATATACACAGATTCATATTGACACGTAAGGCATTAAAACAAAGCGAAGTAATCATGTCCGCGTTCAAGGAAAAAGAACATACACCACGGAATTCAATACTTTCAGACATTGCATATCATGTATGGAGAATGATACTTAACATGTAATTTTTCAAAAAAAACACTTTGGTACTTGCAACAACTGAAAAAAGGTCGTATATTTGCAGTCGCAATCGTGTTTAATCTTAAACAACTACCAATATGCAAATCAAAAAGTCAATACAAGCAAGTCTTGAAGACAAGAAGCTAACGTACTTGCTGATGGGCTTCGTACTTGTGCTAAGCATCTGCTTCGTAGCACTTGAATGGACTGAACAAGAAGTGAAGAAATACGAAGAGATGGACATGGATTTCCTTATCGAGGACGAGATAGAGATCCAGCAAACCAGTCAGGATATCACGCCTCCGCCTCCACCACCTCCAGTACAGGAAGTGGAAGCCTTCAACGTTGTGGAAGATGACAAAGAGGTAGAACATGTTGACATCAAGACTGAGGATACGAACGAGGAAGTTATTATAGCGCCTCCTGTTGAAGAAGTAAAGGAAGAAGACGAGGAAGAAGAGGTTATCTTCATGATAGTGGAAACGATGCCTGAGTTCCCCGGTGGCCCACAGGCTCTGTTCAAGTATCTGAGCGAGAACGTGAAGTATCCTGTAATCGCGCAAGAGAACGGCATTCAGGGTCGTGTAACCTGCCAGTTCGTTGTGAACAAGGACGGTGCAATAGTTGATGTTGAAGTGGTACGCTCAGGTGGCGACGCTTCTCTTGACAAGGAAGCCGTTCGCGTCATCAAGTCTATGCCGAAATGGAATCCTGGCAAGCAGCGCGGTAAGGCAGTGCGTGTGAAATATACCGTGCCTGTCAACTTTAAGTTGCAATAAATCTTCATTCCATACGCAGAGCCATATTGCATATATGGCTCTTTTTTTATTCATACCAATTACTATAACATGAAAACAAACATATTCTTCATCACCGCCGCATTGCTGGCGACAATACTTAGTTCATGCAGCAGACAGGCTGCAAACACTCCACAACAACTGACCTACGGTGCAGACGTTAGCGATGCCTTCTACACCGAACGCCTGCCACTAATCGACTCTGCCTTCCAGCATTACGTTGACTGTGGCTACATGCCCCATGCAGTAACCATGGTAGTACACAATGGTCGCGTAGTTCACAACAAAGCCTTCGGTTGGCGTGACATTGAGAACAAGATTCCCTGCCGGACTGATGACATATTCCGTATAGCCTCACAGTCGAAAGCTATATCTGTCATAGCGCTGATGACGCTGTTTGAGGAAGGCAAGTTTCAGCTTGACGAGCCTATAAAGAAGTATATCCCAGAGTACGCTGACCCACAGGTATTAGTAAGTTACGACAACAAAACCGGCAACTATACCACCAGACCTGCAGCGCGTGACATCACCATACGCCATCTTATCACACACACATCGGGAATATGCTACGATGGTGTGTTCGACAAGATACTGCGTCAAAAAGGGGTTGCAGGACACAACACGCTTGACAGCATCACACTTAAGGATAATGTGGAGAAGATTGCCCTTGTGCCACTGAAGCATGACCCTGGTGATGCCTTCACGTATTCATACAACATCGACGTGCTTGGCCGACTGGCAGAGATTCTGTCCGGCAAGGACTTCTACAACTTCATAAAAGAGCGCGTACTGGACCCATGTGACATGCACGATACATATTTTCATGTGCCTCAGGAGAAAGCAGAGCGTGTAGTGAAGTTATACTCATACAAAAAGAACATAACTGACGCCGAAGCCTCCACCCTGCCTCATGGTACAGCATACGAAGGCGCAGCAAGAGGAGGACTACGCCTGAGCGACAGCGAACTGTTCCAAACCTTCCCCTATGCCGGCGCAGGCACATTCTGCTCACCTTCTGCTGGCATGTGCGGAACTATAGAAGATTATGCAAAGTTCTGCCAGATGATACTCAACGGAGGTACGTTCAACAACCACCGCGTGATAGGTCGCAAGACGTTGGAGATGATGCAGAAGAACGGCGTGGGTAACATGCGCGGCGAGATAGGTTTTGGAATGGCATGGGATGTGTTCACACCGGAAAATGCACACAACACCATTGTAAGCGAAGGGTCAATGCGCTGGGGTGGAATGTTTGGGAGTGACTATATCATGGACCCGAAAGAGCATCTTATAGTGCTGATGTACGTAAACAACATGCCAAACCTCTCCGGCTACAATCCGAAGACACTGATGCACAACGTGACCTACCAAGCACTCAGATAACACGTGCAAAAGTAGCGCAATGGTAGCTCGAAGGTAG
>CAJOIR010000034.1 GCA_905234685.1 Paludibacteraceae bacterium
TCCGACCACTATTAACGCACCGTCAACAGGAGGGGAATATACTATCAAGGTAAACTCGAACATTGACTGGGCAGTCTCCTGCGAAGAGCCTTGGGCGACCGTCTCGCCGACAAGCGGCAGCGGAAAAGGCTCTGTGACGGTGACCGTGGAAGCGAATACTGAAGAATCACCCTCATCACAACAGATAGTCTTCACCGCAGGCACTCTCTCGAAGTCTGTCACACTGAACCGTGCCGGAGAGAAAATCGCAGCCCAACTTGCCATTGACATCACCGAGAAAGAGATACCCGTCACGGGCGGTACATTCGATGTCAATGTCACTTGCGACATCGACTGGCAGGTGAAATGTGAGAACAGCGCAGTTCATCTCAGCAAATCCGACAGCAAAGTCAGCATCACGGTGGATCTAAACAAAGAGAAACTTTACAACAGCATAAAGAAAGAAATCATTCCTGTTGTTTTCACCAACGGTGAGACCTCTGCCACGCTGAATATCATTCAGACGAAACCGTATGCATATCTGGAAACCAATAGTTTCTATTCATGGGTGAGCACAACTTATACCGTTGCTCTGAAGTCGAATATATCCTGGTTGCTGCGTTTTACGTATGATTATGATGATGCAGAACATGCAAAGAACTACATGTCAGCCGTACCTTCTTCAGGCACAGGTGATACCGGTATCATTGTCACCATACAGAATAAGAATGCGTCAAACAGCGGTTCCGGCTACGGCTATCTTCAGGGCACAGGAGATTGGGCCGGACTGGAAACGGTATGTGCGAATACGGGATATCAGCAAGACAGTTTCTAAAGACACGGTCTTTCGGTACAACATACAATTATCATGAAAAGTAATATGAAAAAACTTTTATTCTACGCAATCCTCACTAGCATAGTGTTGGCAGGTTGCTCACCATCAACAAAGATATCAGAACTACGAGGTATCAGTCTCAACAAGTCATCGCTTGAGATAGAGATGGGCGAGACCAAACAACTTGTAGTCATTTATGAACCGGAAGATGCAGAAGAAGGGGCGCCTGAGATACGCTGGGAGTCATCAAAAGAGCGTGTGGCAACAGTCAGTAAAAACGGTCGTGTAGAAGGCAAGCAGAAAGGTACTGCCGTCATAACCGCCTTTTGCGGCAAACTGTATGCAGAATGCAAAGTGGAGGTTGTGACAGGCGGCAGTGGACCTGTCGATCCAATTATACCTCCTGACCCTGACAAGTTCAGCGTATCACCTGCTGAGATAAACTCACCCGCGGCGGGCGGCACATTCACTCTTAATGTCAAAGCCAACATCCCGTGGTCGGCAGCATGCGAAGAAACATGGGCAAGTCTGACTCCAAATAGCGGTGACGGTGATGCAGAGATAACTGTCACCGTAGAACCTGCCACCTCGTCAAAATCTACGGAGCAGAAAATCACTTTCACCGCAGGTGAGTTTACCGACATTGTCACTATCACCCGCGCAGGCAAAAAATCAGACAAAGTCTTCGGCTTCTCTGTTTCCAATGTCCAACAGATAGTGTTCTCTTCAGGCAACTTGCAGTATCACGTAAAGGATAAGGTATGGCGCTTTGCAGGACACCAATATGACTTTGTCGGTAAAGACAATAGTAATATTACTTGGGAAAATTACAACAATTGGATTGATTTATTCGGTTGGGGCACAGGCAACAGACCTACAATTTTCGAAGATTATGAGGAGTATCCCACATTCTACGAATGGGGCAAAAACACCATTTCCAACGGAGAATCTTATACATGGCGCACGATGTCGAAAGAAGAGTGGGAATACATCATCTCAGGCCGGGCCAATGCCGCTGATTTGCAAAGTCGTGCCTCTGTAAACGATATTAACGGTTATATCTTGTTGCCTGACGACTGGGTTAAGCCTGAAGAATTGGAGTTCACAGCCGGTGCGAGTGACTTTACAACCAATTCATATTCACTTGTTGACTGGGAAGAGATGGAGTATGCCGGTGCGGTGTTCCTTCCTGCGGCATATCACAGAGACCGCGTAAAGATTTACGAAGACTGTGGCTACTATTGGTCATCGTCTCCTGAAGAGGAATTATACAACAATATATATTCATATTGTTTTTTCTTTACGGCCAACAAGGTAAAAGTAGATTATGACTCTCGCCGGTATGGTATGTCCGTGCGTCTTGTGAGAGCAAAATAGTAAAACAATAACAACAAAATCACAACAATCATATAATGGCAAAATTTGACAAACTGACACCACGTGCAGAAGACTATTCGAAGTGGTATAACGAACTTGTAGTAAAGGCAGACCTCGCCGAACAGTCAGCGGTAAGAGGTTGCATGGTGATAAAACCTTATGGCTACGCCATCTGGGAAAAGATACAGGCGGAACTTGACCGTCGTTTCAAAGAAACAGGTCACGTCAATGCCTATTTTCCTCTTCTTATACCGAAATCCTTCCTCTCCCGCGAAGCGGAACATGTGGAAGGCTTCGCCAAAGAGTGCGCTGTGGTGACTCACCATCGACTCAAAAACGACCCGGACGGCAAAGGTGTCATCGTTGACCCCGATGCCAAACTTGAAGAAGAACTCATTATCCGCCCAACCTCGGAGACTATTATCTGGAGTACTTACAAAAACTGGATTTCCTCATACCGTGACCTGCCGATACTCTGTAACCAGTGGGCAAACGTGATGCGTTGGGAGATGCGCACGCGTCTTTTCCTGCGCACTGCCGAGTTCCTCTGGCAAGAGGGTCATACCGCCCACGCTACTAAAGAGGAAGCCATTGCCGAGGCAGAGAAGATGCTTGGCGTATATGCCGAGTTCGCAGAGAACGTAATGGCAATACCTGTCATTAAGGGAGTGAAATCGCCCAACGAGCGTTTCGCAGGTGCGCTCGATACCTACTGCATAGAGGCTATGATGCAGGACGGCAAGGCATTGCAGGCCGGCACTTCGCACTTCCTCGGACAGAATTTCGCCAAGTCGTTTGACGTTCAGTTCCTTTCAAAAGAGAACAAATACGAGTATGTGTGGGCAACTTCATGGGGAGTGTCAACACGTCTGATGGGCGCCCTCATAATGACCCACTCCGATGACAACGGACTTGTATTGCCTCCGCATCTTGCTCCGATACAGGTAGTCATCGTGCCTATCTTCAAGAAACAGGAAGACCTTGACGCACTGCTTACTGTACTCAATCCGCTTGCCGAAAACCTCAAACAGAAAGGCATACGAGTGAAAGTGGATACCAGCGAGAAGCAGACACCTGGCTTCAAGTTCGCCGACTATGAACTGAAAGGTGTACCTGTGCGCATCGCCATGGGTGGAAGAGACCTTGAGAACGGTACAATAGAGGTTGCCCGCCGTGATACCCTCACCAAAGAGACGATTCCTTTTGCAGGTGTGGAAGAGCATATCGCATCACTGCTTGAAGACATACAGAAGAACGTATATCAGAAAGCGCTCAACTTCCGTCTTGAGAACACCCGCGAAGTGAACTCATACGAAGAGTTCAAGGAGGAGATAAAGAAAGGCGGTTTCCTGCTATGTCACTGGGACGGCACTCCTGAGACAGAAGAGAAGATTAAAGATGAGACAAAGGCAACCATTCGCTGCATACCTTCAAAAGACAACATACTCTTCCGCGGAGAGAACAGCATTTTTGAGGAAGGCAAATGTATGGTTACAGGCAAACCCTCAAAGCAGAGAGTTATATTCGCTATAGCATATTAGCAGTATAAAGATCAAAGACGCTATACTCAAAGAAAAAAGCCTGATTACGTGTTGTAACAGGCTTTTCTCTTACTGCGGTACCGATTCTTACTTCTCAAATAGTTTGCCAAAGTCTTCGTAAGAAATATCCTTGGTCTCAAGTTTTACGACGCCTTTCAATGCTTCGTAAATCTTGTTTTCCTGTACACGCTCCACAATGCCGCGTACCTGGTCTTCCTTCTTAAGAGTCTCCTGTGCATACTGAGTAAGCAGGGCATCATCAACACCCGCCAGACCATATTGCAGGAATTGCATGCGAGTCATCTCTTTGGCGTATGCCTCTACTTCGGCAGGCTCTACTTTGATTTCATAAGCAGTAGCAAGTTGGTCTTTGGCGAGATGCCACTTCAGTTCCTCTATCATCTGTGGGAACTCCTTATTAATTTGTTCCTCTGTCATCTTCTGCTCATTGGTCTTCAGAAGCCAGCGTTTCAGGAATGCCTCGGGGAACTGAAGTTTGTCCATCTTTTTGAGTATGGCAGCCTTGGCATCAAGACCGAACTTATAGTTACTGTCCTGAGTGAAGTTGCTTTTTATCTCAGCTTTTATGCGCTCACGGAAAGCAGTTTCGTCAGTCACGCTACCGTCACCATAAACCTTTGCAAACAAATCTGCATTTACCTGTGCCTTTTTATGGCGTGTGATGGTCTGAATCTCGAAAGTGAAGTTGTCGGCCAGTCCGGCAACTTCTTCTTTCTTGATAGAGAGCATGGAACTAATCTCCACCTCGCTGTTGTATGCCTTCTTTGGGCTGAAGGTGATGACATCGCCCTTCTTTGCACCCGCAAAGAGTTTTTTCTGCTTTTCGTTTTGCATATAGTCGGGCGAGAGTACTGCATTTTCTTTCACTATGCCGCCTTCTTTCTGCTCTGTCATGGTACCTTTGAGCATGTCGCCTGCCTCGTAGTTATCCACTTGTACATAGTCTCCGAAGCGCTGTGCATAGGCATCAACCTGATTTTGCACCTCTTGGTCGGTAACAACAATGTCATAGTAAGTCAGTTTGTTCTTACCATTAAGTTTGGCATCGAACTCTGGTGCGAGTGCTATGTCGAAAGCAAAAGTGAAAGTGGTGTCAATATCCCAGTCGATAGCAGGAGAAGCCTCTTCGTTGGGCATAGGGTCGCCAAGCACATTTAGTTTTTCATCGCGGATGTAGTTGTAGATACCATCGTTGATAGCTTTGTTGACTTCGTCAGCGAGTACGGCTTTGCCATACATCTTCTTCACTAATCCTGCGGGCACCATACCGGGGCGGAATCCCGGAATATTTGCCTTGCGGCGGATGTCTTTAAGCTGTTTTTGGACTTTCTCTTCGTAGTCCTGCGGCTCTACGACAACTGTCAGTGTTGCGTTGAGAGCATCAATGTCTGTTTTGTTTACTTGCATAATATTATTGTCTGTTTTGTCTTTTTCTTTCCAATTCGTCAAGAATAATCTTGCGGATACGCATGTGTGTCGGGGTCACTTCCACGTACTCGTCTTCTTTAATGTATTCAAGTGCTTCTTCGAGAGAGAAGATGATAGGCGGCGGAAGCGTAACCTTGTCGTCAGCCGACTTGCTTCGCATGTTAGTGAGTTTCTTCGACTTGGTTACGTTGATTACTATGTCGCCTTCCTTGGCGTTCTCTCCCACAACCTGACCTGCATAGACCTCTTCCTGCGGGTAGATGAAGAATCGTCCGCGGTCTTGCAGTTTATCCAGTGCATAGGCGTATGCAGTTCCACTCTCCATGGCAATGAGCGAACCGTTGGTTCTTTTCTCAATCTCGCCCTTGTAAGGTTGGAACTCAAGGAAGCGGTGTGCCATGATAGCTTCTCCTGCCGATACGTTCATAACGTATGTGCGCATACCTATGATACCCCTTGAAGGTATTTGGAACTCCAGTTGCAGACGGTCGCTGACCATCTCCATCTTGGTCATCTCGCCCTTGTGGGTGCTTACGTATTCGATAATCTTGCCACTGCATTCTTCCGGTGTGTTAACCGTCAGTTGCTCTACAGGCTCGCACTTGACACCGTCAATCTCTTTGATGATGACCTGTGGTTGACCAACCTGCAACTCGTATCCTTCACGCCGCATTGTCTCAATGAGAACAGACAGATGTAGCACGCCACGACCATAGACATGCCATAAGTCTTCTGTTGGGTTCTTCTCCACACGCAAGGCAAGATTCTTGTCAAGCTCACGCATAAGACGCTCGTGTATATGACGGGATGTTACAAACTTGCCTTCTTGTCCAAAGAAAGGAGAGTCGTTGATGGTGAATACCATAGACATGGTAGGTTCGTCAATGTCAATAGGCTTCAGTGGCTCCGGTTCAGCAAGGTCGCAGATGGTGTCACCTATCTCAAAACCATCGATGCCTACAAGTGCACATATATCACCACTTGATACGGCATCGGTCTTCTGTCTGCCGAGTCCGGTGAAGGTATGCAGTTCCTTAATCTTGGTTTTCTGCATGGTGCCATCACGTTTAGCAAGAGTAACCGACATGCCTTCACGCAGAGTGCCACGAGTAACGCGTCCGATAGCGATACGTCCTACGTAGGGGGAATAGTCAAGCGAAGTGATGAGCATTTGAGGTGTACCCTCTTTCTGCTCAGGAGCGGGAATATATTCTATTATGGCATCCAGCAAGGCTGTGATGTCGGTAGTCGGCGTCTTCCAGTCGGTGCTCATCCAACCATTCTTAGCTGAGCCGTATATTGTCTGGAAATCAAGTTGGTCCTCAGTGGCATCAAGGTTGACCATCAGGTCAAACACAGCCTCCTGTACTTCGTCAGGACGGCAGTTGAGTTTGTCCACCTTGTTGATGACCACTATAGGTTTCAGGTTCATTTGCAGCGCCTTCTGCAATACGAAACGTGTCTGCGGCATAGGACCTTCGAAGGCATCGACAAGTAGCAACACACCGTCTGCCATGTTGAGTACGCGTTCCACTTCACCACCGAAGTCAGCGTGACCCGGAGTGTCGATAATATTTATCTTGTAACCTTTGTACTCGATGCTCACGTTCTTGGCAAGGATAGTGATACCACGTTCACGCTCGAGTTCGTTGTTGTCAAGTATCAACTCGCCTTTCTGCTCGTTTTCCCGAAAGAGATGGGCAGTGTAGAGCATCTTGTCAACCAGAGTGGTCTTACCGTGGTCAACATGCGCAATGATTGCTATGTTTCTAATCTTTTGCATATAAGTTTATATCAAAACAGCCCGCAAAATTATAGTTTTTTTTTCATATTTACAAATATGCGGTTAGAATGCTTCTGAAAGCCTCCGCAGCATACAGTTTCAAGTATAACAAAATATAGTTTATTTTTGTTTTGACTGACGAAATGCTGCCAATATGACAGTCTCGCACGATTTTTGCTGTAAAAGATTAAGAATAGATTAATTCAAAGATTATTATGGAAAATAGGAATTCATTTTGGGCGGCGATGCCGTCGGTTACAAAGAACCTGCTGATAATAAACTTCATCTGCTGGTTGGCTGACTATGTGTTGTCGCTGCGTTTTCACTTCCCATTGTCTGATGTTCTAGGTTTGCATTATGTGATGTCAGATTCGTTTCATATATGGCAACCATTGACGTATATGTTCATGCACGGCGGTTTCAGACATTTGTTCTTTAATATGTTCGCATTGTTTATGTTTGCGGCACCGCTTGAGCAACAGTGGGGCAGCAAGCGTTTCTTGACATACTATCTGATAACGGGTATAGGTGCGGCGGCAGTGCAGGAGGCAGTATGGGGCATGATGTATGGCGCAATACCCGCCGGTGTTGTGACGATAGGTGCGAGTGGCGCCGTGTTCGGCATTCTGTTTGCTTTCGGCTGGCTATTCCCGGACACGCGTTTATTTATTTTTCCTATCCCGATACCTATCCGTGCGCGGATATTCGTGATAGTGTATGCTGTGTTGGAACTGCTACTTGGCGTTGCCAACCTGTCAGGCGACAACGTGGCTCATTTTGCCCACTTAGGTGGTTTTCTGTTTGGCTGGCTACTGATACTATGGTGGAAACACAGCCAAAAAGATGGCTTTCAAAGCACTCCGTCCAACTTCAATATAAAAGAGTGGTGGACAAATGTAAAGAAGCGCCTTGCAAGGGAGAAACACAACCGTAACCCTCATGAAGGATATCACTATCAAGAACCTGTGAACACAGGAGCAGAGCCACAGGAGACCGCTGAAGAAAAGAGGCATCAGGAAGAACTTGACCGCATACTTGACAAAATTCGTCAATCTGGCTACGATAGCCTCACCGAAGAGGAGAAGAGCAAGATATTCAAGAAGTAGTTTCCAGTATAATACTACCAATCTATACTATTTAGTTTGCCACGATACACATCTGTAAACACCTCGGTGCGAGATTTGCCGCCTATAATGTAGATGTAGTTGTTGCCGTCAACTGCAACAGACTGGTAGGCGCGTGGGATGTATGATGCAGGCATTGCATTATGAGCAGTGTCAACGGGAGACCAGTGCATGCCTTCGTCATAAGACTCAAGTATGTTATACTTATTGATAACACCCGCTTCGTCCACACCTCCGAACATAAAGAAGTGGCGATCATAATATATTATGCTTACTCCGGTGAGTGATGAGAACCACGGTTGCTCAACAGAGAAATTCTCCCAGCGATAACCTTCGGTTGAGTCGTACTCGACATTCCAGCGTGTGTTAAGACTTTTACCGGTGCAGCTGAATCCTCCCACTACCATACCGCGTTTCCGCCCTGTAGGTGAAAGGAACGCCAGTGAGGCACAGTCTGACACGGGGAAATCGCTACTGACTGTATCGTGCAAAACCCAATCACCAGTTTCATCAGCCCTTGTAGCGAGGTTATAAATATCGGTGTTCTTGTCTTTGACCACCGCCCACAAACTGTCGTTGAAACTGAAGAGCAGTTGTTCAATCTGCAACTCAGTATCAGCCGTTGCCGCTACGGTCTGCCATGTGTCGGCACCAGTTGCAAGAAAGGCCATCTTATCGTCATTAATGCAATATATCTTGTCCTTGTGCGTCAGCAGATTAGTTACATCGAAGTTGTCGAAGGGTGAGGCGAAGGGTTGCCACGACTTGCCGTCAGCGGACACAAACACCTTTGCACCAAGACCATCAGAAGCAAAGAACCAGAGTTTGCCAGCAAGTATAACAGCTTTTTGTCTGTTGTATGTTCCTTCGGTTATGTGGTCTGTCAGTTGCTCCCATACATAAAGGTCCGGGTCACTTTGATGTACGTTGACCTGTATTTCATACCACTTCTCAACTTTACCGGTTTCTGAAATGGTCAATAGCATGACAGGTCGCTCAGAGAAGTTAATAGTGTCTCCTCCAGAGAGAGTTACTGTGTCGGACGGAGTGTAGATGATAGCGGCACTGACGATGGATGCATTAAATGTGATCTTTGGTATTACCTTGTCAATGCAAGTGCCGTATGTTAGAGAGTCTACATTGTATATAAGTCCGGTATCAATACGCTCTTCAATGGTGAACGAAGCCTTTGCCAGAGCAGGAAAACTGTCGTTGGCAGTGAATGAAAATGTGGCAACAGTAGGATCATCGGACGGCACGTGCACGTTGGTGTTATTATTATTGTTGCATGCAGGCAGAAAGAGACATGCCATTGCAATGAGTATATATATTATATAGAAGTTTTTCATATAAGCCACATTTTCTTGCATGCAAAGATACGGCAATATTTGTTAATACACAAATTTTTATTACCTTTGCCATTCAATTCGGGCGTAGCGTTGAGATGTTGATGCAGATAGCAGCAATCATAACACATATAGATATAAGATGCAAATCTTTCAATACATAGCGGAACATGTGCGGCGTATGATGCCAACGTACCGCACAGAGCACGCCAAGCAGTCGATGCGTGCACAGTTGAAGCAGAAAAGGCGCATTCTACAGCAAGGTACAGTTAGTGCCTGCTCAGAGGAGGTGGTAAATAAAATAATGGAGTCGGAGGACTACATGAGAGCTAGGACGGTGATGATATATTACCCTCTGCAAAACGAAATAAATCTATTGGCGCTACTCAAGGATGACACCAAGACTTTCCTATTCCCCGTCACACACAGGAAATCAATGGAGATAAGGGTATATACAGGTGAGGCCAATATGCAAAAGGGTAAGTTCGGAATACCCGAACCTCAGGGTGCAGCATACGAAGGTATGCCTGATCTTGCTATTGTACCAGCGGTAGGCTTTGACAGGCAGAACTACCGTTTAGGCAGAGGAGGCGGGTATTACGACCGTTTTCTCGGTTCACTGCGCCACACAAGAAAAATTGGAGTGGGCTACAAATTTCAATTGGTGGACAAACTGCCTCACAGCCGTCATGACATAATGATGGACTCTGTGATACTTGCAGACAGCAAGTGAAGATTTCTGACATCAGTAAAAAACTGACAGTTGGCATCCGAAGATACCAACTGTCAATTGTTTGTCGTCAAACTGCAAATCAATCAAGTTTCGGACCTGCGGCGATTAGGGCCTTGCCTGCTTCGTTGCCTGTGTATTTCACGAAGTTCTTGATGAAGCGCCCTGCAAGGTCTTTTGCTTTCTCCTCCCACTGTGTTGCATCAGCATAAGTGTCTCGTGGGTCGAGAATATTCGGGTCAACGCCTGGGAGTGCGGTAGGCACTTCGAAGTCAAAATAAGGAATCTTCTTTGTAGGAGCAGACTTGATGCTGCCGTCGAGGATAGCGTCAATGATGCCACGTGTGTCGCGGATAGAGATACGTTTACCTGTTCCGTTCCAGCCGGTGTTCACGAGATATGCCTTAGCACCGCTCTTCTCCATCTTTTTTACGAGTTCCTCGGCATATTTGGTTGGATGCAACTCAAGGAACGCCTGTCCGAAGCATGCTGAGAATGTAGGAGTGGGCTCGGTGATACCGCGCTCGGTGCCTGCCAACTTTGCAGTGAAGCCGCTTAGGAAGTAGTACTTGGTCTGCTCTGGAGTTAATATGCTGACAGGAGGCAGTACCCCGAAGGCATCGGCGCTAAGGAAGATGACGTTTTCTGCAGCAGGACCTGCCGAGATTGGGCGAACAATCTTCTCGATGTGGTCGATAGGATAGCTGACGCGAGTGTTCTCAGTTACCGACTTGTCGGCGAAGTTGATTTTGCCGTTTTCGTCCACTGTGACGTTCTCGAGCAGAGCGTTGCGGCGGATGGCGTTGTAGATGTCAGGTTCAGACTCCTTGTCAAGGTTGATGACCTTGGCATAGCAGCCACCCTCGAAGTTGAAGACTCCGTTGTCGTCCCAACCATGCTCGTCGTCACCTATTAGCAGACGCTTTGGATCGGTGGAGAGAGTGGTCTTGCCTGTGCCGCTAAGACCGAAGAAGATGGCGGTGTTCCTACCTTGCATGTCGGTGTTGGCAGAGCAGTGCATAGATGCAATACCCTTCAAAGGCAGGTAGTAGTTCATCATGGAGAACATACCTTTCTTCATCTCGCCACCATACCATGTGTTGAGGATTACCTGCTCGCGGCTGGTGGTGTTGAAGGCTATGCAGGTCTCGCTGTTAAGGCCCAGTTCCTTGTAGTTGTCAACTTTGGCAAGTGATGCATTGTAGATGATGAAATCCGGCTTGAAGTTCTTCAGTTCCTCTTCGGAAGGTTGGATGAACATATTCTTTACAAAGTGAGCCTGCCATGCTACTTCAACAATAAAACGTACTGCCATGCGTGTGTCTTTGTTGGCACCGCAGAATGCGTCAACCACGTAAAGTTCCTTGCCGCTGAGTTCTTTTACTGCCAATGCTTTTACCTTCGCCCAGACTTCTTCGGACATGGGGTGGTTGTCGTTTTTGTACTCATCAGAGGTCCACCATACGGTGTTCTTTGAGTTTTCGTCCATGACAATGTATTTGTCCTTGGGTGAACGGCCGGTGTAGATACCTGTCATCACATTCACTGCACCGAGTTCAGTCTCCTGACCTTTTTCGTAGCCGGTCAGGGCTGGGTTAGTCTCCTCCTTAAAGAGATATTCATAAGAAGGATTGTATGCCTTCACCGTTGCGCCGGTGATACCATACTGGGTCAAATCTAATGTTTTCATTGCTGATATGTTTTATGTTATTCAATTCTTCAAATTTAGCCCTTCTTAAGGCACTACAAAAATACTGCAAATAATCTGGAAGAACAAATTTATTATGGATATTTTTCACTAATTATTTTCTGTGGCAAACTAATATGCCAGAAAAACATATATTTTTGTCACATATAGATTGCAAAAGTTAAATTTTCATCACAAATAATGCTTTTTAGCATGTTTTTTTGATATAAATGTTTGCACATGTCAAAAAAGTGCTGTACTTTTGCACCGTGTTTTTCATGGTATTAGATTTAAGGTTAAGTAAAGATTGTGGTTGTCGCGATGACAACCCTTCTTTTTTTTATGACATTTCTTAATACTGCTTCGATTTTTTGAATGCATTTTAACCGAGGTAGAGGTTCCCAATACAGGTCTTAAAATAATAAAAAAAGAACCATTGTGATGTCACAACGGTTCTTTGATTTTACAAGTGCAATATGCTTATTGCGTTTTATCGGATTTCGTTGCCTACAGTTGACATGGCACAACGGAAACCGATAGTGCTACTCGATTTATTCTCGTCAAGGTAGCGGCGTGTGCTCGGGTTGAGCCAATAGATGCGGTCGCGCCAAGAACCACCCTTGTAAACGCGTGTTGATTTAGTAATGCGGTTGGCGAGTATGTCGGTGGGATCGGTCTTGACCATTGCTAGATTCTCCATACCAATAGTGTCGAGAGGATAGTCGGTGTTGAGCAACGAAGCGAAGTCACCATCTTTATAGTCACGTTTGTCGTCTTCTCCTCCGAATTCAAGTGCTATGCCGCCGAGAGAGTCGATGGCATAAACCATAGTTCCGTTTTCACCCTCTGTTTTTCTGGGACGTGAGTAGATGTTGCCACGGAATGAGTTGTACTCGCTTGTCTCCTGAGTAGAAGTCTCACGGTAAACATCAAGCACCCATTCGTTTACGTTGCCAGCCATATTGTACAGACCGAAGTCGTTAGGCATATACTCGTCAACTGGAGCAGTGATGACATATTTGTCGTTCAGGGCACCGCTGACACCCATCATGTCGCCTCTGCCGCGAACGAAGTTAGCCTGCAGTTGTCCCTGTTGCTTTTTCGTTAGGTTTCTCGGATGATAGCCAGACCAAGGATAGACCTTGCCTTCCACTGTAAGTCCGTCTTCGCCAGCCACTGGAGCATAGGCAGCAAACTCCCATTCGGCTTCGGTGGGCAGACGGTAGCCAACCACGAGCACGCCATCGGCTACGTTAACCTTACGCTCCATACCATATATGTCTGTCTTAGGCTTATTGCCATATTCTGGCACATAGTCGGAACGATAGATGTATTTCTGGGTGTTAAACACAAACTTGTCGCGAATCCACTCATAAGAAGGACGATACATAGTAAGAGTGTTTTCGGGGTCATCAGGATCTGGAACTTCTATTTCGTCCATATAATAGCCAGGATACATAGTCTCCCATTCGTCCTTGTATGCCTCGTCGTCGGTGGGTTGCAGGTCGCCGAATGCAGGATACTGGATAGCACCTGAGCGTATAAGAGCAAGTTCATTAACGCGGTCGGTACGCCAACGCGAGTACGCCATTGCCTGCTTCCAACTTACACCTACAACGGGGTAGAAGCTGAATGCCGGATGACGGAAATAGTTCTCCAAATAAGGCTCATTGTATGCCATTTCTTCGCGCCAAACGGTAGTATCTGGTAAAACCTGCTTAACCAACTCAGGAGCGGTAGCAGCAAAGACAACCTCCATCCAGTGAACATATTCACGCCAGTTAAGGTTGGATACTTCGTATTTGTCCATATAGAACGAACTTACTGTAACGTTACGCTGCGAAGCATCGCGAGGAGCTGTGATAAACTCATCTTTTTCACCCACCATAAAAGTACCGCCTTGAATAGATACCATACCCGTCGGTATGCCTGCCGAGATATCCGCCAATGCCTCAAAATTGGTTGTACGCTCATCATAATAGTTCCATCCTGTAGTATTGGAAATCTTGGTGTTGAGTTCTCTGTTCTGGCATGCGCCAAATACGATGACAAACGATAGAATTGATAGTTTTACTACTTTGTTCATAATTATGTCAGTTAATAGTTTTCTTATATCTTTTCAGCTATGTTATGCTACATGCTAAAAGTGCGTTTTACGCATATATACAACATTCAGCCTGCAAAGTTACATTATTTTTGCCGATATTACCAATTATTCTTGCGAAAATATGCAAAAAAATGTGTTTTTCGTAAAAAAAGTGTCAAAAAGTAGTCTTTATAACATCATATTCATACATATTATGAGTTTTTATTTGTACTTTTGCAGCGCATTGACAAGAGTGTTGAACATAGGGGGCGAACTGAGTGAGTTGTCACTACCGCTGGTGATGGCTATCGTGAATGCTACAGACGACAGTTTTTATGCCGCCTCGCGGTGTATGTCGTCTGATGATATAAGAAAACGCGCAGAGCAGGCGATAGCGGACGGCGCAGACATAATAGATATAGGCGCATGCTCAACGCGTCCTAATTCAGTGCCCGTGGACGAAGATACAGAATGGAAAAATCTAAGAACTGCGTTGTCGGTTGTCCGCAAACATCTGCCGGAGGTGTTGCTGTCGGTGGACACCTTTCGAGCCGGCATCGCCCGACGTGCAGTAAGCGAATTCGGACCTATGATAATCAATGATGTCAGCGGTATGTCGGACGTGATGATGGCGGATGTACTATGTGAATATAATGTGCCGTACGTACTTACATACTGTGGAGAATCCGAAGCCGAGACAGAGGAACAGTATATGTCGGACTCAATAGACTGGTTGCAGAAAAAGAAAAACACTCTTTATCAAGCGGGAGTGACCGACATAATAATCGACCCGGGATTCGGTTTTAACAAGACTTATGCCCAAAACTGGTTTTTACTGAAAAACCTTAACTGCCTTGAAATATTTGGAAAACCTGTGTTGGTAGGTGTCTCGCGCAAGTCGATGTTGCAAAAAATGTTTGGAACAACAGCGGAAGGCTTGCTCAATGCTACCACTGCAACTCACATGGTAGCATTGCAAAAAGGTGCGGATATACTGCGGGTTCATGACGTGAAAGAAGCAAAAGAAGCAATAACAATATATATGCAAACAAAGTGATATGGGGTTTCAGATAAGTTTCAAGGATATACTTGACATTCTGCTTGTAGCGGTTATTCTCTACGAGACATTCCGCTTGCTCAAGCGCTCAGGGGTCGTTAATGTGTTCTGGGGAATATTGGCATTTATCCTTGTCTGGTTCATAGTATCTTATGTTCTTGCACTGGAACTCAGCGGTGCTTTGTTTGACCGTATCATTTCTGTCGGCGCGATAGCACTGATTGTCATTTTTCAGGACGAGATACGTTCTCTGTTCTCGCGTGTAGGTTCTCGCTTCTCGCTTGATGCTATTCATCGCAGTTTCCACACAAACCGTCAGAAGAAAGCGGAGGAAAAAAACATCATGCAGATAGTGCTTGCTTGCAAACATATGGCAAAACAGAAGACAGGTGCGCTTATCGTCATCACCCGAGGTCAGGACTTGAGGGAGTATGCCGAATCAGGCGAAATGCTTGATGCTACCATTAGTGCACGCCTTATTGAAAATATATTCTTCAAAAACACTCCTCTTCACGATGGAGCACTTATCATACGCGATGGCCGCTTGTATTCCGCTGCATGCATACTGCCTGTGTCGAAGAACACACAGATACCTCAGCATTACGGTTTGCGTCACCGTGCCGCACTCGGCATAGCTGAAAAGACCAATGCTCTTGCTATTGTAGTGTCAGAAGAGACAGGAAACATCTCAGTTGCCATAGATGACAAAATCCAGCCCGTTAAAATAGACGAACTGGAGCAAATCCTCTCTAAAGAAATATAAAATATAGAAGTGGCAAGTCGTATTCTATCCTAAGCTCATCTTAAGCTCATCCTAAGTTGACTATAGGATCACTATAGGATCACTATGGTTTATAATGAAGGCATTCTGTCTGATTCAATGCGTCCTTTGCCGCGAGACATGCTACCTGCCGATGTGCCTCTGTAAGCGTCACGACATACGGTACATGCTTTTTGTTCAGGCAATTGGAATACATATGTTGCTTTCACTCCCACCATCAGGTTCTGCACTTTTACAGCATCGCTTGTCGAGAAGATGTTGTGAAGTTTGATGTCTTTCATGTCACCGCTCGAAGCCTGATTGAACTCAATAATTGGGTTGTCGCTTTTGTCAAGCATGTTCATCAAACCATAGTCAGCAAACAGGGCGATACGCCAATAGCGTTTTGCCTTAGGCACATCATAGCCTGTGCCTGTGGCTATCTCGCCCAAGCGCCATCCTATCTCAGCCGACACCATAACCTGCGGTTGGAACTTGACAGAAGTCCTCTGTATGAATGGATAGTTGTTAAATGTCGGTATATGTGACATGGGTGGTGCTATGCCGTATGCTTCATAGTCGGCCTCGGAAGATATTATAGCCTTGGCTTTTGCCCGTGCCATCACACTCAAGTCCAGTTTGGCTCCTGCAAGGAAATAGAAGCGTTTGAACATGGCGCCAATCATTATAGGTACCTGGAGTGACAGGTTGGAATAAGCATCTTTGCGCTGTGTCTGGTGGTAAACATAGTCAAACTTGTCGCTACCCCATGGGTCATCATCTTTCATACCGGCGAAAACGGTGTCAAGTCTGCCAACGTTGGCTATGCTGTGTGTCATGTTGAAGGAAAGACCGATGTCGAATAGCAAGGCATCGTACTTCAACTCGTAACCGACACCTATACCTCCGCCGACACCAAGACTTGATGTGGACGGCACATTGGTTACGTCATAAAGATACGAAGCCTCTCCCAGATGACCCGAGAAAGTTACGTAATGTTTCACCTGTGCTGCGGCAACAAGGCTTGTCAGTATTAGTAGCAGAGTATATACAACCCGTCTCATGGCATTTTGCTTGCGTATTCGGAAAAGTTGGCTTACCTTTGCACACACTTTTCAGGGTGCGAAGATAATGACATTTCCTGAATTGAGCAAATATAATTGCCAAGCCGCGTTTTTTTTGTCAATTTTCACACACGAAATGACTATATAACCACTTGATGCAACAGTCAATCATACACGACAAACCATTATACTTTATATATTATTATGTCAGAGAAATCATTCAAGAGAACACTTGTCACATCGGCACTGCCTTATGCCAACGGGCCTGTGCATATAGGTCACCTCGCTGGAGTATATGTGCCGGCAGATATATATGTGCGTTATCTGCGCCTTCGTGGTGAAGACGTTTTGTTTGTAGGAGGCTCAGATGAACACGGAGTGCCTGTGACTATCAGGGCAAAGAAAGAAGGTATCACTACACAGGAGGTTGTTGATCGTTACCACAATCTTATTAAAGACAGTTTTGAGCGCTTCGGCATCTCTTTTGATGTCTATAGCCGTACCACATCGGCTATACACCACAAATTTGCTTCCGACTTCTTCCGCAAGTTGTATGACGAAGGCAAATTCATAGAGCAGACCACCGAACAGTTCTTTGACGAAGAGACACAGGAGTTCCTTACCGACCGTAACATACGCGGCGAATGCCCTCACTGCCACGCTGCAGGAGCATATGGTGACCAGTGTGAGAAATGCGGTCGAACTCTCTCTCCTGACGAATTGATCAATCCCTACAATGCAGTGAATGGTAACCCTCTGACAAAAAAAGCCACTTCACACTGGTATCTGCCATTGGACCAATATCAGCAGTGGCTTGAGCAGTGGATTCTGGAAGAGCATAAGGAATGGCGCCCGAATGTGTACGGTCAGTGCAAGTCTTGGCTTGACGGCGGACTGCGTCCGAGAGCGGTCACGCGTGACCTGAACTGGGGCATTCCGGTGCCTGTAGAGGGAGCGGAAGGAAAAGTGCTATATGTGTGGTTTGATGCGCCGATAGGTGAGAAATACGGCAAGTGGGAGACATGGTGGAAAGACCAGTCAACCCGACTCATTCATTTCATCGGCAAAGACAACATAGTGTTCCACTGCATCGTATTTCCTTCTATGCTTAAGGCTGAAGGTAGTTATATACTGCCTGACAATGTACCGAGCAACGAGTTCCTGAATCTGGAAGGCGACAAGATATCAACTTCTCGCAACTGGGCTGTATGGCTTAACGAATACCTTGACGATTTCCCCGGTAAGCAGGATGTATTGCGCTACGTACTTACCGCCAATGCGCCTGAAACCAAAGACAATGATTTCACATGGTCTGATTTTCAGGCACGCAACAACAACGAGTTAGTGGCTATATACGGCAACTTCGTAAACCGTGCACTAGTGCTGACGAACAAGTATTTTGACGGTATAGTGCCGGAGCAAGGCAGCCTGACCGATGCTGACAAACAGGTTATAGCTGAGTTTACCGACATTAAGTCGCGTGTGGAGGAGTTGCTTGATTGTTTCCGTTTCCGTGATGCACAGAAGGAGGCAATGAATCTTGCCCGCATAGGCAACAAATATCTTGCCGATACCGAACCCTGGAAACTAGCAAAGACCGACATTAATCGAACAGGCACAATACTCAATCTGGCATTGCAAATTGCCGCCAACCTGAGTATAGCCTTTGAGCCCTTCCTGCCTTTCTCATCGGAGAAACTAAGGAATATGCTTGCCATTGATAGTCTTGAGTGGAATCAGCTTGGCAGCATTGATATCCTCAAGTCAGGTCACAAACTCGGCACTCCCGAGTTACTCTTTGAAAAGATAGAAGATACAGCTATTCAGGTTCAACTTGACCGTCTGGCACGAATTAAGAAAGAGAATGAGGATGCAGCGTGGCAACCAGGGGCTGTAAAAGCCGCTACCAACATAGAA
>CAJOIR010000035.1 GCA_905234685.1 Paludibacteraceae bacterium
AGCGGCTGCGTCAAGCTGCGACCAAGCCTTATCGATGGCGAGCTCGTGATACTCACCACCGCGGTCAACGGCTGCATAGTTCTTGTTAACCACATCCTCACCTTTCTTGCCGTAGGACTTAACGATGAAGTGCTTCATCTCCTCAACGGCTTTCTCAACAGGGATAACGCCGGTGATACGGAAGAAAGCAGATTGCAGAATGGTATTGGTGCGGTTGCCCAGACCAATCTCTTGCGCAATCTTGGTAGCGTTGATATAATAAACCTTGATGTCGTTGTCGGCAAAGTATTTCTTCACCTTGTTAGGCAGGAAACGCACCAACTCCTCACCCTCGTAGATGGTGTTCAGCAGGAACGTGCCACCCTTCTGCAGACCGCGTGTAACATCGTACATGTGCAGATAAGCCTGAACGTGGCAAGCCACGAAGTTAGGCGTGGTAACGAGGTAAGTGGAGTGAATAGGCTCATCGCCGAAACGCAGGTGCGAGCAGGTGAAACCGCCGGATTTCTTCGAGTCATACGAGAAATAAGCCTGGCAGTATTTGTCGGTGGTGTCGCCGATAATCTTCACGGAGTTCTTGTTGGCACCTACAGTACCGTCGGCACCGAGACCGTAGAACTTGGCTTGGAACATACCCTTGCCGCCCATCGCAATCTCTTCGCCTACAGGCAGTGAGGTGAAGGTTACATCATCGTTGATACCCACGGTGAAGTGGTTCTTCGGCTGCGGCAGAGCGAGGTTCTCGAATACTGCGAGCATCTGTGCCGGAGTGGTATCGTTGGAGCCAAGACCATAACGGCCGCCGACAACGATGATATTCTGGAGTCCGAGTTCGTCGAGAGCGTCTTTTACATCGAGATAGAGCGGTTCGCCGTTAGCACCCGGCTCTTTGGTACGGTCGAGAACGCAGATACGCTTAACCGACTTAGGCAGAGCCTCTTGCAGATATTTGAGCGAGAACGGACGATAGAGGTGAACATTGATCATACCGAGTTTCTTGCCCTTCTGAGCCTCGTAGTCGATGACTTCGCGGATAGCCTCGCAAGCCGAACCCATGCAGATGATGATATTCTCTGCTTCGGGGTCGCCGTAGTATGAGAACGGACGGTACTTGCGGCCGGTGATCTCCGAGATCTTGTCCATATAGTCCGAAACGATGTCAGCCACCTCGTTGTAATACGGGTTGCATGACTCGCGGTGAGTGAAGAACACATCGGGGTTCTCAGCCATACCGCGCATCACAGGACGCATAGGCGAGAGGGCGCGGTTGCGGAAGGCCTGCAGAGCCTCCATATCAACGAGCGGACGGAGGTCTTCCATATCAACGACCTCTACTTTCTGATACTCGTGCGAGGTGCGGAAACCGTCGAAGAAATTGAGGAACGGAACACGCGATTTGATAGTAGCGAGGTGGGCAACACCTGCGAGATCCATCACTTCCTGCACCGAGCCTTCAGCGAGCATGGCGAAACCGGTCTGGCGGCATGCCATCACGTCCTGGTGGTCACCGAAGATACAGAGCACATGGCTGGCAAGGGTACGAGCCGACACATGGAAGACGGTCGGCAGCAGTTCGCCGGCAATCTTGTACATGTTCGGAATCATCAGGAGCAGACCTTGTGAGGCGGTGAAGGTGGTGGTGAGGGCTCCGGCCGAGAGTGAGCCGTGCACCGCGCCAGCCGCGCCTGCCTCGGATTGCATCTCCTGTACGAGGACGGTCTCGCCGAACATGTTCTTGCGTCCGGCTGCAGCCCATTCGTCAACGTTCTCCGCCATCGGCGATGACGGGGTGATAGGATAGATAGCAGCCACCTCGGTGAACATATACGCGATATGCGACGCGGCCTGGTTGCCGTCCATGGTTTGGAATTTCTTTTCTTTAGCCATAAGATTTGTGTTTGTTTGTATGTTAGTATGTTGTTATTGTTATTCAATATAAAAAGCCGAAAAGCCAAAGTGGAATGCGGTTGTTTTTGCCTATTTCCATGTTGCTTATGGCGGTGAGTCGGAACGAGGCTTTTTGAGTGACACGTTCTGCCACGTTGAAGTATTGTTTGCCGTCCACCATAAATTGCGCGGTGCGGTCAGTTGCATTCACTTTGTGGCATGCATGCAATGCGTTGTAGAAGAAAGTCTCTGCTACAGTCAGTTCGCTTACATGACGTGTAGGCAATGCGTAAAGCAGATTGGTGTTCTGCATATACACTTTCTGAGGTTTCTGTGGATATTGCTTCTCTTCCACATATAGTAGGTTGAGCAATCGTGCGTCTTTCAGGTACTTGATATAGTTCATGATGGTGGCACGCGATGTATTTATTTCGTCCGACAGTCTGCTTACGTTGAGTGGACACGGTGTTTCCTCCATCAGGATGTAGAGTAGCCGGCGTATCTTCTCCAAATAGGCAATGTCAATCTGTTTGATGAGCAGTATGTCCACTTCGAGCATCATATTCATGGTCTTTAACAGAGTTTCCGTGAAATTGCGTTTCTCAAGGAAGAAGGGATAGTAGCCGTGATGCAGATAGTCGGGAAAGTACCACAATGGGTTGACTTCTGCCGCCACTCGGCGTGCTATTTCCTCGTGTCCTGTTATAATCTGCTGAAGCGTATATACGGGGAACGACTTACCTGCCTGCAGGTTGAGGTATTCGCGGAAAGAGAGTCCTCGCAGATTGTACATTTTGACAATATTCTGGAGGTCGGGATTCTCCTCTGTAAGACGCATCACGGTAGAGCCGGTGAACACAATATGCAGGTTTGGATATTGCTGGTAGCACATACGCAAGTCATGCGACCAGTCGGGGTATTTGAATATCTGGTCAAGCAGTAGTGTCTTGCCTCCGTTAGCTACAAATTCGCCTGCAAACTCGGGAAGAGAGTGCTTAGTAAAATAAAAATTATTCAGGTTGACATACAAACACTCTTTTGCGGAGCCGAAATGCTCTTTTGCGTAGGAGAGGAGAAATGTGGTTTTGCCTACTCCGCGGCAACCTTTGATACCGATTAGGCGGTTGCTCCAGTCGATTTCGTCCATCAGACGACGTCTGACAAGAGCTTCAACGTGATCAATCAGATATTTATGTGTATCAAAGAAAGTGTCAAGCATTAGATGTTTGATATTTAGTGGTTTAGTGCATTGTTATTTCGTATATAACACTGAATAATAATCTGTGTGCAAAGGTAGTGTAATATATTCATATTTGCAACCCTGACATTACAAAATATTGTGTTTTTTTGTGGAGGTTTTGACATTTTTTTCTTACTCTGACTATTGTGATTATCTATTGGCGAATACGACACATCGAGTCTAATCAACGATACTTTCAAATACAAAAACTTCTTTTCAAGTTATGGGTTCGGTTGTTGTGTCTTGAGTATAGTGTTGCTTGTAATCTTCATTATGGTATGTCTTGTTACGCTTTTCTGTTAGGAAAAGAAGACCTTTTAAACCTTGAGCACGGCACAGCGTAGCATTTAACTACAAAAAAAGCGGGTTACCCTTTGTTCGATTAACCCGCTGTTGCCTGTTTCTGCTATTCTTATTTGCTGATAGCGCCACTTGGGCAAACGTCAGCGCATGTGCCGCACTCGGTGCACATATCGGGGTCGATAGAATAGATGTTACCCTCAGAGATAGCACCCATAGGGCATTCGTCGATGCAAGTACCGCAAGCGACACAGTCGTTACCAATCTTATAAGCCATAATTTGTAAGTTTTAAGTTGTTTAGTTTATGTTGTGATATTTAAGTGATTCGTTTGATTCACGCTGCAAAGGTAAAACTAAAACTGCAAATACACAAGAGGAAAAAATAATGCTTTTCTGTTTAATGTAGGGGCAACCCGGTGTGGTCGCCCTATCTTGCTGCTTCACTATGTTATTTGGGATTATGCACTTTGCCTGAGTTGCGTTTGGCGAAGTCAGCCCATGACTTGTATTTGATGCTGTCTGACAGTGGTGAACCAAGTTGAAGATGATGACAATAGGCTATGGCAAGAGCATCGGTGGCATCAAGTTTCTTAGGCATGTCCTCTGCAGGAATATGCAGGAAACGTTGCAACATACCTGCTACCTGTTCTTTCGAAGCGTGTCCGTTGCCGGTAATCGCCATCTTTACCTTCATGGGTGAGTATTCGTTTACAGGCAGGTCACACGACAATGCTGCCGCTATAGCCACTCCCTGACCATGCGCAAGGCGTAGCATAGTCTGTACGTTCTTATCTACAAACTGCGTCTCCACAGCGAAAGTGGTAGGTTCGTACTTCTTTATCACCTCCTGCACAAAGAAGAATATCTTCTGCAGTTTCTCGTAGTGGTTCTCCAGTTTGTGTAAGTCAAGCACTCCGAAGTCTGCAATATTCACCTTATTGCCTTCTGTATGTAGCACCGCCCAACCCATGTATGTAGTACCTGGATCAATTCCTAAAATGGTATGATTCAATATGATATTCAAGGCTTAAAAGTTTAATGCTATATTGTTTCTAAAGTTCAATATGGGCGACTGGTGTGGTAGCCATTGGGTGTGATGTTAAGTGTTAGGGGAGCGTAAGCTGAGGAAGAAGACTATGAGAGCGTAGATAAGCACAAAGGGTACCCACGAAGTGTTGTGCATGAACATAAGCCATGCAGCTACGCCAAGAAACAGAGAAGCAACAAAGTTTAGTCTGTGCAGTCGCGCAATGCGTCTGTCATCGGTCTTGTTCTGCAATGCATATACAAAAGCCTGCATTATTGCAAGCACTGCACCAGCGGCAAAGACATATTCCGCATAAGGTATGTCAAGCGTGAAGAGTAATGCTCCAGCAATAAGCAGCAGTGCAAAGACAGAAATGAGTATGGTGTGTAAACGTTTCATTCTTCAATCAGATATACGGTTTCGTTGTCAGTATGCATATAGTAGTGCTCGCGCGCAAAGCGTTCCAGGCTGTCGGTGTTTTGGTTAAGCAGTTCTATGTCGTGTTTGTATTTCTCTGACTGCCCTTTTATGGCGTCACGTTCTTTTTCTAGAGCCGAAATCTGAGCGGCACGCCGTACTCTGTTGACTAGACTTTGCTCTCCAAAGAAAACCATAATGACAGCAAACACCAGACAAGTGAGCACATACTTGTTGAGAATCCATTTCTTTAGAAACGTTGATATGTTGTCATGGTTGATGTTCATTAGGAGAGGATATCAGTTGCTTTTTATCCGCTTGCAAAGGTACGAAAAGAGTTGAATTTACGCAAGGGTTGATATTTTATTTTGTCATGCGGAAAACTTTCCATATCTTTGTAGGTTGAAAAAATGTATATTATGAAATGTCATCTTGTACTTCTTGTTATATCGGTAGTCATGTCGGTATCGACAGTGTTCGCTGATACCGTAGTTCATATCGGTGACCCTGAGATATGGTCACCGTCACAACTGTCATCATATAAAGGTCAAACGGTAAAGTTCGATGTGCCGTTTTATATATGTTCGGTGAAGGGGGGGATTTTTGTTGCTCCGCGTCGTCTGTTTTCTCCAACCAACCAGGCTATACCTCTGAGTGACGAATACAATACTGTCATATCGCTGAACAGCAATGCCACTGTCAGTCTTAGCGGTCTTAGCGGTTATCACCGTACAGGCGAGCGAATAGACAACCTGACGGTGACTGTGTCAAGCACCAGCAGTTTGCAGTACAAGAGCGGAACAATAAGTAGCAACACCCGCGAGATACTCTCCAAGCAACACCCGACGGTGGATTTGCGAGGCAAACATACTCTGCTTGTATGTGCCTTCAACTTGCAGTACTACCTTGTGGAGAACCTTGGTAGCGGTTCGCAAGGGCCTACAACGACAGAGTACCAGAGGCGTCAGCATACGAAGATAATGGAGGCTCTGAAACGTATAAAAGCCGACGTGTTCGGTTTTGTGGAGGTGGAGCAAGGTCAGGGTGCGCTGAAGAAACTTGCGGAGTCGCTCTCTAAAGAGACTCGTCGACATTACACATGGATTGACGATGGCATGAGCGCTAATGGTACATTCACAAAGTCCGGTTATGTATATTGCACTGAGACAGTGGAACCTGTAGGCAGCATGCGTAACAATGAGACAGGTGTTCGGAACCGCAAGAAGATGCAGGCGTTTAAGGAGTTGGAGACAGGCGAGGTGTTTATCTTCTCACTCAACCACTTCAAGGCTAAGTCTGGTACTCCGAAAGTGGATGGTGACCAAGACCAGGGCGACGGTCAGGGCATCTTCAACCAGTCACGCAAGGAAGAGGCTTCTTCGGTGCTCTCCGACTGCCAGACAAGCAGCAACTTTTATGGAGACGAGGATATACTGATTATGGGTGACCTCAACGCGTATGGAAAAGAAGACCCTATACGCATACTTACAGATGGTGGAATGACAGACTTGCACCGCTATTTCCACAGAGACACTTCATATAGTTATGTTTTTAATAACCTTGCAGGTTATCTTGACCATGCTCTTGCAAGCGAGTCTATGCTCAAGCAAGTGACTGGTATGCAGGCATATCATATTAACTCAGATGAAGACAGAAGTTACAGTTACACCTCGTCGGACGAGACTATGTTCCGTTGCTCCGACCACGACCCTGTGATAGTAGGTCTGTGTCTGGGTACAGAGGTTATTCATGATAGTGAGGTGGAAGTGGAGAACGGTTTGATAGTAATTAAAGATGCAGAAGACGGATATTATCGCCTGTATAACTCGATGGGTCTGCTTGTTTATGAGGGCAGGATAACAAGCAGTTATTTCGCGCTACCGCAGTCGATGCACGGAATATGCATCATTAATATCTACACCAAAGGTGAAGTGAAGCAAAAGAAACTAATGATACTCTGATTGCATGCAGTTGGATTTGTTTGACATACCTGACAACAGCGCAGCGGAAAAAGAAGAGATACTTGCTCTGCGGCGCGAACTTGACAAGGCAAACTACAAGTACTATGTGTTGTCGCAACCTACACTCTCTGACCGTGAGTTCGACCGCAAGATGCGTCGTTTGCAAGACCTTGAAGCGCTTCATCCTGAGATGGCGGACAAAAATTCGCCTACTCAGCGTGTAGGTTCAGACCTTAGTCAGAAAAACGGGTTCCGCCAACTGGGGCATCGTCATCCTATGCTCTCGCTTGCCAACACATACTCCGAGCAGGAGATACACGACTGGTATGAACGTGTATGCAAGGATATAAATATCAATCCTGAGATAGTTTGCGAACTCAAATATGATGGACTCAGCATCTCGCTCTGGTATGAACACGGTGTGCTCACTCATGCTCTCACCCGTGGTGACGGTACACGAGGAGACGATGTGATTGACAACGTGAAGACCATAAGTTCAATTCCGTGGAAGGTTGAGAGTTCAAAGTTTAATGTTCAGAGTTTCGAGATACGCGGTGAGATACTTCTCCCCTGGGAAAGTTTCGAACGTCTCAACAAAGAACGCGAAGAGCAGGAAGAACCTCTGTTTGCGAATCCGAGAAATGCTGCATCGGGTACACTCAAACTGCAAGACCCTCGCATAGTGGCTAAGCGTGGACTTGATGCATATCTCTATTATTTCATTGCCGACGATGAACCATCCGACACTCACTTCGGTTGTCTTGAAGTAGCAAAGGCTATGGGGTTCAAGGTGTCGGATGCAATACGTGTATGCCACTCTATTGATGAAATAATGGATTTCATAGGTTACTGGGATACTGAACGTAAGAACCTTCCTGTAGCTACCGATGGCATAGTGCTGAAGGTGAACGACCTCAATCTACAGAAGCAGTTGGGTTATACCGCTAAGACACCACGCTGGGCGATAGCATACAAATTTCCTGCAGAGAAACAACTCACTATGCTAAAGAAGATAACCTATCAGGTCGGTAGAACGGGTGTAGTGACACCCGTTGCCAACCTTGAACCTGTGCAACTCAGCGGTACTGTGGTACAACGCGCGACACTCCACAACGAAGATTTTATACACCAACTCGGCATTCAGGAAGGTGACATGGTGTGGGTGGAGAAAGGCGGCGAGATAATACCCAAGATAACAGGTGTGGAAAGTAGGAGGCAAGAATCAGGTGGTCAGTATGCTTACCAATTTATCAGTCATTGCCCTGAATGTGGTGCTATGCTTGTGCGTGATCCAGAGCAGGTTGCATGGCGATGCCCGAATGAGGAAGGTTGTCCTCCGCAGCAGAAAGGCAGAATTGAGCATTTCGTCGCACGAAAAGCAATGAACATCGATGGCTTGGGCAGTGAGACCATCGACTTCTTCTTCGAGAAAGGACTGATACGCAATGTCGCAGACCTTTACGACCTCCGTTATGATGACATACTTTCACTTGAAGGTTTTCAGCAGAAGGCTACACAGAATATCTTGCATGGCATTGAGCAGTCGAAGCAGGTGCCTTGGAGCAGAGTCCTTTTTGCCCTCGGAATACGCATGGTCGGTGAGACCACAGCAAAGAAACTGGCAAGGCGGTTCACATCGGTTGACATGCTTCGCCAGGCGACTGTTGAACAACTCACCGAAGTGGAAGATGTTGGAATCCAGATAGCGGAAAGCATACAGAGGTATTTCAGCAAGGCGGAGAATATAAGCATAGTAGAGCGTCTGAGTGCAGTCGGTGTGCAATTGGAATCTTCCGATAAGTTGCAGACTGCTCAATTTGTAGAATATTCAAATATTCTTGCAGGCAAGGTGATTGTCATCTCAGGCACATTCTCGCACCACAGTCGGGAGGAATACAAAGACCTGATAGAACAACACGGCGGCAGGAACACCGGGGCCGTAAGCAAGAACACCAGTTTCATACTCGCAGGCGACAATATGGGTCCGCAGAAACTCGAGAAGGCAAACCAACTCGGAGTGCAGATAATGTCAGAAGATGAATTCTTAGAGTTGATAGACTCCAAAGACTTAACTTAAGAAAACAATCATCATGAGCATAAGGGAAAAGATATTCAACTACTGTTTGCGAAAACAACGCCCGCGCAAGCATGCGTTCATCAACTGGACTGACGTGAAAACAGTCTTTTTGCTCTTCGAGAGCGATATCACGGAGAAGAACATCCAGATAAAACAGTTGATAAAGGAACTCCAGCAACAGGGGAAAGAGGTCACCGCGTGGGGTTATTTAGATTCAAAGAAGAGTCTCTCTGCTATCCTGCGTGACTATCGTGTGCTGTCAAGAAGTGATATCAATCTGTTTCACAAACCTAAAGAAAACCATCTCAAGGATCTTGCCGGAATGCATTTCGATGTGGTTATTGACTTGAGTATGCATGACATTCTGCCCCTCCGTTATCTACTGCTCTTTTCAGACACTGACTTGAAGGTCTCCCGACAGGTAGCAGAACCCTATATCGCAGACTTTATGGTGATGCTTAACCAGAACGATGATCCTGCATTTTTATTTGACCAGATAACTTATTATCTCCAAAATATAAACAGAAAATGACAGACACAAGAAGACTCAGAGGACTTGGTACCGCCCTTGTCACTCCGTTTAACGAAGACATGAGCATTGACTACGATGCGCTTAGTGTACTTATTGAAAAGCAGATAGAGGAGGGTGCCGACTATCTTGTTGTACTTGGTACTACCGCTGAAGCTGCAACTATGACACGCTCTGAGAAACGTCTGGTGCGCAGGTATGTCAGGGATAAAGTTGCAGGCAGGTTACCTCTTGTGGTTGGCATGGGAGGCAAGTGCACCGCTGCTGTATGCGAGGCTTTAATGTCAGAAGACCTCAGCGGATACGATGCCGTCCTCAGTGTCTGCCCGTACTATAACAAACCTTCGCAGGAAGGACTCTATCAACATTTCTTTGCCATATCACAGGCATCTCCGCTGCCTGTCATACTTTACAATGTTCCCGGGCGTACAGGAGTCAATATGCTGCCTGAGACGGTTATCAGGATATACGACGCTAACCCCGACATGATTATCGGCATCAAAGAGGCGTCAGGCAACGTGGAGCAAATACAATCGCTTATTCAATTGAGAGATAGCGATGTAAGACGGCAGCATTTCCTCGTCATCTCAGGTGACGATGCTATTGCATACCAACTAATTCAGGCTGGTGCCGACGGACTCATTTCTGTAGCAAGCAATGCATACACTGCCGATTTTCGTGAGATAGTCCACAATACTTATGGTAAGGCACAACAACTGCAGGATGACTATCAGCGCTTGATTTATTTGCTCTTCAAGGAAGGCAATCCTGCCGGTATTAAGACGGTGCTTGCACAGAAAGGACTCATACAGAATATCCTTAGACTACCACTCGTCTCCAATTCCACTGCTATTCAGGCACAGATAAAAGCCGTGTGCCCGTAATTAAGATTCCATTATGACTTCTCGGGATTCTATCCTCTGATATGGCATTGTTGTTGCATATATGCATTTTTTAGAGTACCTTTGCAGTCCCCAAAATGAAGATGTTAAACTGCTGATACTGATGATAGGAATCTTTAATGATAATTTCCCGCCTATTCTCGATGGTGTTGCATTGACAGCAAAGAACTATGCTGACTGGTTGAGTAGAAAAGGGCAGGATGTATGTGTGGTTACACCGTACGCGCCGGAATTCCCCGCCGACTTGACCTATCCCCTATACAGTTTTTTCTCTGTACCTATTCCGGGTCGAGCTCCCTACAGGTATGGTTTGCCGCATTTCGATTCGTCCTTCAAACACCTGTTCAATACGCTGCAGTTCGAACTTATTCATGCTCACTGTCCATTCACGACAGGTATGCTGGCATTGCGTACAGGCAGACAGCAGAATATTCCCATAGTGGCAACTTTTCACTCTAAGTACCGTCAGGACTTTGAGCATGCCGTGAAATGCCGGCAACTTGTTGACTATGCAGTGAAGCGTGTTATTCAGTTCTATGAGCAGGCTGACGAGGTGTGGATACCTCAGACGGCGGTTGAACCCACATTACGAGAATACGGCTACAAAGGTCATGTGGAGGTGGTTAGTAACGGCAACGACTTCGTAACGCCAGAACCGGTGATAGAGAAGATGCGAATCTCCATGCGAGCAGAACTGGGGTTGCACAGCGGCCAGACAATGCTTCTGTATGTAGGTCAGTTCACTTGGGAGAAAAATATCAGGTTTACTCTTGATGCTCTTCTTCAAATTAGTCATCTACCTTTCAGGTTCTATATGATAGGCAGAGGTTATGCTGAAAGTGAAATTCGCCAGTTCGTCAAGAAGCATGGTCTTGACAACAAAATCATACTTCTTGGCATGATGCAGAACCGCGAGTTGCTGAAACGTTACTATGCAGCTGCTGACCTGTTCATGTTCCCTTCTACTTACGATACATTCGGATTGGTCATTCGTGAAGCTGCTGCAATGCGGACACCATCAGTATTGTTGGCAGGCTCCACAGCAGCATCGGAAATAGAAGATGGATATAATGGTTTTATGACACCCAATGACATCTCTAAATATGCAATGCTGATTAAATACCTGATGGAAAATCCTGACGTGGCTCGTCAGACAGGCATCAATGCCTCTATTACACTTTCACGCTCATGGGAGAATGTGGTTGAAGAGGTTATAGACAGATACAAAGACATAATTGTAAGCCACAAACAGGGGTTGAAGAAGTAAAATAACAAAATCTAACACACACACTATGTCAAAGTTAATTCTCGTTCTTACATCGTTAATACAGGCCGCCACTATGATTGCAGGACAGATGTTCCTCAAATACGGCATGCAGAAGGTCTCCGACTTTCGTTGGACTGCTTCATGTATATGGCACCAGATAATACTCAACTGGGGAATATTCATAGGCATTATTCTGATTATTGTCACTAATCTTTTATGGTTATACATGCTCAAGGTGTATCCGTTCTCAATTATCTATCCTTTGACAAGTATAGGCTTCGTTATAGGAATGTTGTGCGGTCTGGTTCTGTTCGGCGAAACCGTGGTATGGACTCAATGGTTGGGAGTAATCCTGATAATGGCAGGATGCTGGTTTATTGTTAAATAACCAATGAGCAGACTAAGAAACATAGTGATATGTCTATTGCTGGGCACTGGCAGCATTCTCTTTGCCCAGACGATGAACACCAAAACCGGTATCAGTGGTATTGTCGTTGATGCCGAAAGCGGTGAACCGCTGCCTTTTGTGCAGATATATTTCATCAAACCAACCAGTGAAGAACAACTATCCACTGGTATTGGCACAACATCTGACGCTGATGGCAATTTCAGTCTGTACAACAGTGAGGGTTATACCACACTGAACTTCCAGATGATGGGATTCAAGACAGAGATGCTTACCTTGCGAAAAGGACAGCAGCGCAAGAATGTGAAGGTGAAGATGCAACCTGATGTTTATGGTTTGCAGGATATTGTTGTCACTCCCAAACGCAGAAAACAGCAATATAAACGCAAAGGCAATCCTGCTGTGGAACTAATACGCAATGTGATTGCTCACAAGGATTCATTCAACGCCAAGACATCAGACCACTATGTGGCTGACACATACACCCGCAACTCGTTTGCGCTTGACAACTTCACTCCTAACTTCGATAAGGGTTTCTGGCATAGTTGTGACTTCGTTAAGAAATACATCGATACAACAGGTGTCTATCCTTCTATTACTGTCTCAATCCGCGAGAGGATAGCCGATGAATATTATCAGAAAAAGCCTCACCGCGAGAAGACGATACTCAAGCGCAAACGTATCTTCGGTTTGGAGGACATGCTCTCCACTGAGTCGCTACGCAAGAATCTTGATGCTGTATTCGTGGATATCGACATCACACAAGATAATATTGAACTGCTTTTCAATCGCTTTGTTTCACCTCTCTCAGGTCCACTCGCTGTAAGTTACTATCAGTACTATATCATGGATACTCTCATGATGGAAGGAGAACAGTGCATTGACCTTGCTTTCGTACCTGTCAACTCGGAGAGTTTTTCATTCACAGGACACCTTTATATTGTTAATGACTCAACCTACAAACTGAAGAAGTATGCCATCAACATACCTCCGCATATTAACCTAAACTTTGTTAGCGATTTCTCTGTTGAATACAAATACCAGCGTCTTGATAATGGTTTGTGGGCGCCTGAGCGAATGCAGACCTACTGCAAGTTCTATATCATTAACCGCAAGAAAACACTGCTTGCACGACAGACTAAAATATACAATAGTTTCGACTTCGAACGTGAGATTGACAAGAAGGTGTTCTCATCCATGCTTCCTGTTGACACTCTCAACAGTTCAACATATGACACATTGTCTGTACGCGAAGATTTAGCAGAATGGGAACTAATCCGTCCCGAACCTCTGAGTTTCTACGAATCTTCTGTTATGGATATGCTTAACGAATTCAAGCGGACACCCCGTTTCAATTCGCTAATTATGCTTGTTGATGCGCTCACTACTGAATATGTGGCAACTGTTCCTTCTATTCGTTGGGGTGAATCGAAATGGGATTTTGGCCCAATATATGACTTCGTGTCGTGGAACCTTCTTGAAGGTGTTCGTCTGCGTGTTGGTGGCACAACTACTGCAAATGTCAACCGCAACTTGTTCTTCTCTGGATATGCGGCTTTCGGTACAGGTGACTTGCGTCCCAAGTACAATGCCACACTCATGTATTCCTTCCACAAGAAGAAATATCACCAATACGAACCACTGCGTCACTATATTGCGGTGTCTGCGCAGTATGACGTTGAAGAACCTGGTGAATTGGTGGGCATATTGGATAGAGATAATATTCTTATGTCAATTCACATGACCAAGCCGGAAATGAAAAACTATCAATATGTCTTCCGCGCTCGGGCATATTACATGAAAGAGTGGCCCAACCGTCTTACATTGAAAGCCAATTTCGATTTCGAGAACAACGAGGCAGCAGGTGCTATGCGCTATGACCGCGTGCTTACATATAACAGTCTTGGCAAACCTGCTGCTACGCAGAATGTCCGCTCGTATAACAACTATGAGTTAGGCTTGGAGTTACGATACTCTCCTGGCTCGGATTTCCCCATCAACCGCATGGGTGTGGAGACTCCGTTTACGCTTGAACAGGATGCTCCTATAATCAGTATCAATCATAAGATAGGATACTTGGATGACCGCATGTACGGAGGCAGAGGTTTCTTCTATAACCGCACTGAACTCACTGCTGAGAAGCGTTTCTGGTTCTCTTCTTTTGGCTGTCTGGATGCACGTATTCAGACTGGTATCACGTGGAACAAGGTGCCGTTTACGAAACTATATTCACCTACTACCACTGCACCGTCATTCTTCCTCGGTCACAATACGTTCAACCTTATGCAACCTATGGAGTTTATGATGGATCAGTATGTATCGCTTTACTTGACATATCACTTTAAAGGTTGGATTTTGAATCGTATTCCGGGTATCAACCGTCTAAAACTCCGTGGTGTGATATCTTTCTCAGGTATCTATGGTGGTTTGACAAGTAAGAATAATCCTTATCTTGAAGGAGGTTATGATCTGTATAAGTTCCCCGACAATGCAAGATACGATGCCAACGGAGAATATATTGCAGGTTATACCAGTTCGCCTTTTGGCAAACTACCGTATATGGAGATAACTGCTGGACTTGAAAACATATTGAAGTTCGTTCGTATTGACTATGTACGCCGACTCACCTATAACGACTATCTGCTGCCTGATGGCATACACCGTCGCAAGATAGGTGCATGGGGTAGAAACGGCGTAAAAGTGACAATAATATTTGCTTTGTAATAATTCTCTAATACCGTAATATCATGAAAAGACTTTTACTGTTGTTTCTCAGCTTGTCGGTAACGCTGATTGCTTGTTGTCAGATTTTGCCGGAGGACTCACTTAGCAGAGTTGAGAAAGCGCGGCAATGGAATCAGGAACAGTTGCTAAAGATGCAGTCAGATATACGTAACTGGGATATCGAGCATTCGCTTGACTCGCTTGATCAGAATAAATTGCCGAAGGTGGTGTCGGGCGGTCTCATAGGATGTGCCAATATAAGCAACTTCATGTTTACTGCAAATCATGAGACATTGTCTTCCTACATGAAAGCAGGAGGTGACATAGGTGGTTTCATTGATTTTCGTGTAACTAAGCACTTCGCTATACAAGGCAGACTTGTTTTTACCGCAGAACAGAATCATTTCGGCGACGGACACTCCAAGAACCATCTCTGGTCGTTTGGCGTTGATATACCTATATATTTCCTTGGTCGGGTAGGTAATATGCAGAAAGGTTATCTGCAAGTAGGAGCAGGACCTTTCACTCACTTTACCTTTGCAAGCAACATACAGAACAAATACACCAACAATGAAGCTGTTGATGCTCCGTCTAAGATGATTCTTGCCAAGGAAACAGAAGACACTGATAAATATCAGTCGCTTTATCTGTTGCACGACAATCACGCAGGTTTGGCGGTCACTATAGGATATGAATTCCCTATCGGCATTCAGATACTTGCCAACTATCAGGTCAGTCTCTCGGATATCATTACATGGTATAAACAGAACAAAGGCAGTGCAGTGGCGGATGTTGCAGTGTATCCGCAGAAGGTTTCGTTAGGTATTGGATACCGCTGGAAATGATCTTTATTCTAATGGAGAAGTTGAGCGCATTATGCTGTTAAAGACTCACAATCTGACTATCGGGTATGCAGGTTATACTGTTCAGCAGACTCTAAACTTGCAGGCGCATGCCGGCGAGATGATTTGTATGCTTGGCAAGAATGGTTGCGGCAAGAGTACGTTGCTTCGTACCTTCGCAGGACTGCAACCGCCACTTTCTGGTAGCATTATCATTTCCGGCAGGAGACTTGAAGAACTCTCGCAGCAGGATAAGGCTAAACTCCTCTCTCTAGTGCTAACCGAGCGTATGTCGCTCGACAATACCCATGTTCACGATGTGGTGGCTATGGGTAGATACCCCTATTCCTCCTTTCTCGGAGGGCTGAGTGAGGTTGATGAAACTCAGATAAGTACAGCACTCTGTCAAGTCCAGATGCAGGCAAAAGCTGATGCTATGTTCAACTGCCTGAGTGATGGAGAGAAGCAGCGTGTGCTGATTGCCAAAGCTCTTGCTCAGCAGACACCTGTAATTCTCCTTGATGAACCTACTGCTCATTTGGATTTGCCTAATCGTATAAAGACAATGCTGCTACTCAAGCAACTTGCTCATACTGAACAGAAATGTGTAATCATCTCTACGCACGAACTGGACCTCGCATTGCAGATTGCAGACACAGTATGGCTTATGAATTCCGATTGTGGAGGAGTCTCTATGGGTACACCGGAAATACTTACTGCCTCAGGAGCATTCCAGACTGCTTTTCAAGATGACAGTTTCTCTTTTCTGAGTGATAACGGTGTTCTTCGTATCAGACTCAACAATCCCTCTTTAAAGACTCAGCCAAACCAGTAATGTGTAACAAAGGTTTGTCATTCCAGCCATCATCAGACAATTGTTGTACTCTGCTCCTTTTGCCTTTAACACTCTGTAATACACCCAACCTGCAGGTAATATAACCAACATTGCCCAACTGACGCCAAAAGCAAGATAGGCGAATAGAGGCATAAGTACTACGATAATGCCGACCACTACCAATGCGGTTTTCTTCCCCAAGCGAACAGGTATAGTGCGCTTGCCTGCTTTGCGGTCATCATCAATGTCACGTATGTTGTTTATAGCCAATACACACATTGATATAAGTCCGCATACTGCACCGGCATACAGAGATGTTGACAGTTGATAAGTCATTGTTGACATGTTGACGTTCATACCGACTGCTTTGTATTGCAGGTATGTTGTTCCAGCGGTAGCAATAATGCCGTAATACAGAAACACGAATATATCAGCTATGCCGAGGTATGAGAGTGAATGAGTGGTAGCGGTGTAAAGCCAAGCAAATAGTATGGAGGTAACGCCGATTAGCAGTATTAACCATCCTCCTGTATAGCAGAGTACTGCACCAGTCACAACGGCGACACCCAGCGCAATATGGCATGCTGTGAGCATTTCGTGCTCAGTCACTTGTCCTTCGGCAAGAGCACGCTTGAATCCTACCCGTCCTTGTTTGTCTGAACCGCGTTTAGGTTACTGAGTATCTGTAGCGACAACGCGCATATCATTGTTAGTACTGCAGTGCTGTTGCCTTGAATACCTGCGTATGCAATACTTTTCCTAGCTATCAGCAGTCCTACTGTCACGGGACATAGCGAGGCAAATAGTGTCTGTGGGCGTATGATTCGTAGCCAAAGAAGCAGTTGTTTCATTTAGTTGCTGTGTATATTGTTGTTATTCCGAGTGTCAGAAGGTGGTATTTCACATTGACGAAGCCCGCCTCGCTAATCTGTTTGCACATGGCTTCTCCCCATATAAAATCCTTCACGCTGCAGTTGAGGTAACTGTATGCAGTCTTGTCGTGACTCACCATGCGTCCTACTATAGGCAGAATATGAGAGAAATATAAGTCATAGCACCATGCTATGAACTTGTTATCAGGATACGAAAACTCCAGAATCATAAGTTCGCCTTCGGGCTTAAGTACTCGCTGCATCTCCTTAAGACCTTGTCTTAGGTTAGAGAAGTTGCGTACTCCGTATGCACAGGTTACTATGTCAAAACTCTCCTCCTCGAATGGCATATTAAGTGCACTCGCCTCCATGAATTGTACCTTGTCCTGCAGGCCAAGTCTCCTAACCTTTTCCTCTCCTATTTGCATCATCTGTTTTGACAAATCTATTCCTTGAATGCTGACATTTTTCATCTGTCTCACCATCTCTATTGACAGATCTCCTGTGCCTATCGCAACATCAAGGATATTTGATATCCGGTCATTTGAGACTTGGGCGTTCGTTTGGTTATTATTATTGCTTTTAACTATTGAAGCAACTGCTTTGCGGCGCCAGTATTTGTCAATACCAAAGGAGAGCAGGTGGTTTAGCATGTCATACCTGCCTGCTATTCTGTCAAACAGCCCCCCTATATTCCTCTTCTCATTCATAGAAGTACACTCTCTTCACACGTCTACTTACTGATGTCAGTATCTCGTAGGTTATTGTTCCGAGTTTTGTCGCCAGTTCCTCTATCGGCAAGTTGTCTCCGAATATCGTTGCCTCGTCACCTGCTTTCGCATCGGTGCCTGTTACATCAATCATGGCAAGGTCCATACATACGTTACCTACCACCGGACAGCGCTTGCCTCTGATAAGCACCTCACCGCCGTAGTTGCCGAAACGGCGGTCGAAACCATCGGCATACCCTATTGGTATCACCGCTATCTGTCTTTCTCCTTTAAGGAATGTATGTCTGCCGTAACCTATTGATTCGCCCCCACTGACTGTTTTCACGCTGAGTAGCGTGGTCTTCAGCGTACATACGTTTCTTAACTGCATGTTGTTCGCAGAAAAACCGTACATGCCTATGCCGAGGCGGCACATGTCGTACTGGTATTCGGAAAAGCGTTCTATACCTGCCGAGTTGAGGATGTGTTTCAGTATCTTGTATGGCATAGCCTCGCTCAGCATGTCTGCACATTCGTTGAAGTGTTGTATCTGACTGAGTGTAAACTCGTCCCATTCAGGTTCGTCCGCTGTGGCAAGATGTGAGAACACACTTTTTACACTCACCGCCTTCTGCTTGCTTAGTCTTGCTGTCAGTTCAGGCATATCGTGCTTTTCGAAGCCAAGACGGTGCATGCCCGAGTCGATCTTTATGTGTATAGGATAGTCCTCAAGACCCGCTTTGGTAACTGCTTCAATGAAGTTGTCAAGCGAGGAGAATGAGTATATGTTCGGTTCGGCATTGTTCTCGATGATAGTGTCGAGAGCTGTTGCCTCCGGGTCCATGATGATGATCGGCAGGATTATGCCTGCGCGGCGCAGTTCTGACGCTTCGTCTGCTACCGCCACTGCTAAATAGTCTGCCAGACTGTGGTCTTGCAGGCATCGGCTTACCTCCACTGGACCTGCTCCGTAGGCAAACGCTTTCACCATACATACCAGTTTCGTCTCATGCTTCAATAGCGAATGAAAATGACGTACGTTGTCTGCAAGAGCGCTTAGGTTTATCTGCATCACTGTCTCATGTGTCTGAGTCAAAAGCCGGTGCTGTATCGTCTCTTCGTCATATCCTAAGTAACGCATCACGGCGGCACACGTACGCAGGTTCTGGTGCGTAGGGTCTTCTATCACTGTCTTGCTGTTCTTGAATAAAAGCATCTTCTCGCGGCGTTTCTCCCCAAGTGAGGCGAAGTTCTCGCCATGCTCCTCGCCGATGTAGGTAATCACACCTATAGTTGGACGTATAATCCTCTCAAGTTTCTCCATCTCTCCTCTTTCAGAAATCCCCGCCTCGAAGATTGCAAGTTCCGTCTTCTCGTTCATCTGCCATACCGACAATGGCACGCCTATTTGCGAGTTGTACGACTTCGGACTGCGAGTTATGCAGTAGTCCTTACGCAGCAACTCGTATAGCCACTCTTTCACAACCGTCTTGCCGTTGCTACCTGTTATGCCTATCACTGGCACGTCGGGGTACAGACTCCGTTTGTAGGCGGCAAGGCGTTGCAGTGACTCAAGACTATTCTCCACAAACAATAGCGTAATCTCACCTTTCTTCACCATCTCATCTACTGTTGGGTCAGCCGGAGAGGTGATGTTGACTACGAAGGCTCGCACTCCGCGTCCTGTCAGTTGCTTAATATAGCGTGCACCATCGTTCTTCTCCGTATGCAGCGCAAAAAACAACGTTTTCTTAGGTTCGTTGCCGACACTTCTTGAGTCCGTTAGAAGATACTCTATCTCTATGTCGTTCTTAATGTGCGCATCCGCTGCAATGACGCGCGCTATCTCTGATAGTTTCATGCTCTCATCGTTTTATGTTGCAAAGGTAGTGAGAAAACTTGAAAGAGAAAATAGTTGGCTTGTTTTTGTTTGTTTATGATGTCAGGAGATTGATAATACACAGAATTTACTATTGTGTAAGCGTTGGCACTCATAGTCGGCACGATTTTTGCAATGGGAATTTAGGTAAAATATGGATATGAAAATGAAACGAAGCTTACTGATAGTCGTATTTTTGTTGCCTTTGTTTGCCTTGATGGCGGAAGATGTACAGTT
>CAJOIR010000036.1 GCA_905234685.1 Paludibacteraceae bacterium
TATCATTGCTGATAACATCAACTACAACTATATTGAGCCTTTCATGGAGGGTGAGCAGCTGACTTTATTCTGCAATTCATCTGATTCTAAATATGGATATATCAACAAGAGTGGCAGAGAGGTCATCAAAGCACTATACGACTATGCTGAAAACTTTTCTGAAGGATATGCCTTTATTGGATATTACTCAGGCGAAGACTATTCTATTGCCATGATTGACAAGAATGGCAAAACAATTCTCAATCTTGGAAACGAATTTGAGATTATCTCTTATGTACACAATGGTCTCTTCCTTACTTTTGGCTATGATGAACAACTGGGCGAAGTATACTCATACAAAGACCTGAAAGGCAACGTCATCTATTCATGGCGTAACGAGGATATTCCATTGCCATGTGCTCCTCGTCGTTTCTCTCTGGGCAACGGAGCAAGACCCGTTAAACACTATGCATTAGGCGGTTGTTAAAACTCCAAGACTGCATCGCGGGCAGAAGTTTATACATAATATATACGGGCGAACCATTAAGGTTCGCCCGTACTTTTGTCACTCTGTCTGTCTCATTTGGCAACTACCAGATAGTAGTTTTTCTTGCCTTTCTGGAACAATATATATTTGTTATTGAGCAATGCCGAAGTGGTGACGGGTGTCTGCATGTCAGTTAGTTTCTCCTTGTTCATTGAGAAGCCGTTAGCCATCATCATCTTTCTTGCCTCGCCTTTCGATGGGAATATCTGTGTCTTCTCGGCAAGCAGTTCAAGAGGCATGATGCCGTTTTCAAGTTCAGACATGCTTATCTCAAACTGTGGCACACCCTCAAACACCTGAAGGAAAGTCTCTTCGTCCAAATTATGCAGAGCGTCTGCCGTTGCATTGCCGAACAATATGTTGCTTGCCTCCACTGCGGCATTGTAGTCCTCCTCAGAGTGAACCATAACGGTCACCTCCTTTGCCAAACGTTTCTGCAGAAGTCTCAGGTGCGGAGCCTGTTGGTGTTCTGCTATCAGACTCTCTATCTCCTCTTTCTCTATCGATGTGAATATCTTGATATAGCGCTCTGCGTCCTGGTCACTTACGTTAAGCCAGAACTGGTAGAACTTGTAGGGAGAGGTATAGCGTTTGTCAAGCCAGATGTTGCCTGATTCGGTTTTGCCGAATTTGCCCCCGTCAGCTTTGGTAATGAGCGGACAGGTCAGCGCAAATGCCTCGTTGCCGTTCATCTTGCGCATCAACTCAATGCCGGTGGTGATGTTACCCCATTGGTCACTGCCACCCATCTGCAACTTACAACCTTTGTGCTCATTAAGCCACACGAAGTCATAACCTTGCAGCAGTTGGTAAGTGAATTCTGTAAACGACATGCCTTGCGAATACTCGCCGTTGAAACGTTTCTTCACCGAGTCTTTTGCCATCATGTAGTTCACCGTTATCAGTTTTCCAATCTCACGGGCAAAATCGAGGAAGGTGAAGTCTTTCATCCAGTCGTAGTTGTTCACCAGTTCTGCTGCATTAGGCGCATCACTCTCAAAGTCAAGAAACTTGCTCAGTTGGGCTTTGATGCACGCCTGATTGTGCCTTAAGGTCTCTTCTGTCAGCAGGTTACGTTCTGCGGATTTGCCGGAGGGGTCGCCTATCATACCCGTTGCTCCACCTATCAGTGCTATCGGCTTGTGACCGCAGCGCTGCAGGTGGCGTAGCATCATTATGCCACACAGGTGTCCTATATGCAGACTGTCGGCGGTGGGGTCTATGCCCACGTATGCAGTCGTCTGCTCTTTCATCAGTTGTTCTTCTGTTCCGGGCATGATGTCTTGGAGCATGCCCCTCCAACGTAGTTCTTCTACAAAATTCAACATTGTCCTATTGTTTATATTTTTCTTCTAATCCTTGTGCTTTCTTCAATGCCTCTCGCTCTGTCAGACCCGCATTAGTCTCAGTCAGGTCTGGCAGCATCACCACCAGTCCGGGGTGGATGAGCGACGGGTCCTTTATCTTGTCGGCGTTAGCCTCGTATATATATACCCAGTACTCCTGATGACCATAGCGGCGTCTTGCTATCTGAGCCAGGCGGCTACCGGGGCGCACTGTCTCCTCACCTATAAACTTGGTGTATTTGTGATAGTTGATGTCAGTACGCTGTTTGTGCGGAGCGGTGTTGGCATCTTGTTCTGTCTTCTCTTCAACACTTTCATCTGCTCCTGCTGGAACTATCTCCACACGTCTGTCTTTCGAATATTGGTGCCTCTCTCCGTTATAGCGGTATGGTTCATTGGCACCCAGAGAACGTACGGTAATCTGCTTTGCAGGCACGCCTTTCAGTCTGAGCAGACGAGCTACTGCATTCGCACGACGCATGGCGAGACGCTGGTTGTAACTGTCAGAACCTATCTTGCAGGCGTGACCGTTCACATATACATGCATGTCGGGGTTGTTTTTCAGCGCCTGAGCTACCGTGTCTATCACGTCAAACGGCTCCAGAATAGGCTTGTAGTCGTCAAAATGGAACCAGATTACTGATGGCGTTAACTTACCGTCAAGCTTCTTCGCACCTCGCTTGCCTTTCTCTGTCACAACTACCGGTTTCACGCCCTCACGCTGTTGTTTCTCATACAAAGCCTCGTCTTCGCGGCGAAGCCTGTCTTCGGTTATGTTGATGAACTTGCCGGGGTGCTGCGGATCGGGGCAGATGGTGTCAATACGGATTATCCATGTCGTGTCACGCTTGGCCTCTGCGTTCACTATCGTGTCGTGAACTGTCATATACAGCGTGTCTCTTACAAACAAAGTGTCTGTCACTAACAGCGTGTCATGTATATACACCGTGTCCTTGTGCATGCTTGACCACAGTGCCTGCTGTTGTTGTTCCAGCGCTAACTGCTTGGCGCGAGCCTCACGCCTTTCTTTCAGGGTTATGATATGAGTCTGAATACCTATCTTTATACCGGCTGACCATGGGTGCATAGCGCCTATGTGTTTTGTGCCGACAAGACCAGCATATTCGTTCATGAACTCGGTGTGATGTTCAGGATTTCTGAAGCCGAGATCTGTGCCCGTGCCTTCTTTCACTGCCGAGTGGTTGGTGATGTAGTAGTTCGCATATATGCCAAGTGTGAAGTCTGTCGTCTCATCCATCTTTATTGTGGCACCCAACTCGCCAAAGCACGCTGCGTTTATCTTTTGCAACTTGTTGTATATCGACCCCTCTTGAGAGCGCTGCAACTCCTCTGTCTCAAACCTGCCTTCAAGACCTGACAGCACTACATCCCACTTCTTGTAGTAACCGGAGTGAATCAGATTGCCTCTGTCATGTACGTAGTTCGCATACACCGGTATGCCTGCTTTGGCGCCGATGTTAAAGTAGAAACTGCCCTTCTTGGGCGTAGTGCGGAAACTGAGCATCAATGGTATTTCCAACATCAGTTCATCCTGTCTTTCACGCCAGTTCTGGAAGTCAACTCGGTGGGTGTAACTGTCGCCCTCACTGTCTGTGACGCCCTCCCACTCCATCTGCCGGGTAAGGTTGGCCTGAGACGAGTAATAGGCGATATCCACACCTGTGCCCAAGCCGAACCAGGGCAGAAAATAATACGTGTAGTTTATGCCTGCCGTGGCTGACGGCATATAGAACGTGGTGTTGCCGCCCATCACGTCATAACCTATCTGACCCAGACCGCCGCCTATGTTAAACCACAGGTAGTGACCTGTGTTGAAAGCGAATGGCAACGGAGCACTCGTCGGTTGCGCGTCACTTGTCTCTTGTGAGAGTACAACTGCGGAAGTGAGCAGTAAAGCCGATATGCAAACTATTAGTCTCTTCATTACCCTCTCCTCCTTATTTGACTGTCAGCTTGCGGCTTGACCGCTTGCCTGATTCTGTTATCACTGTCACTGCATACATTCCCTGACATGTAGGAGCATTCAGCGTAAGCACACCCTTCGTCTCCTTCTCTGCTATCACTCTGCCCGTCATGTCTGTCAGCCTTATCACACCTGACTCTGTCGTGCGTATCGTTACAGGCTCGCCTGCCTGGGCGGGAACGGGAGATATCTGCATCTCGGCTTTCAGGTTCTCTAAACCTGTCATCGGTCTGCTCTCTATCTCACAACTGCGGTATTCGTTGCCTGCCGTGTCTTTCATTACCACATAGTATATTCCGTTCAAACCGTGGTTTTCTTTATATACTTGCTCTGTGGCGCCTTGAATGGGTTTCCCGTTCTTGTACCACTGGTATGACACAAACATCAAGTCAGCGTCGCAGTCGGGTTGGCAGTTCTTGTCGTTATTGTCAACGAACAACACATCATCCCACTTCTGCTGAACAAAACCGCCTAAGTTTAGGTTGAAAGGCATTACATACACATCGCTCTCGCAGCCGTTCGTACTGTTCTCGTCATAGAACTGGAGGCTTACTTCATAGTCGGCACGAACTGTCGTCGGGAGGTCTGTCTCTATTATGTTGTTGTCTCCTAATGCCACCGTCGTGTCGGCGAAGCCTGCTGCTTTCGCCGTCTCATTGAAGGTCAAACGGCAATGGTTCGGAGCACCGCTCAGTATGCTGTAGCTTATTTGCATCTTGCTCTCGGTCTGGCATACGTTGTCAAGGTTCGACACTGCCACCTGCGGAGCATCCACTGTCACGCACCTCACTGTGTGCTCATGCACACAACCAAGCTCTGTACGGTCGTAGAACACATGCTCAAGCGTGTCTGCTCTCAGTACGTATGTCTCAACTCGACCGTCATAATAAGTATAAGTGCCTGTCACTGGCAGGTCGTTGACGCAATGCGTCTCTGTCGCTTCTGTATATTCATTCCGGGCAACGGTGAACTTGCCTTGTCCTGTACTCTCTGTCCAATTCTCTGAATCCGTGCTTACTATACGTCTGATGTAGAACACCGCAGGCAGACTCACTTCTGGATAGGCGGAGGGAGAGAACTCAAAGTCGATGCTCTCGTTGTTCTCAAACAGGGTGTCTATCACTGTCTCTGTCTGACTGTCTGCCAGTATCAGCAGATATGCATACACAGGTGTGCCTGAGAGCGATGCGGCGCGAAGATTCTCTATGCTCATCACAACGCTCATCTCGGTCTTGTCCATACATAGTATATCTGTGTAATTGCCTATCACACCCGCATCCATGGTTGCTGCCTTCAACCTGTCGCCTGCCACGCTCTCGGCTGCCTGCAATCTCACTCCGGCAACCGTAAACAGCACCAATGCAAGTAATATCTGTATTCGTCTTGACATATCACGCCTATTTATAAATTAACTTGCAAAAGTACTCTTTTTTCTTCACACAAACAAATATTATGAACAAAATATACAAAAATAGAAACAAACCTCTCCTTAACATATCCTAATCCAGGAACAAATATTTCCGAATCCACAGACAAATCCGTTTTTCTGTGGCTGTAAAAACCTCTTGCATATATCCTGATTTTGTCTTACCTTTGCACCCAAAATAACTATACTTTTCACGGATGATATACGGAAGATATACGGAAGATACACGGAAGATACACGGAAGATAACTTAAATTTCTACATATATTCACCCCTTAACTGACCTGTATTATGGCACACATTGACCCTTCATCACTCATCAACGGATTTAGCGGCAAGTTCTCTAAAAACGAACGCATCATTTACCGAACACGAAACGGACGCACACATGCCTATGTTCTCGCTAACCCCTATAAGGGAGAACTCAGTGACGCACAGAAAGAAGTCATCTCACTCTTCGCACAGGCTACTGAACTGTGTAAGACCGAGATGCAAGACAGCGAAAGACTTGAATTCTGGAAAGAGGAATACAAACAGCATCTCAAACTTGCTCATAAGCATTCTTCCGATTCTGCATTTACAACTTATAGTACACTCCGTGGTTTCATCATTGCATCACTCATAAAACAGTTAAAGAACTCTTGAACAGAAATATAACCCGCAAACTACCACTCTTCTGCAAACTTTTTTTCACTCAACTATTGCACATATAAAAAACTTGCACTACCTTTGCAGCCGCTTACGAAATCAAGCACTGCTTAGTGGTGTAATGGTAGCACTACAGATTCTGGTTCTGTCTGTCTGGGTTCGAGTCCTGGCTAAGCAACTTAAGGTGACTGAAAATTTATTTTTCGGTCACTTTTCTTTTTGTCTGTTCGAATAATTATCTTATCTTTGCACACGGAATAAAACATTCCTCACTTATACCTAATCTTCAAATAGATAATATTCAAACCATCTTTCCCTCATGTACGACGTATTCATCAGTTATTCCAGAAAAGACACGCAAGTTATTGACCGTATAGAAAAGGAGTTTCAGAAGTACGGCATCAAAATGTTTATCGACCGGGCAGGCATAGACGCAGGTACCGACTGGGCGGAGACAATAGCACAGGCACTTTACGATTCGGAGGTGATACTCTTTGTTTGGTCTGAGAACAGCAACACTTCGGAGAACACCGCCAACGAGATTGCCCTTGCCATTGACTACCAGAAGACTATCGTGCCTTTCAAAATAGGAGAGTTCAAGGCTGACTTCAAACTCTCTTACCGACTCATTCGCTTCAACCGTATTGACGCATTGCCTTATAACGAAGGTAAGGTTGTGGAACTCGGTCAGAAGATGGCAAAACTCCTTGGTAAGCACAAACTCTCTGACCCTGTAGCCGCTCCGCAGGAAGACGCACCACAGAAGGATACTCCTAAGACACCGCAGGTAGACCCGAAGCTTGAGTTGCTTTACTCCACTGGTCGCGAGGCTCTTCTTGCTTTTCGCCTTGAGGACGCTGTGAAAGACCTTGCTCAACCCGCCATTCAGGATTACAAGGACGCACGTCTGCTTCTCTCGTACATTGTAAGTAAGGGTAGTCGTATCTCACATGTCAGCAAGGAAACTTTCAAGCCTTTCTACGACGCTGCTGAGCAGGAGAACAGTTATGCTCTGTATGTCCTTTCGTGTGTGGCAGGCTTCATCGAGCTTGACCGTGATTTACAGTTCTCTTATGCCAAACTCTGCGCCGACATGGGTGACAGTTATGGCATGTATATGGTGTCGGAATGTTACGACAGAGGGCAAGGCGTAAAGAAGGATATTCGCGAAGGCGATATTTACCGACAGCAGGCAGTGCAGAAAGACAATGTGCTTGCCACTATTCTCCACGCACGCAACCTCATCTTTGGCTGGACTATCAAGAAGAACCCCAAGAAAGGATTCTCCATACTCCAGATGCTGGCAGACAAGAAGATTCCTGAAGCCATCTACCGCCTTGCATATAGCTATGAGTCGGGCATAGGCGTGGAGAAAGACCGCAAGAAAGCGGAAGAACTCTACTTGGAGTCTTTGAAATACGGATATATGGAGAGTTACGATCATCTGGCTTCACTCTTTATTTATGATGAGAAGGGTAATATAACTGAAAACGAGGAAGATAAGCGCAAAGGTTATGATTACCTCATGAAAGGCTCAAGAATAAATGAGACAGCTTGTCTTGCTTCTCTTGCTTCAGGATATTATTTAGGCAGTTTTGTTAAGCAGGATTATCAACAGGCTATGAGATGGTATAAGAAAGCTGCACAATACGCCGACTCTCTCGCATTCTATATGATTGCATATATGTACTACTATGGCAATGGTGTGGACGAGAACAACGAGGAGGCATGGAATTGGACGCAGGAGGGAATACGCCATGCTTCTGCCAATTGTATATATATGGCAGGTATGATTTGCAAGGAAGGTTTTGCTCCCGAAGGGCACAAGCCGGAGGAGAGTCTCAAATACTACGAGGAGGTTGCCGACCTTGGTGGTTGGGCTGCCGAGCAGGCACTGCATGACATGTATGAAATCTACCGTCCTGATTGGTACAACATGTATCAGCTTCGTGAGTATAAGCAGTATGAATGGGTTGAAGAGAACGAAGAGAAAGCCGTTGCCGCTATCAGACGCGCTGCTGAATACGACAACATCGATGCCAAATACCTGTATGGCATAATCCTTACCGACACTGAGCGTCCTGATGCAGACGAGTTCCACGGAGTGGACTTGCTTGAGTCAGTTGCCGACAGTCAGCCTCTTGCTTATATACGACTTGCTCTGCTGTCACTCGAAGGCATTGGCAAACCTTTCAGTCAGGAATACTCCATGCAACTCTGCGACAAGGCAAAGGAAGCGGGTGTTGACGAGAAACTCATAGACTACGTTCTTGCAAAGACAAAGATACAGGTGCTCGGTGATGCTGAACTTACTGCTGAAAATAAGAAAGACTTCGATGACATACTCAACCAGCTTAAACCTTGCATTGAAGCCAAGATGCCGGAAGCTTACATGCCTTATACCCAGACTCTGATTACGCTTGTCAGCGACGGCTCAACAGGCAATGTACCAACCACTGATGGCGGTACTCCGAATATAATAAGAGACAACTCCACTCCGGGCATGTATGGCGTCATCAAGACGTCAGGCAGTGTTGTCAAAGTGCGTAACACCAATACTGACTCCTCTTACAGCGATATGTTCTTCCGCGTTGCTTCCGATTATGCCGAGTTAGGCTACATGCAAGCAATCGCAGACCTCGGGTTGTGCTATTATGTAGGTGTTGGAGTGCAGGAAGATAAAGAACGTGCACTTGAGTATTACAACAAGGCCGCAGACCTTGGTTCTGATGTCTCTGCATTCCATGCAGGCGTAATATATTTCGAGAAAAACGACAAGCAACAGGCTAAGTATCGTCTACGTCAAGCACTTGAACTCGGTTACGACCAGCAAAAGGTTCAGGAGTATCTTGACAAATTGGCATAATACGCTTTTATGGGTAAAAGAAGGAAGAAGATTAAGCAAACCCCCATCTGGCTGACTGTGCTCACTCTTTTAGCAGGAGTAGCATATTATCTCGCAATAGAGACCACTATACTCGACCCTATCCTTCAGAAAGCAGGCGTACTAAGCAAACTGAAACCTGAAGCGACATCCTCAAAGCCATCGGAGAAATCAAAGTCTGCTGAGTCCTCCCTGTCATCAGAGAATACATCTGTTATTAAAGGACTTGAGATTCCTCTGGTGCTTGAGAAGCGCCCATCACAGGTAATTGCTCATATAGCATACACTGTTGACTACAACCCGAAATGGAATATACCCAACTGGGTGGCATATTGCCTTACAGCGGAAGAGACACGCGGAGAAGAAGAGCGTGCCAATCATTTCAAGCCAGATCCGCTTGTCAAGGGAGACCCTGTGGTAACCAAAGACTATAGCAACTCAGGTTACGACCGTGGTCACATGGCGCCTGCCGCGGACTTCAAGTGGTCGGAGGAGGCTATGCGTGAGAGTTTCTACATGACTAACATGTGCCCACAAAACCACAATCTCAATGCAGGCGACTGGAAAGAGTTGGAGGAGCTTGTCCGCAAGTTGGCAGAACAGTATGGTTGTATATATGTTTGCTGCGGACCTGTAGTTAATCCAAAACCAAAGACTATAGGCACTGAACGTAAGATAGTAGTTCCTGCCGCATTCTTCAAGACTCTGCTCCGACAGAAAGATGATGGAAAGTGGACCGGTATAGGCTTTCTCTTCTCAAACAAGGCAGGCAATCGTCCTCTGGCAGAATACGCAACAACAATAGACGAACTACAGACCACCACCGACATCGACTTCTTCCCTCTTCTTGACGACAAGACTGAAGCGCAGGTTGAAAGCATATACTATTTACAGGATTGGAATCTCTGAAACTGAACATATCGGTCGATACCCTTTATTATCTTGAGGGTGCAGACAAGGAGTTGAACACCTATGTCAGTCAGCATGCAGATCTTGTGCAGTCACTGATGGGCAAAGGATTGTTTGCTTACACATTGCTTGTACTACCTCGTGAACACGCAGTTGAGGAAGGTTGTTTCTACTGTCGCACTCTACCACAGGATGACACCGATGGAAACATATTGCGTTGCAAGGTTGAGTCTGCAGAAACACTACAACAATCTCTATCCTCTTTCGGGCGACTAGTATATGAAGCCAACATCACGTCTCTGCAGCATGACACTCAACCTGACACTCTCTATGATGAGCCTGTAGAGCGACGAGCACCATTGCTGAAGCAGGTATTCCGCTCACTCAACAGGAAACCACCCTCGGCATTAGGTTCTGCTCCGCGTATGGAGATTCCGGATGCAGAATTATGCATGCCTGCGCAGAGAATTGAAGATAAGCAGTATATTGACAATACTCTTGATACTTGTTTGGAAGAAACTCCAACTTGTTTCAGGTCGGCAGAACAACCTGATATTGATAAACTCCGTTTGCTCGCATTAAAGATTCGTGACGAAATACTTGAACTTCAACGACAGAACGGAATCAGTGTGCTTGTCAGTGAACTTGGCGATGACTTCATACAGTCTCTCACTGCACTGACGGATACTTCTTCTCTTGCACCATTGGTGATAGACGACAGATTTAGAATTATTCTCAATGACAAAGAAGTAAGCATGCCAACTCTCTCAAGAGTGGTTTACATGCTATTCCTGTTACACGAAGAAGGAATAAGGCTCAAAGAGATAGCAGACTATAAAGACGAACTCCTTAATATCTATCTCACAGTCTCTCCTCGAGGAGACTTGGAGCAAATGAACAAGAGTATAAAAGACCTCACAGACCTTGAGTCAGGTTCTCTTAACCAGAAGATATCTCGCATTACTGCTGCTTTCAGGCAGTTGTTACCATCTGACCTTGCTCAGCATTATATCATAACAGGTCCTCGCGGCGAAGCAAGAAAGATAATGCTCAGTCGCTCACTTGTAACTCTGCCTTCAGAGTTGATTTGCCTTAAGGGTTAAGAAAGAGAGAAATTACTTTATTCCTGCTTTACGCAGTGCTTTTATTATGATTTCCTCCATGACGCTGTAACCTTCATGGGTGAGATGACATCCGTCAATAGTATATTCCGGTCGCATGCCACGGTCGTTAGCGACCAATTCTGACCAGTAGTCAACATACATTATATGATTTTTCCGTGCATACTGCTGAAGTTTGGTATTGAGTGCCACAATGCTGTCTGCAGGTTGAAAACCAGGTCTCCAGAAGAACGCTATACTTGGAGGCAGAGAGCATAATATAGGCTTTATGTGGTGCACCTTGGCAAGTTCACACATAGACTGTATATTCTGAACTATATGCTCATAACTGATTTGTCCGTTGTTTTGTGCTATATCGTTTGTGCCTGCAAGTATAACAACTGCTTTAGGTTTTAGGCTGATTACATCTGCCTGAAACCTGACAAGCATCTCACTACTGGTCTGTCCGCTTATACCACGACCTACAAAGTTATGCTCATTGAAGAATTCAGGACGCTTCTCTACCCAATGGTCTGTAAGGCTGTTACCCATAAACACCACTTGCGGATGCTGGGTCATCGCTTTGTTGTTGTCATTCTCATATCGGTAAAACTGTGCCCAATCGTGCTGTTTGTCCTGCTGTGCAAAGACAGGAACAAGTAGCATAGAGAGCAATAGCAAAAAGCAACAGCGTTTCATAATACCAATTATCATTGTTCAGTTACTTCAACTTCTTTAAGTTGGTTGATTTCTTGAGGGAGACGAAGAGTATAGAGTATCGCCTCAGCCTGACGAAGCGGATTGCGCTTCTTCTGTCCCGGAGCAAATATATAGACCTCTGCTGTGACTATGCGGTTGTTAATCTCATCTATACGTGTGTGTTGCACGAAAGGTCCTCCCATAGCCTCTCCACCCTGCATCTTCCACAAACCACGCACCTCCGCACACCAACGGTTGTTAACGTTTATGGCACTTAACTGAGGCGGAAAGTGCTTGTACTCTGTACCCATAAACGTACCTTCAAGTGTGCCGGATACAAGTTTGCCCAACACCTCGTTGCGTTTCTCAAGCAGCGCCTCACAGGTGAGTTGCTCTTGAGAAGTGTAAGGATAACTCCATATAACCAGGTCACGGCGCAGACTACCTCCATCGTTAACCGCCCATACAAGGTCAGTTGTATCACGTACAAGCAGATAATCCTGCGGAACACAGATGTCACTGCCAAATCGATGTTGCACCGCTTCGCGAGTATCGGTAGTCTTATAGTTGCGATAGAAGCGCCCTTGACGTGTCAGTTCCTGACGTACAAACCAAGTTCGAATAGTCTCTGCATTCTCTTCAAAATAAGGAAGAAACAACTCTTTATCAGGGCATTGTACGCGGCAAACCGCCTGAGGCTGAGACCACGCATTTGTGATATATCTGGTCATGCACTGTGTATAACGATCCGGATTCACGTCAACATAGAGTATGTTACGCGTGGGCATCAGGAAATCGTCAAACAAAGAAGGAGTAACCTGAGTGAGTGAGAAATAGGATTCCATCTGTGGCAGACAAGGCATATCGGCTCCCATTAACGCCTTAACAGCAGAACCTGCTTCACCCTCCCACATTGGTTTGTCCATAACTATCAGCATCTCGTAGATACTTCCTGTAGCATTAGGTAGTGTGCGACCGCTGTCCTTGCAGCCTGACAACAGCAGGTAGCATGCGAGAGAAAGGAAAAGTGCGAAGTATTTCATGGTTGTATGTTTCATATTTCAGGATTCATGTTTAAAAAATATTCAAGATTCCACTGTCAGCGGGTTCTTTCTAAGTTCTATGTTTTCAGCACGAGTACGTAGAAGGTCAATAGCAAGATAGAGCGCATTGCGCATTGATGCCGGATCTGCAGCGTTCTTACCCGCTAGGTCGTATGCAGTGCCATGGTCAGGTGAAGTGCGGATTATATCAAGTCCTGCGGTGAAGTTGACTCCCGCCATATCAAGCGATTTAAAGGGTATAAGTCCCTGATCGTGATACATACCGAGCACTGCATCGAAGTGACAATACTTGCCTGCTCCGAAGAAACCGTCGGCAGAATATGGTCCGAACGCCCATATACCCTGTTCATTAGCTTTGTCAACTGCGGGTTTGATAATCTCTTTCTCCTCAGTGCCAAGCAGTCCATTGTCGCCAGCATGAGGATTAAGCGCCAATACAGCAATCCTAGGACGACGTACCATGAAATCGTCCTGTAGTGTTTTGTTAAGCACCTCCAGCTTTGCAAGAATCCGCTCCTCGGTAATGTACTCGGGTACCTTGCAGAGAGGCACATGGTTGCAGACGAGTGCAACACGCATCATGTCACTCACCATCATCATAAGCGAGTCCTTGCCACTTCCGAAATGATGAGTCAGATACTCGGTGTGTCCGGAGAAGTGGAATGTTTCAGACTGTATATTCTCCTTGTTAATGGGAGCTGTGACAAGAGCATCAACAAGATGCTGCTTAAGGTCTTGAGAGGCACGTGAAAGTGCCATAAGAGAAGCCTTGCCGGCTTCTGGAGTAGATTCTCCGATAGCAAGCGGAGTATCGTCAGGATAACAGTTGATTATACATATTTTGCCTTCGGGCACCTTCTGGGCATTAGGAAGGAGTGTGAATTGCAAGTTGTGCAGTTCCTCGTCAAGCAATGCCAGATGTTTCTTAGCAGCCTGCATGTTACCATAAATGAGAGGTCGGCATATTTGAACTATATGCGGATCGCTTATAGCCTTGAGCACAATCTCATAGCCGACTCCGTTAGGGTCACCGCAGGTGATGGCGACAATAGGCTTCAAACTTCCCGTTGATTTAATATTTTCCATAATGCAGTTTTTCGTATTGTAATTTATCGGGATTGATATGTTTCTTTTCCTCTTCCTTATAGCCAATACTGACGACACAGAGCACACTCAGATGCCGAGGTATAGACAAAAGGTCTTTTATCATCTGTTCTGCGGACAAGCCGCTGTCAGCCGCTCTGCCATAGACCTGAACCCAGCATCCGCCAAGTCCGAGGTCTTCAGCACAGAGGAGCATGTCAAGAGCCGCAATAGCGCCATCGCATTGCCATGTATCGGTAAGCGAAGCGTCAACACACACGACAATACCTAGCGGAGCACCTGCAAGCATGCTACTGCCATAAGTACGGCAAGCGGACATCGCAGACAAAGTGTCACGGTCGGTCACCACAACGAACTCCCAAGGATTCAAGTGTTTTGAAGAAGGTGATGAGAGAGCCGCCTTGAGAATAAGGTCTGTCTTTTCGCGTTCAACAGGTCTTTCCTGATATCTGCGTATACTCCTACGCTGCAGAGCCAAGTTGAGGAATGTTTCCATATTTTTTTTGCTTTTGCATGCAAAGATAGTGATTATTCTTCAACCAGCAAAAAAATTAACGAAGGTATGTCAGAAATAGCCCGAGGGTAGCGCAAGGGTAGCGCGAAACATGTCAAATTCTCTCAAGAGTATTGAGGCGAATCCAGCCGCGGTTGTCACCTACGGTTATCTCTGCCCAGTCGTTGAGCGTGGAGCGAATCTTTACTTTCGTGCCCTCATGAAGAGTGAACAAGTCAGTACCACTCTTGTCGGGACTTGCCTTAGCGTTTACAATGCCCTGCATGATGACAGCCTCAGAACGACGAGCACTACGGTAGTGAGCAGAAGCAGCGAAAGATACTGAGAATACAGACAATAGCAATGCCACCCACGCTACATGAAAGCCAGCCTTTCGCCAGCCTTTGTTTCTGCTGAAAGCAAACAGGAATGCGCCGGCTATAACGAGCAAGAAAAGACAAATACCCAGTATGCACCATACACTCTCAGGTAGAAGATTGCGAAGTGTCGTAACCCACTTTGAGATAAAAAAGGCATCCTTGTCTTCTATATTATCAACAATTCGACTCTGGGCAAACCGCAGGTTATACTGAGCGTCTTTATAATACGGTCTGATACGAAGTGCGCGCTCGTAATTGAGAATAGCCTTGGCAAGTTCATCCTGCCTATAGTAAGCGTTGCCGAGATTATAGTACAATTCAGCAGAAGTCTGCTCCTGCAAGAGATTCTCGTATGCAGTTGCAGCATCAGCGTAGTTACCGTCAATATAGAGTTGGTTAGCCTCCTGAAAAGAGGTTTGAGCAAATATGTTACCGCACCAAGCGGCTACTGCCACAAGAATGACATATCGTTTCATAGTTTCTGTTCCTCCAGTTGGTCTATCATGTTAGTAGTCTGTTCGTACATAAGTTGCATTTCGTGGTCTGACTGAGCAGGTGCGTAACGTGCGAAACCAGCAGTTGACAACAAGTCGTTGAGTGCCTTGATAACCTCATCACCCACCCCCTTTTGCAAAAGCAGGTTGCTGATGTTCTCCTTGCAGAGTTCGGCGGTTGGGATACTGAGTCTGTCGCTGAGATAACTCCAGAGCGCACGTTCTATCTCTTCATAGAAAGCGTCCTTATTACCTGCCTCAAGCAGACGTTTTGCCAGTTTGAGACGCTTCTGTGCCACTTTATTTGCCTTTTTGTATCTCACTTTGCGTATGTCAGCATTTTCTTTAATCTGTCGGCGGAACACGACAAAGAGTACCACAGCAAGAAGAATTGGTATCAGGAACCACAACCAGAACCCGAGAGTCCCAAACTGTGCATTACCCGGACCACGTTTCGATGCGGTAGTGGGTTTTAAGTCGCCTGTATAGATATATCTGATGTCGCTACCAAGTTGGCGAATATCTTCCTTATTGACGAAGTTGCTGACAACTACATTGTTCTCTTCACCGACGCCACGCTTCACATTCAACGTGTACTCGGGTGTAGATAGAGTTTTGTATGCCCCTGACTGAGTGTCGAAATAAGAGAAGTTGACTGCCGGTATGGTATAAGTGCCTGCCGCACGTGGGATAAAGAGATATTCGATGGTCTTCGTTCCTGACATACCCGAGGCTGCAGTCTTGAAATTGTTTGTGACCTTCGGGTCATACTCTTCGAAACCTTCAGGAAAGTCAACAGACGGAGTTTTGAGCAGTTTAAGGTTGCCTGAACCCGAAATGTCGAGACGCAGAGTCACCGCCTCATTCTGTGTGACTTCAGTTTGCGAGATGTTACTCTTGAGAGTGAAATGCCCCACTCCTCCAGAGAAACCTGCAGGCTTGCCTTTAGGCAGAGACTCTACATGAATGGTAGTAGCTGGTGCAGAGAGAACTCGTGTAACATTAGTATAAGACCCGAAGAAGTCATCAAATATGCTACGCACTTGCGAACGCGTCTGCACACGAAGCACCGCCTCAAACTGTGCAGGGTCAATCTTGATATCGCCGCTATGCTGCGGATAGAGGAGAGTCTGGTAGAGCACGGCGGTGTTGTAGTTGCGACCATTGTAGTGCTCAAGCTGCGTCTGTATCTCACCCTGGTCAAGTTCCTGCTTTAGGAACCCTTTGAACTCAGGAATCTTAGTGTTGTTGGTGAACTGAGTAACATCAACACCTGCGAAATAAAGTTTGTATTGCAGCAAGATGCACTCCTGCTCATGCACACGAGTCTTGCTGACAATAGTTCGTATGAAGATATTGTCGCTGCTTGTCTGCTGACTGCCTGACGACTGCTGTTGCTGTCGTTGCGCTGCTGCCTGAGGCTGTTCGCTCTCGGCAGAAGGAGTCTCATCTGGCGGGAGCACTTTAATCTTCAAGCCGTTGCTCGTATATTGCTCGCCGCTGACTGTCACTGTGGCAGGAGGAATAGTGAATGTACCCGCAGCAGACGCCATGAGAGTATAGGTATAAGTTTGAGTGAAGGTTGACGTACGTTGACCGTTTATCCATGATGTTGATGACGAAGATGAGGTATATGGACCGGCCAATACGTCAAAGTCGGACAACTCGGGAGCACGAAGGTCTTTGGAACGCTGGTTAACACTATATGTCAACTGGAAGGGTTTACCTGCAATTACCTGCCCGGGAGCACTTGCCTTGAACTGTACATCTTCCGCCATCAAGGCAAACAAAGGCAACAAAAATACGACTATCAGTAAGCTTCGTTTCATTTTCATATCCATATTTTACCTAAATTCC
>CAJOIR010000037.1 GCA_905234685.1 Paludibacteraceae bacterium
TTTGTTTGTTTGTTTTGCGCTTTATGCATGCAAAGATATGGAATACAAACGGAATATGCAAATAAAATCGCACCCTTCTGCATTATTTTTGAAGCGTTTTGAACATGAGTCTAAGCAGAGGCACACGGATACTTGTGTCGCCTTCGCCGTCAGGCAGATAGAGACTGTCACGGTTAATACGAAGCGCCTCATCGTCAGCATAGGCGGGTAGGGGAGAGTTAAGTGCGCCAGAGGAGATGACAACGAAGCCGTATTTCTCCTCAGGGTGAAAGTAGAAGGCGCTACGCATACCATACGCTCCACCCTTGTGACCAGTAAGCGTGACGGTGTCGGAGTAGTCAGCGGAATGCAACAGCGTCAGTCCGTAGTTGTGGTAACTCGGATAGCGTGTGCGCATCATATCCACTGCTATGCTGTCGTTCATAAGAAAGAGCATCCAATGTGTGAGTCCTTCGAGCGATAACTTCATGCCTGAGGCGGGTGAGAAACGTGCTGACTGATTGTATGCGCCTGTCGCCTCGGTAAGTACAAGCGTAGTGTCTGACAACGTGACATAATATAACTTGGCTATTCGTTTTTGGTCGAGCGAGTCAAGGTTGTAGTCACCGTCGATATGAAGCGGTCGAAGGATGTGAGAGCGTATGCAGTTGTCGAAGCGTTCGCCAGTAGTGCGTTCAAGTATCGTACCTGCAAGCGTGATGTTATAGTCGCAATAGCAGTAACCTTGTCCGGGAGCATAAGTGTTGTACGCTTGTGCATAGTCGCTGTTTAGAGCGGGATTGAGATCGTCAATGCTACTATAAGTATCGTTGAGTGAGGATGTATGCGAAAGCAGATGCTCGAGTGTTATAGGAGTGTCGGGATAAAGCGGATTGTGCACACTAAAGCCAAGCAAAGTGCTCACATCGTCTTGCAAGGAGAGTCTGCCTGCTTCGACCTGTTGCATGATGCCAACACCTGTGAACGACTTGCTGATGCTGGCAATGCGCACGAGCGACTGCGGAGTGAGGTTGCCAAAACCCTCGCTATAATACACGCTGTTGTCTTTGACTATGGCGAGGGCAAGACCCGTGTTGCGGTAGTCCTGGCGTATCTGTTCCACCTGACGCGTGAAGAGTGAGAAATCGGTGCTTTGCTGCCTAACACACGCAGTCAGAGAGAGGATGTAAAGACAAAGCAAGAGTTTTTTCATTATCTGCATGATTGTTGCTCAAAGTATGCTTCAGGTTACGATGAGGTCTCGATGAGGTCTCGATGAGGTTACGATGAGGTCACGATGACGGTTGCTGGGAATAAGTTTGAAACAAGGTGTATAGTTTGTGGGCAAAATCATTCATTGACGCTGTAATTCATATCCAAATTACAGCCTCCTCCATCAGGCATAAAGTCATGTTCCTCTGACTCTATTTCACCCGAAGTGTCATACTTGATTTTGTCATAATTAGCCGACGTAAGCGCTCCATGCAGTATAAGATAGTAGTAACTGCCTTGCGGGTGAGGCTGATTGTCGAAGGTGATTGTATAGGTCTCGTGTGTCCTTCCATTTTTCCTTGTATATACGGCAGTGCCCGAAGAAACATACGATATCTGGTCTCGACTGTATTCAGTTTCTGTAGTTGTGTTGATAATACGCATGGTAAGACTGGCATTGGAACTATTGGCACTTACATCTATGGTATCTTTACCGACTCTGGTAAAAACGGCATCACGGAATATTCCACCTGTCTCTCCATACGATACATCCTGCATTTTGTATGTTCCATTCTCTCCATTGAATGAGGCAGTAAAATAATATACATAGAACTTACTCAAATCGCTGTCATCCTGAGAGTATTTTATGTATTTGCGCACTACTTCACCACTTGCATTTCTGAACCACAGGTAAGGACAACCGTCGTCTCCTTTTTCATACTGGCATCTGGAGAACAGACGATTGTTAGGCTTAACCTGTAGCGTCAATTTGTACTTTCCCGCCTTTTTGTCGAGAGTGTCTATCTTATGACTTATATAAGAAGACTCCCAGCCTTTACCGAATCCGAATTTGTCGCCCGGGCAATTGGTAGTAAAGGTTATCGACTGTTCACCGCCAGCGGCAGTGAAGTGCATCTCGTCATTATCCAGATGTACTTTCAGAGGAGCGGAGAAGAGAATCCCCGAATTTTCCACTCTGAACGGTCCTCCCGGACCATATACCACAGGGCAAGCCACATACCATAAAGGTTGCAATTCGTCGACTGGCAGTGTATATGAGAAGTCATGGTCTTCCTTAATGACTATGTTGTGCCAGTCTCCGCACTCCATCACCAGTTTCGGCTCTTCACCTATATGCCAGTTTTCATATACACCTATCTTGAAATCCTTGTACAACAGGTTTATACCTGGTTGCGGGTGCAACTCCAGTACAACGTAATCGCCCGCTTCCTCGGCTGTTGTTTTGTCAAACTTGGGCGCCAGACGGATTGTGCTGAGGAAGAGGTCTTTGTTCGCCTCCAGAAACGTAACCTCATTCTCGTCTTTCCAACCTACTTTGCCTTTTGCTCCTGCATTGAAACCCAACGACAACCAGGTATGGTTGATTGAACCGTTGGAAAGAAGCCAATAGGCGTTGTCGGCGGCAGTCACATTGCTGTTGTAACTGAGTTCGGCTGTCACTTTCGGACCGGCAGTGAAGTGCATGCCGATACCTGCTTTCAATATCTTTTCAAACCAGCGGTTGGTGTTCACCACCAACTGGAATTCCACACCGGTATATATTGAGCCGCTCAGTTTAACCTCAGCCGAGAGGTCAAGCATCTCATCCGTCACCTCCTCCTGTTCGTCTTCTGCGAGATGTACAAGTCCGTAGATAGGGAATGGTACGGCTTTGCTGTTAATGATGATATCCATGCCCACTCCGAGACCAACTTGCGGCATATTAAGCCGCGCCTCCAGTTTGCCTGATGCATTCATGAAGAGCGTCGGCATAGGGCATAACTCGAATATAGGACATGCTGCGGGGAAAGGTATGCCGTCCGGCAACGGGATGATGTCACTGAGCGTTGCCTTGAACTCACGCTTAATGCTAAGTCCCATAGAGGGTTTCACTTTGGCAAGCAAATCGGGAGTTATCTTTACGTACACCCCATTCCGCCATGTTATATTATATGCAACACGAATACGCAGTTTCAGATTCAAATCAGCGGACAAGTCCACCTGGGTGGTGTCGCTTGCTATATTCCAACTGTGCGAGACGGTACTGTTGAAGTCAATGACGGTCGCCTCCCCCTCACCTTCTTTCTGCGTGATACGGCGCGGCCAACCATCCTCTGTACATCCTGCTATACGGCGGCGGATATTGCCTTGCTTGTCAATGCCAATCTCTTCAACGGTGATATACTGGTCAAAAACCTCACCGACTTGCACAACCTCATGACCACGTACATAAGTAGCGTAGCCTACTTGTTCAATATTTTCCACAACGCAACTGAAACTGCCTCCTTGAAAATATTTGTTGTAATACTTCTCCTGCGCTATTTCGTCGGTAGGCAGACCTATCAACACATCACCCTCACGCAGAATCATATCGGTAGGCAGATATAAGAATTTTACAACGATATTATTTGACGGAGAGTCTCCGTTGATATTGGCCACCTCATCTAAATACGGACTGTAACCGTCTCTCTCTATGAATCTAACCTTCGGATTGAGACGTATCTCCGGTTGTTGGAAACCGATACTGTCGATAGCGGCAAGAGGGATACGGTAGGTAGTGTCTGCCAATACCACTTCTTGCACAACATACTCGTCGTACTCCACGGAGTCGATGCCTATCTTGGAGTAACCCATGCTGAGAACCTCGTCGTAGAAGAAACCGTTGAAGTCTCCGTCGTTACGATATACGTAAAAAGCCTCCTGAGCCTGCATCGGAATAAAGACCGCTGCGCTAAAAGAACAAAGAATAAAGACTAAAATGTTTCTAAGCATCCTGGCCGTTATGCTTTCGATTGTCGTTCTCATTGTTTCACGAATTTGAATGAGGCTCCGCCTGCGTTAATAATATAAGTTCCTGGAGAATAGTTCTGCAGTGAGAGCACAGTGGTCTGTTTCTGTTTTGCGTGTGTACTCTGAAGCAGTTTGCCGTCAGCGGAGTATATCTCCACAAGTGCGTCATCTTTCAGGCCGTCGATGGTCATCATCTCGTTGTTTTGGCGAACAAGTAGATTGCCTGGTGCAACCGCAGGCTGTTCGATGCCTGTGCTTACGCCCTCGTAGGTGTATTTCTGCACATTCTCAAGCAGATAGATAACGGTTGTCTTTGAAGTCTTGATGACCAGGTTGCCTTTGTCGAAGGTAGTGACAGGTTCTTCCTCGAGGTCGAAGAATACTTTCTCACCTGTACGCTGGTGAACCACGAGACGCTGCGCAGGTTTGTCCTCCTGCGCCTGAAGAGGAATCAGAAATAATGAGATTAATGCAACTAAGAGGAGTTTTTTCATAATGGTTTATGTTTTTAGTTTTTAATAATTCGTATTCTGCCTTGCGGCTCGGCGTAGTTGTTTGTAATATGGCGGTTGAGATGTTTCTCGATATAATCCACAAACACATCGCGGTAGAGTCGGTCTCCCCGATAGATGACCTTGCAGTTGCGGAGAATATCGTAGAATCCGCCACCGGTGACACAATAGTCGATAGTGGCAACAGAGTAGGTCTTCTGAGGCTGAATAGGCTCATATTCGCCCGTAGTTCGGTTGAGTACCTCTACATCGGAGACGGTATGGTCTTTCACATGCACGGTGTATCTCATGCCCGATACCTGGGGGAAGAATCCGTCCTCAAGCGGCAGTAAGGCAGTACATCTGCGAAGCAGTTCAAGCAGTGTGGCGCCGGTAGCCTCCACAACCCAGAGGTTGTTGTCGTAAGGCAGAATGTCAGTGATGTCGCCGTAGGTGAGGTCGCCTGCGAACTTCTCTTTACGTATGCCACCACCGTTAGCGAGTGCTATGTCTGCTCCGGAAATGATGCGGTAGGCGTCGCAGATGATGTCGCCTGTGTTGGTTTCCTCCATACGCACGAGTTGGTTACCTTCCGCATCAAAGAGACGCAGTGCTACGTCGCTGTGGCAGACAACACGCTGTGTGAGTTCTCGCATGAGTTGTTTGACGCTGTCGGTGGCAAGGCGTACCCGCTCGTTAGTATATGGAATGTCTTTTACGGGTATGAGCGTGTTGGTCAGTCTGCCGTCGGGTGTGATGAGCAGTTTGCCTACGTTCATGAAGGCAGTGCCTGTCTCGGAGACAACAACGGGCTTGCCTGCCTTGTTGAGGACAGTGTCATGTAGTACGACTGAGTGGGTGTGACCATCAAGCACGATGTCAATACCAGTGGTGTTCCTGACCAGACCGTGAGAGTCAACATCAGTCTGGTTGGGGTCTTCGCCAAGATGAGAGAGTACAACAACATATTGGGCACCCTTTTTGCGTGCTTTGTTGACCGCTTTCTGAATAAGAACATAACTGTCTTTCTCGTGCATCTCGTAAACTTGCTTGTCGCCATTGTAGAAAGCGGCAGCCTCAGTGTAGAATGTTGTAGGTGTTGATGCTCCGACAAACGCCACTTTTGTCTTGCCGAAGCGCTTTATCACGAAAGGCTTGTATAGAGGCTTGTTCTTACCCTGTTTGGTGAAGTTGGCACTGACAACGGGTACTCCTATATGTTTGAGAAGTTTGGCGGTGTGTGCCACAGGGTAGTCGAACTCGTGGTTGCCAAGTGTGATGGCGGCGTAGTCCATATACTGCATTATGTCTGCAACATATTGTCCACGCGAAATAGCGCCCGCTGTGCCTCCTTGCACGAAGTCACCGCAACCGACCACCGCTACATACGCCGTATCGGCAATACGGTCTCTGAGACCTGCCATCTTCTGATAGCCGTCGATGGCGCAATGCACGTCGTTTTCATATAGTATCACTATGCTCTTGTCGTCTGCAGGTTTGGCATAGAGCAAATGGCATAATGCTGTTACAGTAAGAAGTAATGCTGCTTTTCTCATGATAATCATTTATTTCAGTAATTCTGCGAGGCGGCTAAGGTATTTGCCTATGATGTCGAACTCGAGATTGACGACAGTGCCGACCTGAATATACCGGAAGTTGGTCACTTCGTGCGTGTAAGGAATTATGCAGACGCTCACATAACCTTTGTCGCCCTCTACATCAGGTTCGCAAACTGTGAGCGATACGCCGTTGATGCTTACACTGCCTTTATCTACGCAGAAGTAACCGCGACGTATCATGTCTTTGGATGAGTCGTACTGGAAGCGATAGTACCAACTTCCGTCGGTCTCGTGAGCATCGATGCACACTGCGGTCTGGTCAACATGACCTTGAACGATATGCCCGTCAAGACGGTCGTTGAGCGGCATGCTGCGCTCTACGTTGACATAGTCGCCCACACGAAGCAGACCGAGATTGCTTCGGCGCAGACTCTCTTCCATAACGGTTACTACATATTCCTTCTTGGCCTTGTTCAGGCGCACCACAGTAAGGCAAACGCCGTTGTGAGCGACCGACTGGTCGATACCGAGTTCGTCTGCAAACGCGCAGGTGAACGTGAAATGAATGTTGGTGTGGTCATGTTCGATGGCTACCACACGCGCCATTGTTTCTACTATTCCTGAAAACATCAGAGTATTTACGATTTAGTTATTTACGATTTGATTATTTATCATTTAAAGTACTTGCCAATGACAGGGAGTCCTGAAAGTGGAAAATCCTTTTTAACAAGTATTGCTATGTATATGACGAGCAACACAGTGCCGACTGCCATAGAGATGCTCATGGAGTGTTCGGGTACAAGCAACCGTACTCCATAGTAAACCGCAAGCAGGATGACGGTCAGAAGCGTGTAGCCTCCAATGGCTTTCATGTCGTACGGTATCACCAGATAGCGTTTCCCAACGAAATACGACAAGAGCATTATCACGAAGTAGCACACGGTGCTTGAGAACGCCGATGCCATATAACCTATTCGCGGAACAAAGATTATCTGCAGGACAAAAGTGATTGTAACACCAATCAGCGAGAGCCATGCACCCCACTGTGTGCGGTCGGTGAGTTTGTACCAGAATGAGAGGTTGAAATACACGCCCTGAAAGACGTAAGTCCATAGTACAATGGGTACTATCTTCAATCCACTCCAGTATTTCTCGTTTATGATGAACTTGAGTATGTCAAGATAAAACACCATGCCGAGCAGAATGAGGAATGAGAAGATGATATAATACTTCATGGCGTCAGCGTATGCCTCGACCGACTGCTTGTCTTTGTGCTTGGAGAAGACGTATGGCTCGTACGCATAACGGAATGCCTGCGTAAACATCATCATCACCATAGCCACCTTGAAACATGCTCCGTAGATGCCAAGTTGCGTCTGGGCGTCTTCGCCCGAATAGAGGAAAGGAAAGAGTATGCGGTCGAGCGTCTGGTTCATTATGCCTGCCACACCAAGAACGAGAAGCGGTAGAGAGTATCGGAGAATCTCACGCAGAAGAGAAAAGTCAAACAAAGAAAGTTTGATGTCTCTTATTTCAGGCAGGAGGCAGAGAGTCTGAATGCTTGTAGCAATGATGTTGGCTACAAACACGTAGCCTACACCATAGTCGGGATTATACCAAGCCGAGATGATGCTCCAATCCTGCCACTTGGGGCATAAGACAAGGAAGAAGAGGTTGAGCAGAATGTTGAGGAAGACAAATAGCAGTTTGAGTGCGGCAAAACGTACCGGACGCTTCTTGTATCTGAGATATGCGAATGGTATGCAGGCAAACGCATCCATCGACACCACTACTGCAAGAAGTGCAACAAACTCCTTATGCTCCGGGTATCCGAGCCACGAGGCTACTGATTGCGCAGAGATGCAGCATAGCACTGCGAACAACAGCGAGGTGAAACCTATGCATGTGAGTATGGTCGTATATACCTGAATGGGATTCTTGTCTTCACGGTTCGCAAAACGGAAGAAACCCGTCTCCATGCCATAAGTGAGTATCACAAGAAGCAAGGCCGTCCATGCATACAGGTTGGTCACTATGCCGTAATCTGCCTGCGACTTGAGAACATAGGTGTATAACGGCACAAGAAGCCAGTTGAGAAACTTGCCTATAATGCTGCTCAGACCGTATATGGCGGTGTCTTTCGCCAAGCCTTGCATGTCTTTTTTGTCCGACATAATCAAATAGTTTTCTATACTAAACTTGAAACCTGAAACATCAATTATTCACCTGCAAAGATAAGCAAAAAAAAAGAAATGCGCAAGAGAGTACACACATCAGCATATCAAATTGTGAGAAAATGAGAAAACTGTGGAATTGTCTAACTGTAAAAGAAACCTGAAACTTGCCCCCCTCTTCTGTGGAGAGTTTTTTTCGTACATTTGTACACATCTTGATATGCTGATTGTGTCACGTCTATGGTAAAAAAACAGCCTGACAATTTTCTTTGTCAGACTGTTTTGTCTTGAGTTATAGAAGTCTTATTTTACTTCTGCACCGAGAACATTGTAACGCTTGCCGTCACGGATGAGGTAGATAACACCATTCTCTACGACTTTCTGTGCGTTCTTGGCTGCGGTGATGTTCTCAACACCTGTACCCTTTGTAGCTCTTACTTCTACGTCAACATCTTTGAGCTTCAAGCCTTCACCGTAAACGACAGCCTTCTTCTCTGCATCGAATGCTGCGCCTTCGGGTTTAACAAACTCGCAGTCAATGAACTCTATATCCAGCACATCGACAAACATTCCTGCTGACGGATGAGCGGTGATGTTGCAGTTGTCGATGGTGAGTTTCTTCGCGGGAGTTGAACTTGACCAGCCGCCGATGGCCCAGATAGAATTGACGCACTCGACAGTTAGATCCTGGAATGTCATTTCACCATTTTCATCTGCATTGACATTGTTGCCGGTGATGAATTTCAATGTACTGCTTTCTACATCTTCTCCCTTGATGACAACGGCTGCATTTTTGGCAGCAAAGATGAAAGCGCGTTGTTGACCGCCGTTATCCAACTCGCAGGTGCCCTTAACGATGATAGTCAACGGCATGGTGTACTCCAATGACTTTGCGAAATACTGAGTATTGCTGCTGCCGCGTACCCATGCCACGTTCTCAATAGTCAGAGTGTTGGTGGGGTAGTCATAAGAAACCGATCCGTCGGTGATACCCGAAAGATTGTTAATGTCTGCGACATTGTCGGAGGTGATGGCATTACCATTCATGGTAATAGGTGCCGTCCATTCCTGTGCCTGAACAGTGAGAGTTAAAACTGCCATAGTGGCAATAAGTAAAATCTTTTTCATAGGTTTTTGTTGTTTAATTTGTTTGTTAATATTTAGTGTTAGTTATAATTTTCTATTTTCGACGCTGCAAAGTTAGCACATTGTTTCATAATATGCAATAGCAATCACTCAAAAAGTGTGCCGCTTTCGTTTTGCTGCCAGCGTGTCTTGCCCAGGTGACGGTATGCAAGGTCGGTAGCCTCTCTGCCTCGCGGCGTGCGTTTGATGAAACCCTCCATGATGAGGTATGGTTCATAGACGTCTTCTATAGTACCAGGGTCATCGCCCATGGCAGTGGCGATGGTGGTAAGACCTACAGGTCCTCCTTTGAACTTGTCGATGATGGTAGTCAGCAGTCTGTTGTCTATTTCATCCAGTCCGAAGGTGTCGATATTAAGTGCCTCCAAAGCGTATTTGGCAATCTCAAGGTCGATATTACCGTTGCCCTTCACCTGTGCAAAGTCACGCACGCGGCGAAGCAAGGCATTGGCGATACGCGGCGTTCCGCGACTGCGGCGTGCTATCTCGGCGGCGGCATGAGAGTCTATTCTGACTCCCAAGAGTCTTGCCGAACGGTTGACTATACGCGTGAGGACTTCTGCATCGTAATACTCAAGGTGGCAGTTGATACCGAATCGTGCCCTTAACGGTGAGGTAAGCAGACCGCTGCGGGTAGTTGCGCCTATAAGCGTAAAGCGGTTGAGGTCAATCTGTATCGTGCGTGCCGAAGGCCCTTTGTCTATCATGATGTCTATGCGGTAGTCCTCCATAGCGGAGTAGAGGTATTCCTCAACGACAGGCGAGAGACGGTGAATCTCGTCAATGAAAAGCACGTCGTTGGTCTCCAGACTTGTGAGCAAGCCTGCGAGGTCACCGGGTTTGTCGAGTACAGGTCCGCTTGTCACCTTGAAGCCGACTCCAAGTTCATTGGCGATGATGTTGCTAAGTGTGGTCTTGCCGAGACCCGGAGGGCCGAAGAGAAGTGTGTGGTCAAGACTCTCGCCGCGTCTGCGCGCCGCCTCAACAAAGACGCGCAGATTGTTGACTATCTTAGTCTGTCCGGCAAAGTCGTCGAAACTCAACGGTCGCAGAGCATTATCCTGCTCTTTCTCTGTCATCTGGTTGCGTATATTGAAATCACTCATAGTCTTGTCCTTTCTCTGAATAGTTGTTCCAAGTTGCTCAGGTCGGTTGTGTCTTCTCTGATTTGACCTTCTGCTATGATAATTGCTCTGTTGCACATAGCCGATACTTCCTGCAATATGTGTGTTGACAGTATGACGATGCGGTCTTTGCCAAGTTCGCGAATGAGAGCCCGAATCTCGTCAAGCTGGTTAGGGTCGAGTCCTGTTGTCGGTTCATCGAGTATAAGCAACTCAGGGTCGCTCATCACCGCCTGTGCCAGACCGACACGCTGGCGGTAGCCTTTCGAGAGTTCGCGTATGCGTTTGTGCGCCATAGGCGTGAGTCCGACCATATCTATGAGGTTGCTTAATGTTCCGTTCATGTTCCGTTCATGTTCCGTCAGAGACAGCATAAACTGAAGGTACTCGCGTACATACATGTCTTCATAGAGAGGGTTGTTTTCCGGCAGATATCCGATATGGCGTGTAATCTCGTGTGGGAGTTGCCTGTCAGACTTGACTCCGCATACCTCTGCCGTTCCGGACTGAAAATCCCAGAGGCCTGTAAGAATCTTCATGAGAGAAGTTTTGCCCGCCCCGTTAGGACCCAACAGACCTACCACGCCATTCTCTTCGATAGTGAAAGACACATCGCGCAGTATCTGGGTCGTGCCGATACTCTTGCTTATATGTTCGAGTTTTATTGCCATGTTACTGTCAGTCTCCTAACTCAAAACGAAAGTCTTTCTCTCCTCAGCGAGTATTGTGTTTTCGAACACTTCTTTCGCTTCTTGCAATGATGTGTTTCTGTCAGTTATTCTCGACGAGAAATGCCCGATTATCAGTTTGCTGACACCTGCCTCTTTTGCTGTCATCGCCGCCTGCCGTGCGGTTGAATGCATGGTGTCTTTGCATCGTGAGGCGAACTCTTCGGTAAAAGTGGCTTCATGATATAGGCAGTCCACTCCTTGCAACCACGAAGCGAGGCGCTTGTGGTATGCGGTGTCGGAGCAGTAAGCATACCGGAAAGGAGGCGTAGCGGGTGTTGTCAGCGATGAGTTGGGTATCAGTCTGCCGTCTGCCGTCATGAAATCCGCCCCTTCTTTTATCTTCGGAATCTCTGTCAGAGGTATGTCGTATGCCTGAATCATGTCTTTTCTCATGTGCGGCAGACGCTGTTTCTCCTCAAATAGGAAACCGCAGCAAGGCACTTTGTGTTTGAGCGGCAGACTGGTCACGGTCAGAGTGCGGTCTTCATAAATCATTTCGTGCCTGCTTGGGTTGATATGGTTAAACTTAACTTCGTAAGTCATTCCCTCGCAGAAGTATTCGAGCAACGGACGAAGCATGGTCTCCATGTCTTTGTGCGCATGAATGGTGATACTTCGTGTTCTGCCGAGCATACCCAAAGTGGAGAGCAAGCCGAGTAGTCCGAAGCAATGGTCGCCATGCAGATGACTGATGAAGATGTTGTCAAGCCTTGGCATGCGCAGACTCATGCGGGCGATGTTGATTTGTGTACCCTCGCCGCAGTCAATCATGAACTGCTTGTCGCACATCTGCAACACCTGACTGCCGGGCGACAGAGTCTTTGTAGGCTTTGCCGAGCCTGCCCCCAATATGGTCAGTTTTACGCTCAATGTTTCTTTGCTTCTATGTACGCTCAATGCTTCTTTGCTTCAATGAATACGCGGGTTATCACGTTTTTGGTGTATTGCGGAAAGTCACCCTGCATAAGCCAGCCGTAGTAACCCGTGTCTTTTGGCAGTATGTCACGCAGACGCTGACCTTTATATTTGCCGAAGTTGAATATTTCGACACCTTCTTTGTCATAACCTATACGACCTGCGAAGTCGGCATTACGGTTGAAGGAGGTATAGTCAGCAAGCGCCTCAACCGTGTCCGGCAGGTCGGCATATTTTTCCAGTTGTGCCATGAGCACTTCGTATGTCGCCTCAGTGTCTGCATTCGCGCTGTGAGCACCTGCGAGGTCTTTGCCGCAATAGAAGCGGTATGCTGCCGTCAGGTTGCGCGGCTCGTTCTTCATGAATATGACGTAGGCGTCTATGAAGCGGCAGCGTTTCAGGTCGAAGTCAGTGCCTGCGCGCAACAGTTCTTCCGCAAGAAGCGGTATGTCGAAGTTGTTGCTGTTGTAACCGGCAAGGTCTGACCCCTCTATTGCGTGAACCACTTCACCCGCTATCTGCGCAAATACCGGACAGTCGCGAACATCATCATCATATATTCCATGCACCTTGCTCACCACCTCTGGTATGTGCATCTCAGGGTTGATGCGGTAGGTCTTGCTCTCAGAACTGCCGTTTGGGAACACTTTGTGGTATGATAATTCAACAATCCGGTCCGAACTGATGTTCAGACCGGTTGTCTCAAGGTCAAAAAACACTAATGGTCTTTTTAGTTTCAGTCGCATAATAGTCCTTCGTGAAGCTGTTTGCCGATGTGAGATGTCTCTGCAATCAAACAAATGAACGATTCAGCAATCAGTCATTCAAAAGCATTGGCATCAGCAACATCACAATGTCTTCACCCTCTTCGTTCTCGAACGGCAGAATAAGACCTGCCTTGCTCGGGTCGGAGAGCTCAATCACAACGTCATTGGACTGTACGGCGCCAAGTATCTCAATGAGGAAAGGAGCTTTGAAGCCGATATTCATTGCCGCACCCTGATAACTGCATTCAATAGTCTCTTCAGCAGATGTCGAGAAGTCGATATCCTGAGCAGAGATGTTGATTTTGTTTTCAGAGAGAGAGAGTTTAATCAGACCTGTACCGGGGTTGGCGAATACCGCTACGCGTTTTGCTGCATTCAGTATTGTCTGGCGGTCAACAGTGATTCTGTTCTCGTTGCTCTGCGGAATGACAGCATTGTAGTTGGGGAAACGTCCTTCAATCTGCCGGCAGACAATCACTGTCTGACCGAATTCGAAACGAACATGCTTGTCAGTGAAGGTTACCTTTACATCATCCTGTTCCTTGGCTAATACGTTGCGAAGCAGATTAGCAGGCTTCTTAGGCAGAATGAAGTTGGCAGGCGACTCGGTATGCGCTGTAAAGTTGATGTAGCGCACGAGTCGGTGAGCGTCGGTTGCTACAAGGGTCACCTTCTCTGGCGACAAATCGAAGAACACACCGTTCATCACCGGACGCAACTCGTCGTCTGCCGTGCAGAACACGGTTTTGTTCAATGCTCCAAGCAGAACTGAAGCGGGTATCACAAACTGCTGTGCACCTTCAAGTTGCTGCGCCATCTCAGGATATTCAGCTCCGTTGACGCCTACAAAACTGTAGTTACCATTGGAACTTACGATGTTCAATCCAAAATTTTGGTCGTTGATTTCGAATGTCAGAGGCTGCTCAGGAAACTCTTTGAGAGTGTCCAACAGTCGCTTTGCATCGAACGACACCTTTCCGCTGCCTTCACCTTCGACACTTATCACGGTGCACATTGTGGTCTCACCGTCGGAAGCAGTAAGATGAAGTTCGTTACCCTCAATCCGGAATAATACTGTCTCTAAAATCTGCAGACTGTTTTTAGCAGCTATCACGCGGCTCAACGCCTGCATTTGTTGTAGCAACTTAGTGCTTGATACTTGAAATTTCATAATGCTTAATATGTTATTTAATTTGTTAATATTCAGTTAAACTCTACCGATAACACTCCGTACTCCACGGGCGGTACTCCGTACATGACGTGGTAGGTAGTGTCAACATTCATGGAGTCTTGCGGAAGTTCAACATATTCGCCGTCGTTGCAACTCGTTACTGATGTGCCAATACCAATGCAAAGCAACGAAATTAAACAACTTAACGCTATGTTGATTCTGCTTAGTAATATGTGTTTTAACTTCTTCATGAAGGCGAAGAACGCTAATCCTCCATATTAGTGCGCAAATATACGACACTTTTTTCAGTTATGCAAGAAGAAACAAGAAAAATATGAAAAATTGCCGATTATTAAGATTTGACACTTATGGTGATCCTATAGTGGTCTTATAGTGTTGTATAGTGTTTTTGATATGGTTTTTTTTAGGCAGAAAATTGCCGATTTTTAAGATTTGGTGTATCAACTATGCCCATTTTGTATGATGCGCTTTTCTATACTATTTTCGTAATATTTCAAATTATATTATCTTTGCGGCGTTTTTATGACGAGTATAGACGAAATACGGCGACCGGTTGCTGAAGAGTTTCAGTTGTTTCAGCGGGCATTTGAAGAAGTTCTGAAGACAGACAATGCATTGCTTTCAGACGTTCTCTCGCTGATTCTTGCTCGTCGCGGCAAGCAGTTGCGTCCACTGTTGGTTCTACTGAGCGCCAAACTGTGTCACGGGGTTACAGACAAGACGATAGATACTGCGGTAGCATTGGAACTGCTTCACACAGCCACGCTGATACACGATGACGTGGTTGACGGTAGCAACATGCGTCGCGGTCTACCTTCTGTGAATGCGCATTGGAATAACAAAATAGCGGTTTTAGTGGGTGACTATATGCTTTCAAAAGTGGTGAAGTTGCTTGCAGAAGTACGTAATGTTAAGATTCTCTCTATCGTGTCAGAAATGGGTCGCGCATTGAGTGACGGCGAACTTCTGCAACTTCACTCGAGAGATGACATGTGGATTTCGGAGAAGGACTATTTTCGCATCATCGAGCATAAGACGGCTCGGCTTTTTGCGGCTTGCACGGAGGCAGGATCTGTCAGTTCTGGTGCTTCAGTGAGGCAACAGACGGCACTTTCGTGTTTCGGCGAAGAACTTGGTATCTGCTTTCAGATGCAGGATGACATACTCGACTACAGCGATTCGGAAGAACTGGGCAAGCCCACTATGGGTGACATACGTGATGGCAAGGTGACACTACCTCTCATCATCGCTCTTCAACGCGCCTCGAAGTCGGAAACAGCGCGTATAATACAACTGACGCAGAAGAATATAGACTTTGCTATAGAGAACGAGATTAAGTCGTTTGTGCTGCGTTATGACGGAATCCGACAACAGCGAATGCGCGAACACCAACAGATTGCACTCGGCGCTCTTGAAGCCTTTCATCCGAACAACATAACCGATGCACTGGGAATGTTGCTCACCTATGCGACAAACCGCGTCTGCTGAGGAATGACTTGAGAAAGATAGTTAGATATTGTTTCTCCTCAAGTCTTTATTAACTGATTTTCTATTCTTCTTTCAACCCCAATCCGGCTCTCTGCGGCAGACACAACTTACCGTCACAGAGACCAACACCTGAGTAGAGGTCGTTGCTGATAAGCAAGTTACCATCAAGGTCGGCGAAATCGGCAAGCGGCGATAGCGAGGCTGCCGCAGTCACCGCGCACGAGGTCTCAGTCATACAACCCAACATGACATGCATACCTTCAGTTCTGGCATAGTGTATCATCTTCAGCGCCTCTCTGATGCCAGTTGACTTCATCAGTTTGATGTTTATTCCTGTGAAAGCACCTTTTATCTTTGGCAGGTCGCAGAGTCGCTGCACAGACTCGTCGGCATAAACTGGCAATGGGCTATTCTGCGTAAGCCAAGCTATGTCGTCAAGCATGGTTGTCGGCATAGGTTGCTCAATCATCCTCACACCTTTGCTCTGCAACCAGCAAATTTTGTCGAGTGCTTTGCTACGGTCAGTCCAACCCTGATTGGCATCAACGACTAACGGCAGATTGGTGACCTCTCGTATGGTGTTAACCATCTCTTCGTCGCCGTCGTAGCCAACCTTCACTTTGAGTATGTTGAACATGTCAGCGCACTCGAGCGTCTTCTCGCGTACCACATCGGGAGTGTCGATGCCAATAGTGTAGGAGGTGTCAAGCACTTTGTCAGGATTCAGTCCGAGCAAGGCATACAGCGGTTGACATGTCAGTTGACCGATGAGGTCATGAAGCGCTATGTCAATTGCCGCCTTGGCAGGAGTCTGACCAGACTCAATGCTGTCAACGTACTCCAATATGTCTTCAAGAAGAAACGGAGAGTCGAACCCCGACAAGTCTACCTTGCTGAGGAAATTCATAGTGCCTTCTGTGGTATAACCCAGATATGGCGGCAGCGACGCTTCTCCGTGACCAGTATAACCTTCGTATTCTATGCGCACCTGCACATCAGGCGTAGTCTTCCTGGAATAGGTGGCTACGGTGAAAGTGTGACGCAGTTGCAACTCGTAACTGAAATAGGAGAGACTCATCTTTCCTTTGTGAGGGTTATGATGCACTGTTACGGGTTGCTTCGTCTGCTTTTCAGCGCATGAGGCAAGCAGAGTAGGTGCAAAAATAACTGCAGAACCATACAAGACGCTCTTGCGGAGGAATTCTCTTCGTTTCATATTGATTTTGTTTTTATTTGCAAAGATATGTCAAAATTTGCTTATCAGCAAATAATACCTTACCTTTGTGGCATGATTAAACATAAATTTCACCTGCATTCTCCCTATCAGCCTATGGGTGACCAACCTGAGGCTATTCGTCAACTCTCGGAGGGAGTGCTCGCCGGTGCACCTGCGCAGGTGCTACTCGGTGTGACAGGTTCGGGCAAGACTTTCACTGTAGCGAATGTGATACAGGAGGTTAACCGTCCGACACTCATTCTTTCACACAACAAGACGCTTGCGGCACAACTCTATTCGGAGATGAAGGCTTTCTTTCCTGAGAATGCGGTGGAGTATTTTGTAAGTTACTACGACTACTATCAGCCTGAAGCATATATTCCCTCAACCGACACTTTTATAGAGAAAGACCTTGCTATCAATCAGGAGATAGACCGTCTAAGACTGAGTGCAACTGCTGCTTTGCTCTCCGGCAGACGTGATGTGATAGTGGTGTCTTCTGTCAGTTGTCTGTATGGAATAGGCAGTCCGAGCGAGTTTGAAGCTGCGGCTATTCATGTAGAGCGTGGGCAAACTGTGTTGAGAGATGACTTTCTTTTGCGTCTCGTTGGCAGTCAGTATACACGCAATCAGCTTGAACTCACCCGTGGCACTTTTCGTGTGCAAGGCGACACTGTGGATATATTCCTTGCTTATGCCGACTATGTGGTGAGAGTTGTCTTCTGGGGTAACGAGATAGATGAAATATACACTTATGAGCTTCAAAACAACCATATTCTCGACCACTACGAGCAGTTTAACATCTATCCTGCCGCCATCTTCAATACCTCGCGTGATGCTGCATCAAGAGCTATAAGTGAGATACGCCTTGACCTCGGTCGCCAAATAGATTATTTTCTTTCTATAGGTCGCCCTATAGAAGCCAAACGTATTGAGGAGCGTGTGAACTACGACATAGAGATGATTCAGGAGTTGGGTTATTGCTCAGGTATAGAGAACTACAGTCGCTATTTTGACCGTCGTCAACCCGGTGAGCCGCCTTACTGTCTGCTCAACTATTTTCCTGATGACTTTCTGCTTGTGGTTGACGAGAGTCATGTCACTGTGCCGCAGATTCATGCCATGTATGGCGGTGATGCTGCTCGAAAACAGAATCTTGTTGAGTACGGTTTCCGCCTGCCCGCAGCACGCGACAACCGCCCGTTGCGTTTTGAGGAGTTTGAGGCGCTCACACCGCAGACTATATATGTAAGCGCTACTCCGGCAGAATATGAGTTGCAGCGCTCTGACGGAATAGTGGTGGAGCAACTGATTCGCCCTACAGGTTTGCTTGACCCTGAGATAGATGTCAGACCGAGCAAGAATCAGATTGACGACCTCATGGAGGAGATTCAGCAGCGCGTGGAGAAAGACCAGCGTGTGCTTGTTACAACTCTTACGAAGCGTATGGCGGAGGAACTTGATGACTATCTGCGCAAGAACGGTGTTCGCTGTGCATATATCCACTCCGATATTGACACTCTCGACCGTGTTCAGATAATGGATGACCTGCGCAAGGGTATGTATGACGTGCTTGTTGGTGTCAATCTGCTGCGTGAAGGTCTCGACCTCCCAGAGGTGAGTCTTGTCGCTATTATTGACGCTGATAAGGAGGGCTTCCTGCGTGACCACCGCAGTTTGACTCAGACGGCAGGTCGTGCTGCAAGGCATGTTGATGGTAAGGTAATCATGTATGCCGATAAGATAACGCAGTCGATGTGTCTTACCATTGAGGAGACAGCAAGGCGCAGAAACCGCCAGATGGCATATAACAAAGAGCATGGTATCACGCCTAAGGCAATCCGCAAACGTCTTGAAAACCCGTTGTCAAGTCTTGTAGCTCAGCAGAATACTCCGCAATATACTGTCACAAGAATTTACGAACCTATAAAAGACCCGGCGGTGACAAGTCTTACACAGAAGCAACTTGAAAAGTTGATAGAGCAGACGAAGCACGATATGTTGCGTGCCGCCAAAGAACTCAACTTCATGGAGGCGGCGAGACTGCGTGACGAAATGCTCAAACTTCAACAGTATATGGAGAAAAAGCAAGGTCAGTAAAAAATGATGGAGAGTTGACGTATGTCACCAAATCCTAAATAAGACAAATTGTGTATTATTTTAAGAATAGTTAAATATTTCTTTTGTATTCCAAATTATTTGTTATATCTTTGCCACGCAGTATTATAAGGTATAAAGATTATTATTGTTTAAGGATTAAGCATGATACTCAACTATATTTGGATAGGATTCATATTGATTGCTGTGGTGGTGGGTATAGTCCAGTTCTCGGTGTTCGGACAGAC
>CAJOIR010000038.1 GCA_905234685.1 Paludibacteraceae bacterium
ATTGCTCTCGGCTTGAAGCAACTCACTCCTCATCCGTGGGATCAGCTGCCTGCTGACCTTAAGGTCGGTGACCATATCAATGGTAAGGTCGTTGTCATCGCTGACTACGGAGCATTCGTTGAGGTTGCTCCTGGCGTAGAAGGTCTCATTCACGTTAGTGAGATGTCTTGGAGCCAGCACCTCCGTTCTGCACACGACTTCCTCAAGGTTGGTCAGGAAGTGGAGGCTGTTATCCTCACTCTCGACCGCGATGAGCGTAAGATGTCGCTTGGTCTTAAGCAACTCAAGGCTGACCCGTGGGAGAATATCGAGGAGAAATATGCTGTTGGCTCTAAGCACGAGGCTAAAGTTCGCAATTTCACCAACTTCGGTGTGTTTGTTGAACTTGAAGAAGGCGTTGAAGGTCTTATCCACATTAGCGACCTCAGCTGGACTAAGAAGATTAAGCACCCCAATGAGTTCACTCAGATTGGTGCTCAGATGGAAGTTGTCGTTCTTGAAATTGACAAGGACAACCGTCGTCTCTCTCTCGGTCACAAACAACTCGAAGACAATCCTTGGGACGCCCTTGAGGCTACCTTTGGTATTGACACCATTCATGAAGGTACCATCACCGAACTCACCGACAAGGGTGCTGTTGTAGCTCTGCCTTATGGCGTTGAGGGCTTCTGCACTGCACGTCATCTCCAGAAAGAGGACAAGTCGGCTGCACAGGTTGATGAGAAACTTCAGTTCAAGGTTATCGAGTTCAATAAGGACGCTAAACGTATTCTTCTCAGTCACCTCCGCACTTGGGAAACACCGAAGGAAGTAGTTCCCGAAGAGGCTCCTAAGGCAAAGAAAACATCTAAGAAAGAGGCTGCTCCTCAGCAACCTGCTGTTGAGAAGACTACTCTTGGTGACATCAGCGCACTCGCTGACCTTAAGGCTGAGATGGATGCTGCTGCTCTTGAGGCTCTCGCTGCAAAGGAGACAAAGAAAGCTGCTCCTAAGAGAACTTCAAAGAAGGCTGCTCCTGCTGCTGAGGCTCCCGCTGAAGGCGAAGAACCCAAGGCTGAGTAAGCAACTTTGCGTGGCAAAAAAGGAAGGGCATAATAGGCTCTTCCTTTTTTATTGACCTTTTAACCGGTTAACCTCTATCACTTATGTCAGAGAAACAAAAGATGCTGTCAGGCGAAATCTATGATGCCTGCAACCCCGAACTCCTTGTCGAGTTGAACCATGTCAAGGTGTTGTGTCAACAATACAATAACCTCCTTCCTACCGACTTTAAGGCACGCAACCTGATGCTTCGGCAGATGCTCGGAAAGGCAGATACCGACACATTCATCAATCAGCCTTTTTATTGCGACTACGGTAGCCACATTCGTGTTGGCAGACGCTTCTTTGCCAACTTCTGCTTCACTGTGCTCGACGAGGCCTTTGTCACTATAGGCGACGACTGCTTCGTGGGACCCAATGTCAGTATCTATACTGCCTGCCATAGCACCGACCCCATGGAGCGTAACACACGCCGTGAGTGGGCGAAGCCTGTCACCATTGGTGATAATGTGTGGATAGGAGGCTCTGTCACTATTCTCCCGGGAGTTACCATTGGTAACAACTGCACAATCGGCGCAGGCAGTGTCGTTGTCTCTGATATTCCTGACAATTCTATTGCAGTCGGCAATCCTGCCAAAGTCATTCGGAAGATAGATTGATACGCTTTCGTATAGACAAAGCAGAATTTCATCTCACACCTTTGTCTCATATTTATCTTGTCTGTTCCGATTGTTTGTCGTACCTTTGCATGCTCATGTCGTCTGTTCGGCATGATTGTTGTAAATCTTTTAATATGAAACATAGTATTCAATTCTCTATATTGTCTGCAGCTTTGCTGCTTGGTGTTCTGTCTGTTAGCGCAGCGCCGGTTAGCCGTGACAATGCTCGCAAGGTAGCTGAGCGTGTCTTGGGTGATGTCGTCAAGTCGGAGGCTCAGGATAATCTTGCTCTTAGGCGCATGCCCAGGCAGGAGTCTGCAGACACTGCCACCTGTTTCTATATCTTTACTGCGGAGAATGGCGCTGGTAGCGTGTTTATTGCCGCTGATGACTGTGTACTTCCGCTTCTGGGCTATACAGATGCTCCCATACCTGCTACAGGCGACCTTCCTCTTAATGTCAAGTCATGGCTTGACGGCTATAGTCGTCAGATTACTTATGTGCGTGAGCATAATCTTCAGCCCTCTGCTGATGTCAGAAAGGCGTGGAGTAGGGTCACCAAAGGAGATGTGGACTCGAAGACTATTGTCATCGACAAACTCATTGCCACTCAGTGGGATCAGGTGGAGCCTTATAATCTCTACACTCCTGATAACACGCCCACAGGCTGTGTGGCTACTGCTATGGCGCAGTTGATGAAGTATTGGGAGTATCCTGAGCGTGGCATAGGAAGTCGCTCCTATCGTTGGCCTGCCAATAAGGAGGTCACTCTGTCTGCTGACTTCGAGAATACAGAGTATAAGTGGAAAGATATGCCTGAATATATCAATCTGTTCAGCAGCAAGGCGCAGAAGCAGGCTGTCGCCACTCTCATGTATCATTGCGGTGTCGCCACACACATGTCATACGAAGAGGAGGGTAGTGGCACTTTTGTTATTGAGAGTTACTCTGCCCGTCGCGATGCGTGTGCGGAATATGCTCTCAAGACTTATTTCGGATATAAGGACTCTATGTTCGGCGCAATCCGTGATTATAAGTTGGATGAGGATGAGAATATCATTGGCAGGTACCCGGATGAGGAGTGGTTGCAGATGGTTAAGGACGAACTGAATGCTGGCAGACCTGTGCTCTATTCAGGCTATGGCGAGGAAGGCGGGCATGCTTTCATTTGTGACGGATATACCACCCATAACTATTTTCACTTCAACTGGGGTTGGAGTGGGGCGTATGATGGCTGGTTTCTGCTTAATGACCTTACCCTGCCTGGCGTTGGCACTGGAGGTGGCGATGGCGACTTCAACACACTGCAGCATGCTCTCTTTGGAGTTGAGCCGGACCGCATTGAACAACTCACTCCGGGGCAATATGACCTCCAGATGGCTTCTCGGCTCACTGTTTCTGAGCATGAAATCGACTTCTTCCAAATGAAGGATATCTCTGTCTCTGCTATGGTGCGCAATTGTGGTGAGAAGAACTTCTCCGGTGGCATATATGCTGTTCTTTCTGATGATAAGGGCAATGTCATCGACACCGTTGGCGGAGTTCTTGCTGCCATTCAATCCACCCAGCGTCTAATGTTCTCTGCACATTATTCGCCGGACGAGATGCTTACTCCTGGTGTCTATTCTTTCCGACTATGGTATAATGACAGTAACTCTCAGCATGGCGAGATAGGCAAGACCTCTTATGATAATTTTGGCTCTTTCGTTATCTACTACAAGACTGATGTCATCAATGCTGTTTCCGAATTCCGGTTTGGTGCTGAGGAGTTGCATTCTATGAGCAATGCCTCTGTCAGCATCACTGCTAAGAATGTCGAGAATGTTACCTATGCCCGTGCTTTGAGGCTTGTGCTTGTCAACTCTAAGATGACTGACATCTCTCAGATTCTCACAACTCTTGAACTTACTGACGGTCTTGCTGCTGGCGGCACTGTTGATGTCGTCTTCGACGGAATTCTTAGTGTTGAGCCTGGCAGATATTTCCTTGCTTTGCAGTATCAGGCTGTCGATGGCTCATGGGCGTTGGCTGGTAGTGAAATGCATAGCAACCCTGTCTGGATTAATGTTACCGGGGCTGAGACTGCTCTTGACAATATTCAGACTGACACTACTGCTGCCCGTAAGGTCATTCGTGATGGCAGAATCTTTATTCTCTCAGGCGGCAAGACTTACACTATCCTCGGCACTCTTGTTGAGTAAGTTTTGTATATTCGAGGTTTCGACTTGTCTATAAATATATTGTCAGGGGAATTGAGCAAACCTCAATTCCCCTGACAATTATTTCTCCTCTTGTTCAGTGAAGATTCAACAAAGTGACAAAGGAGTATTTGTCATTTATAGTCTCGCCTTTATTGCTTTGCTCTCAGCCTCATAACCAGGCTTGTCAAGTAGTGCGAACATATTCTTCTTGTAGGCTTCTACGCCAGGCTGGTTGAATGGATTGACACCTAACAGGTAGCCGCTTATGCCGCAGGCACGCTCGAAGAAGTATATCAACTCACCTAAGTAGTACTCATTCAGTTTCGGCATCGTTATCTTCAGGTTGGGCACACCTCCGTCCACGTGTGCCAGCATGGTGCCCAGTTCTGCCATCTTGTTCACTTCGTCCACACGCTTGCCTGCAAGGAAGTTCAAGCCGTCAAGATTCTCCTCGTCATGAGGGAACAATACCTTGTGGTCTGGCTCTGAGACGCTTATCACTGTCTCGAACAAGTGACGCTCGCCGTCTTGTATATATTGACCCATCGAGTGGAGGTCTGTTGTGAAGTCAACGGAAGCGGGGAATATGCCCTTGTGGTCTTTGCCTTCTGATTCGCCGTATAGTTGTTTCCACCATTCGGCAATGTAATGCAGTTTCGGATGGAAGTTTACGAGCAACTCAGTCTTTTTCCCGCTTTGATACAGAGCGTTTCTTGCTGCTGCGTATTGTGCTGCGGGGTTGTTCTCAAATTCGGTCTCTGAGCCGCATACCTCCTGCATACGTTCTGCACCTTTTACTAATTGCTCTATGTCAAAGCCCGCGCAGGCTATTGGGAGCAGACCTACGGGTGACAGCACTGAGAATCTGCCGCCTATGTTGTCTTCTATCACGAATGTCTTGTAGCCTTCTTTCGTGGCAAGGGTGCGAAGAGCACCGCGGGCTTTGTCTGTGATGCACACTATCAGTTCTTTGGCTGAGGCTTTGCCTTGTTGTTGCTCCAACTGGGTCTTCAGCAGACGGAAGGCGAGAGCGGGCTCGGTGGTTGTTCCCGATTTCGAGATGCAGATGATGCCGAAACGTTTTCCCTTCAGCAGTTCTTGCAACTCATAAAGGTAGTCTTCGCCTATATTCTGACCGGCATAAACTATCTGCGGCTTCTGCCCGTTGAGCCAGGCAAACGAGTTACTCAGAGCGTCTATCACTGCTTTAGCCCCTAAATACGAGCCGCCTATACCTATGCATACTATCACCTCGCACTCCTTTCTCAGTTTTGCTGCTGTCGCCTGCAAGTCAGGCAACTGAGACTGAATGTCTTTCGGCAGACTTAGCCAGCCGAGGAAGTCATTGCCTGCGCCTGTTCCTTTGGTCAGCATCTCTTGTGCCTTGCTTACTTGGCCTTTGTAGCCTGCTATGGCTGACGACGGCACGAAGCCGAAAGCCTTGTCTATTGTCAGTTGTATGTCCATAATGTTGTGTTGTTGGTTATATGTTTGTTTCTGTTCTTCACCCCGTTTCATTCTCATATTTCGGTAGTCTTTGCAAAGATACGGCATTATTTTTATATCTGCAATACTTTTGTTTGCAATCTTTTTCTGCTTATTTTTCTCCGACTCGCACGTCAACTATCAACTGTCAACTGTCAACTATCAACAGTCAACTATCAACTACCCAAAATATGATTTACGTAAAAAAGACGTAAAAAACACGTAAAAAGGACGTAAAAAGAATGAAGGATTTCTTGCGCTGTGGAATAATTTTTCTGACTCTTTCATATTCCGATTATTTGTCGTATCTTTGTAGCCTGTGAAAAACTATTAAAACTACACTATATGAAAAAGTTGTTTTACCTTGCATTTGCAGCATTTCTTGTTGTTGCATGTAACCCGAATCAGGAAAAAACTCCTGAAGTCAAGTTTGGTGTCAACCCTTCTGTCATTACATGTCCTGACAAGGGTGGTGACTACACCGTTAGTCTTACGGCGCTTGCTGCTTGGACTGCTACCTGTGATGCCTCATGGGTCAAAGTTACTCCTCTTTCAGGTGAGGCTGGCACCTCTGATGTTAGCATCAGGATTAACGCCAACAAGGAGAGCATCGAATCCTCCGCTAAGGTAGTCTTCACTTCTGGCAGTGAGACCGTTGAGCTCAGCATCAGGCGTGCTCCAAAAGAGGCTCCGAGGCTCTCGGTTCTTTCTGATATGGCATTCTACACACCGAAGGAAGGTGGTACTTACACTGTCATCGTGGAGAGTAATATAAAGTGGTCTATCTCTTCTAACACTGGTTGGGCACACGTCAGCAAGGGAGTTAGCCAGAACAACGACAACATCACTGTCACTGTTGACGCGGCTACCATACCCGAGGAGACGGTGGCTAACATCACTGTCGCTCCTTATGGCGAAGGCAAAGAGGCTGGCGAGCAGGTAATCACCATCACACGTGGAAGCACCGATGCAACTTCGCTTGTAGTAAGCACCGAGGTTATTGATGCTCCTTCTAATGGTGGCAACTATTCAGTCAATGTCGAGAGCAACGCTAAGTGGTATGTTTATACAAGTTGGGAGAACGACTGGATTCACCTCACCAATATTGAAGGTGATGGCAACGGCTCATTCTCTGTTGCTATCGACCCCGCCACTTCAAGCAACGACATTACTGGTGTCATCACTGTAGAAGAGGTCACTTCCTACAAGTATCCTGCTGTCGTGCAGGTTAAGGTCACCCGCAAAGGCAAGGAGAAAGCCTCTCTCTCGGTTGAACCTGCTACTATCAATGCGCCGGCAGAAGGCGGAGAGTACGCTGTTGAGATAAAGAGTAACTACGGATGGACGGCAAGTTCCAATGCTAACAGGACGGCTTCTGTATCTACCACAAAAGGCGACGGCGACGGCACTTTGGTTGTCACAGTACACCCCGCCAAGGATAACGATGGCGATGTGTCATTGGCTAAGATTACTATCACAAGCGACTACGGTGGAGAGAAGGCTTACGTAAACATACGCCGTGCCCCGAAGGGGTATATAACACTTGATATAGACGGCAAGTATGAAGTGTCTTACGGCGGCGGAGAGTACACTGTGAATGTGGCAAGCAATACCGACTGGGACGTCGTTGTTGCCGACTCCAAGATAGCAACTGCTAATCCGACAACTGGTAGCGGCACTGGCAAATTCAAACTGACAGTGCATCCTGCTGACAATAGTGAAAACTGGAGCACTATGGTATATGTCAAATCCAAGTCAGGCAACGTAAAAGCCGACTTCCTCCTCTTCCGGGAAGGATTACCTGTTGTCAGCTACGAATTCCACCCGTTCACTATCGGAGAGGACAAGCAGGCATGGATTGCACCGGGCAACCTGCAATATCAGCCTTCTACCAATACGTGGCGCTTCGCACTTACGCAGTATCACTATTGCGGTGATGCCAACCGTTATATAGAAGACGATTCTAATGAATATACAGGCTGGATGGACCTCTTTGGATGGGGCACGGCATTTCACCCTACAAGAATGCGTGACGTTTCTTCTGCGTACTCACCTTTTGCTGATTGGGGTAAAAACAAAATCAGCAATGGTGACAGTCACGGATATACCAATATCACATGGCGCACACCTACAGCGATAGAGTGGGAGTACATAATTGGCAATAGGGGATCCCGACAGAACAAGAACTTGCGCGGTTATGCCACTGTTAATGATGTTCACGGTTACGTATTTTTGCCTGACGACTGGAGTTTGCCGAGTGGAGTCTCATTCAATGCTGCCGCTACTGACTACGATACCAACAAGTATGATGCAAAGGCATGGCGCTCGATGGAGGCTGCCGGTGCGGTATTCCTTCCTGCTTCAGGATTCCGCTACGTGCATCAATACCAGAGTGAAGGCAAGTCTGCCTCATATTGGTCTTCTAGTCTTGTGACATCATCTACAACTATGGCACATTGTTTCTTCTTCAGTGTGCCTAAGATGGGTCAGCCTGTGACAGAGTCAAATCTTTATGAAGGTCATTCCGTACGTCTTATTCACGTATATGGCGAGTAAATGACATACATTTGTAACATCGTGCCGTAATGAAAAGAATACAACTGTTGTTTCTTGCGCTGCTTGCTCTCTCCTCTGTCGTTGCACAGCAGAACGCTGATACTAACCAACTGACCAAACGCCCTGTCGAACTGCGTGCCTTTGGCTTGTATGGTTATAATTATACGTGGGAGCATTATGGTAGTCTCGACTTGGCTGCGCGTGTGCCTCTGAGCAGGTATTTCGAACTCGATGCTGCGGCAGAACTTTCTACCGTTAATGTCTATTCATTCTCCTTCAATGCTCGTCCGCTCTTCCCTGTGCCTGTAGGTGATTTGTTTCTCGATACCCGCCTCCTCTACAAGGTTGTAGCCAGAAACCGTATGCATGACTTCGTAGGTAGTTTCAGTTTCGGTTATCGTATGGACTATGTTAATGTGTCTGTCGGTCTGTTCTCTCGTATAATGGCTGACTTCGACCGTGACTGGCATTCCGAGGATGAGTTCCTTGTCGAGCCTTTCGGAGTGTTGTATAACCTCGAGGTCTTTGTTCGTCCTCAGGTCAGTCCGTGGAATCTCAGTTTCCGTATTAGCAACTTCGATGACTACAATCAGGAGCGTGTTTGGCAGATGTTGTTTATGCTCGGTGGCAGTTATAGTCCCACTGAGCACCTCACACTTCTTGCCCAGGTGCAGTGCAAACCCACTGGTATGTTTCACCTCAATGCCACCTTCTATGGCATACAGGGCAGACTTGGAGTCGCATATAGGTTTTAAACTGTTAATGTCAATGCAAATGAAAAAGTGTATATTCATCATAGTTGCGATGTTGACTGCATCTTGCAGCCTCACTCCCAACCTCGACATGGTAGGAATGTTCTATGGTCAGAGCCCTCGTAATGACACTCGTTTCGAGCAGTCTTTGGAGTATAACAAGGAGCATGGCGTTTGCCGCACTCTCGCTCTGCCTTCCGACAACTACAAGGTTTATGTTGCTACCGACATGCATGTTGATTCCACTTGGCGCAACCTCACCGAGTTCTGCACGCGTGCTCAGGCTGACGCAGAGAGTCCTTTCACCCTTATTCTTGGCGATGTTATCAATGCTCAGAATAATTATCCGCATTTTATGGAGGGCATGAAACCTCTTGCCAAGACTTGGTTTTGCACTGCAGGCAATCACGACATTTATTTTGGTCAGTGGCAGCAATATTTAGAGACTATAGGCTCCTCTACCTACTGGTTTGTGGCTCAGACTCCCTCTGCCAAAGACCTTTTCATCTGCCTTGACTCCAGTGATGGCACTCTCGGCAGAAAGCAGCTTAAGTGGGTGAAAGATTTGTTGGCGGTAAAGACGGCTGAAGGCTACAGACATATAATAGTATTCACTCACACTCACCTCTTCAAGCGTGATGCTTCGCAAGGGCATACCAGCAACTACACACTTGAGGAGACATACGAACTTACCGACTTGTTTGCCCGCAATGGTGTCGAGTGGTATCTTTGCGGACACGACCATAGCCGTGAGGTGACTGAGATGAAGGGTGTCAAGTACATCATTGTTGATGCAATCGAAGACCCTGAAAAGAAACCCGGATACCTTATCGCTCATATAGGCGACAAACTGACATACGAATTTATTGACTTGAAACCATGAATACCATAGAAGAGGCGATACATGACTTTCGCGAAGGCAGACTTGTGATAGTGGTCGATGACGAAGACCGTGAGAATGAAGGTGACTTCATTGTCGCGGCGGAGATGATTACGCCCGAAAAGGTCAACTTCATGCTTCACCATGGAAGAGGCGTGCTCTGTGCACCTATCACTGAAGAGCGTTGTGCTGAGCTTCATCTCGCACACCAGGTTGACGACAACACCTCCTTGCTTGGCACTCCTTTCACTGTCACTGTTGACAAGATTGAGGGCTGCACTACAGGTGTCAGTGCTGCTGACCGTGCTGCTACTATTCGTGCTCTTGCTGACCCAGAAAGCACTTCTGCTACTTTTGCCCGACCGGGTCATGTCAATCCTTTGTATGCTAAGTCACGTGGTGTTCTCCGCCGTGCTGGGCATACTGAGGCAGCTATCGATCTCTGCCGACTTGCGGGGCTTACTCCTGCGGCTGCCTTGATAGAGATAATGAACGAAGACGGTACTATGGCGCGTCTGCCCCAGTTGGAGCAGGTCGCCAGGGAGTACGACATGAAACTCATTTCTATCAAAGACCTCATTGCATATCGTCTCTGCACTGAGTCACTTATTGAGAAAGGCGAGACAGTGCATCTGCCTACTTGTTATGGCGACTTTATGCTTACTCCTTTCCGCCAGTTGAGCAACGGCTTGGAGCATATAGCGCTGGTCAAAGGCGAGTGGCAGCCTGACGAGCCTGTGCTCTGCCGTGTGCATTCTTCATGTATGACGGGCGACATCTTCGGCTCTATGCGTTGCGAGTGTGGTGAGCAACTCCACAAGGCAATGCAACTTATTGAATCTGAGGGTAAAGGCATAATTGTCTATATGAATCAGGAGGGTAGGGGAATAGGTCTTATGAACAAGATTCGTGCATACAAACTGCAGGAGCAGGGCGACGACACTGTTGAGGCTAATCTACATCTTGGTTTCGATGCTGACGAGCGTGACTATGGCATCGGAGCGCAGATTCTCCGCACTATGGGTGCCAAGAAACTCCGTCTGATGACTAATAACCCTGTCAAGCGCATTGGTCTTGAGAGTTACGGCATTGAGATAGTTGAGAATGTGCCTCTTGAAATCACTCCTAATCCTTACAACGAGCGATACATGCGTACCAAAAAGGAGAAGATGCACCACAACCTGAAACTGGTATAACCTCATCCCTACTTCGCTGATAGATTATCCTAAGTTCACCCTAAACTCATCCTAGGCTAAAGGTATTTCATTATTGTCCTTACACTTTTTGGCACAATAATTGTATTATCGTCTGTGAAGTTTAACCATTTAAAACATTACAGTTATGAAAACACGTTTGACTACCCTCATGATGAGTCTGCTTTTGATGATGCTTTCGGTAGCACGTGCAGACGAGACGGTTACGGTTACCGCAACCGACAGTGACATTTCGCAGAATCTTGACCTCAAGGCTGTGGCAACAATCTTTGCTGAGGCCAAGGACTTGGAAGAGTTCGAACAGAAACTCAACGACCCTGAAGGGCATATCAACAACCTCGACCTCAATGCTGACGGCATGGTGGATTATCTCCGTGTTATCGAGACGTCCGAAGGAACTACTCACCTTATTGTTCTGCAGGCTATTCTTGCAAAGGACATTTTCCAGGATGTGGCAAGCATCGTTGTTGACAAGGATGAGAAGACACAGGAAATTGTTGTTCAGATAGTTGGTGATGAATACATATATGGTGTTGACTATATCATTGAACCCGTATTTGCCACTCGTCCTATAATCTACGACTGGTTCTGGAGTACTTACTGGCGTGCTTGGTATTCGCCCTGGTATTGGGATTACTACCCCACATATTGGCATTGCTACAACTGCTGGCTGATACATGACTACTGGCATCATATCTATGCTTTCCATCATTATCACCCCTATTGCAGCTATCGCTGGGCGCTTCATCCGCATCGTCTCTACTATGACCTCCATCGTCCTATTGCCAGACGTGACTATGCTGACGCTTATCCCGACAAAGGCTTCAGCGGCAGAAACAACGGAGCAACCAACGCACGTGACTTGCAGAATGTACGTGGCACTCGCGACATAACCAACACTCGTCAGGCTAACTCTCCTGCCACGTCACGCACTTTCGGCAGTCAGAATGTACGTCAGGCGGCAAGCAACACTCGCATCAGCGGACAGACGGCTTCTTCACGCTCTGCTGTAGCAGCAACCGACAGTCGCTCTTCTGTAAGTCGTAGCACTGCCACTACAGGTCGCTCGGCTGCTGCAACGACAAGCCGCACTGCTGTCACTTCTGGTTCCTCGCGTGCTACATCTGCATCTGTCAGCCGTAGCAATAGCACTTGGTCGCGTAGCACTGAGTCAGCAAGCCGCAGCAATACTGCAACAGCAACCCGCAGCAGTTCCACCGTGAGCCGTAGTAGCGCTGGCACAGCAGCCACAACCTCTCGTAGCTCCTCAAGCACAGGTACTGCCTCACGGAGTAGTTCAGGCACTTACAGTGGTGCTTCTCGCAGCTCGAGCAGCTCGAGTAACTACAGCAGTGGTAGTCGCAGTTCAAGCAGCTATAGCAGTGGAAGCCGTAGCTCAAGCAGCTATAGCGGTGGTAGCCGTAGTTCGAGCAGTTACAGCGGTGGTAGCCGCAGCAGCACACCGGCAGCATCTTCTTCCCGCTCAAGCGGTGGCTTCTCTGGCGGAGGTGGCAGTCGCTCAGGTGGCAGTAGCGGTGGTGGTAGCCGCTCTTCTTCGGGCGGAAGACATTAACCGTATTAAGCAATTCAACAAAGGGCAACATGTTTGCCCTTTTGTTTTGCATATAAGAAAATTGTTGTATCTTTGCACACGTAATTGCAGACAATATGACTGATTGGCGCAAACAAATATTCGACATCATTGAGACGGATCGCAATTCTCTTGTTAGCAGAATCTACGATTGGATAATGCTCGTGTTTATTGTTGTCAGTCTTGTGCCGCTCGCTTTTAGGGAACAGAATGTCACGCTCATTTGGTTGGATATGGTTTCTGTTTCCGTTTTTATTGTTGATTATTTGCTGCGTTGGATGACAGCTGACCTGAAGTTGCCAAATCGTAAGCCTTGGCAGGCTTTCCTGATTTATCCGTTTACTTCGTTTGCTATTATCGATATGTTGTCTATTCTGCCTTCGTTTACTTTCTTCAATCGTGCTTTAAAACTCTTCCGTATTACACGTCTTCTCAAGATTTTGCGTATCTTCAAGTTCGTGCGTTATTCTGAAAATATTAAGATCTTGATAAAGGTGCTGCAAAAGGAACATAACATATTGTTTACGGTATTCTTGATTGCTATTACTTATATTGTTGTTACGGCATTGATAATGTTCAATGTAGAAGAGTCGCAGATGTTTGCTACATTCTTCGATGCTCTCTATTGGGCAACAACCACACTCACCACAGTCGGTTATGGTGATATCTATCCTGCCAGTGACCTTGGTCGTGTGATTAGTATGTTCTCCGCCATCTTCGGGGTAGCTATCATCGCTCTACCTTCCGGTGTCATCACTGCCAGTTATCTTGATGAACTCCGCGAACGCAAGAAAAAGAAGAAAGAAAAATAATACTGTATTCATCTTGTCTGCTAATTTCAGACCGTCGCTTACCGACGCTAAACAGGAATAACGATAACGAGCGCAAAGCGTTGCGCTGACAAAATATCATATTAACAGCATTGGCTATTATTCGCGTTCGAGAAAAAGGTCCGGAAAACTAATTTCTTAACAGAATTAGAAAAGCCAAGTTCACGGAAGTCACGGAACTTCCATACTCCATCATTAAGCACTGATCTATTTCAGTGTGGGTATATCTATGATGGAGTGCGGGTTTTCTTTCCGGACCTCCCGTGAACGCGAGTAGATATACTCACTTTTCTTTTCTGCCAGAGTGATTGATGGCAATGCACAAATGCTATCAATCTATGGCTAGAGAAGATCTGAAAGGTGCCAAAAGTGCTAAACAAGATGAGTTTTACACACAATTAGACGACATCGCAAAAGAACTCAAATATTACAAACAACACTTTCAAGATAAAGTGGTGTTGTGTAATTGTGATGATCCTTACGAAAGTAATTTTTTCAAGTATTTTGCCCTTAACTTCAATCAGCTCGGGCTCAAAAAACTAATAGCCACTTGCTATAATGGTTCGCCGATAGCAGGTGACGAGTTGCCGTTGTTATTCGAGATAGATGAGAATGAGCCAAAGAAAATAGCCTACAAAGTAGAAATAACCGAAGTTCAAGATTATAACAATGATGGTGCAGTCAATCTTGCTGATGTGCAATACCTAATCCAAAACGACAAGAATGTTTTATCGCTATTAAAGGGAAACGGTGATTTCCGTTCTGAGGAATGTATTCAGTTATTGCAAGAGGCTGACATTGTCGTTACCAATCCTCCGTTTTCTCTATTCCGCGAATATGTTGCACAATTAGTCAAATACGACAAGAAATTTCTTATTATAGGCAATCAGAACGCTATTTCATACAAAGAGTGCTTTAGTTTGATTAAAGATAATAAGATGTGGCTTGGTGTTAGTATTCATAGCGGTGACCGTGAATTTATGATTCCGCCCACTTATGAAGTTCGCTCCAAATCATTACGTGTAGATGCAAAAGGGAATAGATATATCCGAGTTGTAGGCATTAGATGGTTTACCAATTTGGATTACCCACAACGCCATGAGGATATAGATTTGTACAAACATTATACTCCAGACGAGTATCCCCATTTTGAGAATTTCGATGCTATTAATGTGAATTCTACTGCTGAGATACCATGTGATTTTGAAGGTGTTATGGGAGTTCCTATCACTTTTATTGATAAATACAGCCCAGACCAATTTGAGATAATAGGTTTAGGTATTTCTAATTCTGGTTTAGAGTGTGGCATTCAACCATATAAGCCAGAACATAAGAAGTATAGAAAAGAAGTTCAAAAACGTGGAGCTGTGGACGGTGATTTATATATGATGATAAATGGTGAGGTTACTGTTCCTTATGCAAGAATATTAGTCAGAAATAAAAAACCACAAAAGCCATGACAATAGATTTGCATGAAGTACGCGTGCGGGAGTTGTGCGCGGACTACAACGATTTGAGTATTCAAGAAGAAGGCATCGTCGGATATGGCGGTCGCCTTAATATCCGTCCGAAATATCAGCGTGAGTTCGTCTATGACGAGAAGAAACGCAATGCGGTCATGGACACCGTCTGGCAGAACTTCCCGCTGAATGTAATGTATTGGGTGAAGACCGACGGCGCGGATGGCATCGACTACGAAGTGTTAGACGGTCAGCAGCGCACTATTTCTATCTGCTCTTTTATTGCAGGCGAGTATATGATGGAGTTCGACGGCAACCTGCTTGGCTTCAATAACATGACCCAAGAGCAGCAAAATCGTATTCTGGATTACAAGCTCCAGGTATATATCTGCGAGGGTACCGACGAAGAGAAAATCAAATGGTTTAAGCGTATCAATATTGCCGGCGAGAAATTGACAGACCAAGAGATTTTGAACGCTATCTATGCGGGTTCGTGGACCACACAAGCCAAGCGCCGTTTCTCCAAGACAGGCTGCGTGGCATATCGTATCGCCTCGGATTTCATGTCAGGTTCGCCCATTCGTCAGGACTATTTCGAGACCGCGTTACAATGGATAGGTGATGCGCAAGGCAAGTCGCTTCGTCAGTACATGGCGGATCATCAACATGACACCGATGCCGATGAACTATGGCAGTATTTCCAGGATGTCATTCATTGGGTGGACAAACTCTTCGGACGCAAGTACAAGAAAGAGATGAAGGGCGTTGAATGGGGCTTGCTCTACAATAAACACAAAGATACCAAACTCACCGCGACCTATATCAACGAACAAATGGCGAAGCTCATGGCTGACTCCGATGTGCAGAAGAAATCAGGTATTTTTGCCTATATTTTGGATGGCGACATACACCATCTCGGTATTCGTGCTTTTGATGCCAACACCCGCCGTGAGGTCTATGAGCGGCAAGGAGGCAAGTGCGCTATCTGTGGTAAGCCTTTCGACATCGAAGTCATGGAAGCCGATCATATCACCCCGTGGGTGGAAGGCGGCCGTACTATTGCAAGCAACTGCCAGATGCTCTGCCGTGAGTGCAACCGCCGCAAATCTTCAAAATAATATAGCGAAAGGTTGGTAACTGCCTGTTATTCTATCTCCAGTTCCCTGAAGAACTCAGGTCTG
>CAJOIR010000039.1 GCA_905234685.1 Paludibacteraceae bacterium
CATGTGGGAGTACAACGGAACTTATTATTCCGAGTGGTTCATAGGCGACATCGTAAGCGATGATGCCCTCAAAGGCGGACAGAATACCTCCGATATGGGTTCAGCCTACGACATGGAAAACTGGAAGACCAATGCGGCTAACGACCTGTTGCTTGACTTCTATCGGGCACAATACCAGGGTATAGGACGCTGCAATCTGGCTCTAAAGTATGTGCCTGATGTCGCTACTGACAGCATTATGGATTCGCGTCTCAAGGCACGTCTCTTGGGTGAGGTTAAGTTCCTTCGTGCCTACTATTATTTCCGTCTGCTTCGTATCTTTGGCGGTGTGCCTCTTACTCTTGATGTCATTGAGAACAGCGACTCTTGGCAGATGCCGCGTGCTTCTGTCGAAGAGGTGTTCACGCAGATACTTGCTGACCTCTCCGATGCGCAGAAGTCGCTTTGGCGTGTCGCTGAGATTCCAACCGACCAGCGTGGCCGTGCCACTAAGGGCGCTGCTGAGGCTATGCTCATGAAGGTGCACCTCTATATGGCAGGTCCTTATTGGTCAAAGTATCTTAAAAACAGCACTCCTGCTGAAAACTATGCTGCCGCTAAGGCATGGGGTGACAGCATTATCACCAAAGACACCTATATATTAAATCCTGTCTATCACGACAACTTCACCGAGGAGGGCGAGAATGGTCCGGAATCAGTGTTTGAGATACAGTATATGGAGATGGGCTGGGGTGACTTTGGTCAAGGCAACGGCTTTACATCCGGTAGTTTCACTCAGCGTCTTGTGCGCTCGCGTTCCACGAAGGAGAGTCTCACTCTTGGTGATGCAGGATGGGGATTCAATCGTCCTACCAATAGTCTTTACAATGAGTTTGAGGCTGGCGACACCCGCCGTGAAGAGGCTATTCTTACTCCTACTGACGACCAGATGGACGACCCATCAGAAACCAGTGAAGAGGTATATCTGGGCGTGCGTTATCTTAATAACAAATACGGCTGGTATGGCAACCGCTTGGCTCACCACTCGCGTGGTCCGCTCAACAACAAGCAGATACGTTATGCCGATGTGCTGCTTATGTATGCTGAGATATGTGCCGAAACAGGAGATGACGTGACTGCAGAAAAGGCTCTGAATGATGTGCGCACTGCTCGCGGCATGACAGTTTATCCGGGTTATGCTTACGCAGGTCAGACACCTGACGCAGGTTCTCCGCTGAAGAATGCCATACGTCATGAGCGTCGTGTGGAACTTGCTATGGAGGCGCATCGTTGGTTCGACCTCGTGCGTTGGTATGGTGGTGTAGGCAACGGGCTTGACACATATATGAACACTACGTATCCTGCCACAGAGAGTGCTGCTGCCAAGAGTCACATGGCTCAGTTCCAGGCCGGCAAGCATGAGTTGTTCCCGATTCCTGCAGAGGAGCGTGAACTCAATCCTGTCATGGATCAGAATCCCGGATATTAAATCGTCAATATTCAATCAACATATTATTATTAACCAACTAAAAAACATTCATTATGAAAGCAAACAAATTATTTGCACTTATGATTGCGGCTCTTGCAATCGTATCTTGTGGTCCTAAGTCAGGAGACCCGGATGATCCTAACAAAGGACAGACTACTACAGAGGTGACTATCACTCTCGACAAGACCGAACTTCAGATGCAACCCGGCGACTCGCAGATTCTTACAGCTACTGTTACTCCTGCAGGCACCGCAGTTACATGGACTTCACTCAACACCGCTTATGTTACTGTTGACAATGGTGTGGTGACAGCCGTTGCAGAAGGTACCACCATCGTCCTTGCTCAAGCCGGCTCGGCTCGTGCACAATGTCAGGTTACTGTAGGTAAGGGTACTTCGATGGGTGGCAACAGCTACACACTCAAAGATGCTTCTGAGTACTATCCTCTTTTTGTAGATGATGCTACAAAGACCAAGATGGGAGAGAAGGTTAAGATTGACTTCTCTGTTGATGATGTTAAGAACCATTTCTGGCCATGGGTAATCGAAGGAACAGAGACTCTTACTTATGAGTTTGTTACCGCTACAGGACCTAACTTCTATCAGACCGATGAAGGTGGATATATGGCTCTTGTTGCTGCCAACAATGCTGGTTGGGCAGGCGGCGGATACAGCGTGCAGGCTGATGAACTTCAGCAACTGGTTGACGCTATCAATGCTGATCCTGAGAACTTCTATTTCCACCTCGGACTCCGTTCTACAGATGGTTATGCCAATGTGTTCTATTTCTTTGGAATGCAGGCAGAGACAGCGTTTAATATAGGCGCTGGTAATATATATAATGTCAATCCGATGACTGACTATAAGCGTGATGGCTATTGGTATGAGTTCGATATTCCACTGTCGAAATATGCTGCAGCATTCTCTACATTTAAAGTTGCTGACCATCTGAAACCCGGCGAAGATCCCTATATCTTCTCATTCCTTACACAGGGTATCAACGGCGCACAACTCAACTACGATGCTCTCTATTTCTACAAGAAATAAGCACCGTACACTTTGCATATAAGGGCTTGGTTGCCCTTATATGCTCAAATTTATAAACACTTGTAATATGAAGAAATTCAAGTTCTTTTCTCTTGTTGTTTTGGCATGTTTGATGCTTTCATGCCAGTCAAATGTTGTTGTCAATCCGGAAAACACTCATATCGATTTCACTATTACACCCTCCGTCCTGCAGATGAAGGTGGGTGACATTGAGATGCTTGAGATATCTGTCTCCACCACACAAGTACCGGAGTGGAGCAGTAGCGATGAGTCTGTGGCTGTTGTGGCGGGGGGTATCGTCAGTGCTAACGGTATAGGTACTGCCACTATTACCGCTACCATAGGCAAGAGTCAGGCAAGTGCTGTTGTCTATGTGTCAGGCTCGGCCGGACAGACACTCTCGCTTAATACTTATCAGACTAATATTGAAAAGGGTGGACAATACCAGTTCATTTGCAAGAATACCTATGGCAACCCTCTTACTTGGGTATCTGACAATGAGCAGGTTGCCACGGTTGATAACACTGGTCTTGTCACTGCCCACAAGTCTGGTGTTGCCAAGATTAAGGTCAGCTCCGGAATGGAGGACCTTACCGCTTTGGTGGCAGTGTTGCACAAATGGGGTGAGTATAAACTCGTTTGGTCAGATGAGTTCGAAGGCACGGAACTTGACAAAAACACATGGAACATCGAGGTCAACGGCAATGGCGGAGGCAATCAGGAGGCGCAGTACTATACCGACAGACATGAGAACTTGCGCGTGGAGGACGGCAATCTCGTCATCCAGCTTCTTAAGGAAGAATACAAAGGCAAACAATATACTTCTGGCAGGATTCAGAGTCGTGGCAAGCGTGAGTTTGCTTATGGCAAGATGGAGGCACGTATCTCGTTCCCTGCTGGTAAAGGCACGTGGCCTGCATTCTGGATGCTGGGCAACAGTGGCGGTTGGCCTGCATGTGGAGAGATAGACATTGTTGAACACATTGGTTCACGACCCAACTTCACTTCGTTCGCTCTGCATACACAGCAGAAAAACGGACAGAATGGCACCAACTGGCACGACGGATATACTGCCGACAAGAGCATGGAGAACGAGTATCATGTCTATGGCATAGAGTGGCTGGAGGAGGAAAAGAATGGCTGCGACCAGATACTCTTCTACATAGACGATGTGGTCTATGCCACGGCAACAGAGAATCAGAATTACATAAACCAAAACGCATGGTGGCCGTTCAACAAGCCTCACTACTTCATCATCAACCTTGCTGTAGGTGGCACCATGGGAGGTAGTATTGATGACGGTATGTTCTCGCACGATGTGCTTATGAAAGTTGACTGGGTACGTGTTTGGCAACGTGATGAAATTGATTGATGCAGAAGAAAGTACTGATAATATTACTCTCTTGTCTTGTGGTCGCATGTAATCTGACTGCCAATCGGCCTGACAACGGCAACCCGTCCAACTCTGCCGACAGAGCCATGCACCGTAGCACCAAGCGGGGTGTGGCATTCAGTTTTGCTCGTCTTGACGATGCCATGCTTCTCTCGCCTTATATCTCTTGGTTCTATAATTGGGGACCTGATTTCCGTGTTGCGGATTTGGATACATGGTTTGGCTTGGATAGTGTCGTGTTTCTGCCTATGGCATGGAACGGAGGTTTCGATGAGGAGCGTATCAAAACCTATGCAACTGCTCACCCTAAGTGTCATTACTTGTTGGCATACAACGAACCTAACCTCAACGACCAGGCTCGCATGACTCCGGCAGAGGCTGCTGCTCAGTGGCCTCGTCTGAAAGCTCTTGCTTCGGAACTGAATCTGAGGATTGTCTCCCCTGCTATGAACTATGGCACTCTTGCCGGTTATCATGACCCGATAAAGTGGCTTGACGAATTCTTCCAACTTGTGCCGCTTTCTGATGTTGACGCCATTGCTGTTCATTGCTACATGGCATCAGTCTCAGGTCTTGAGGACTTCATAAATATGTTTCAAAAGTACGGCAAACCCGTGTGGCTCACAGAGTTCTGTGCATGGGATCCGGTGCCTGGTACTGTCGAGACGCAACTGTCATATATGTGCGGTGCGCTTAATATGCTTGAGCAACATCCCAATGTTGAGCGTTATGCTTGGTTCATACCGCGTTCAAACACTGCTGTTGACAAAGCACCTTTCATGCAGCTCCTCACTCATACTTCACCCTCAGAACTCACAGAGGCTGGAAAAATCTATACTTCATTCTCCACCTTCGACAAATCTGTCTGGCTTGACTCTTCCAAACCTGTGTCTGCTAAGGACTATGTGGCTCTGAACGACAACAATATTCAGTTGCGCTCATGTCCCGACACCGCAGCAATGATGCTTAAAGGCTTGCAGGAAGGTCAGTGGATAGAATACCAGTTGTGTATTCCCGATGGTGCAACTGCTCTCGTTGCATGTTTCTCTTCGCCTGTTACTGTCTCTCTTGCATTTTATGTTGATGGAGAACTTCTTACCTTTGCTGAGACCGCGCGCGAAGAGAGTTCTGGTTGGCGGCTTATGGAGGCACCTATGTCATTGCCTGCAGGCAGACATACACTCCGACTGATGATAGGACGTGGTTCCCTCAATTTGAAATGGATACAAACCCGATAAAATAAATGTTAATTATGAAATATTGTTCTGCTCTGTTTATGTTATTGCTGCTGACACCGCTCTCAGCGCAGATTAAGGTGGATAACTTTGAAGACGGCAACATAGGTTGGGGTAGTATATCTGATTATGCTGATGTGGTTGAAAACTCACAGAAGTCTGGCATCAACCTATCCAACTATGTGCTCTATGCTCAACGTGCTGTAGGAAGCGACGATTTTGCAGGTGCTCTTCTCAATCCCTATGTGCAGAAAGGCTATAAGTATCTTCATGCCTATATGTATCGCAACAACAACGGTATGCCCAATCTGAAGGTGTCTGACACCAATGCCAAAGACATGAAGCCCATGACGCAGATTATCGCTGGTCAGTGGCAGGACGTGGTTTGGGACATCAGCGAATATGAAACCGTGGGGACAGAGTTCATTTTCTTTATGGTTGACCGCAATGACTTGAGCGGGATGGCATGGATTCTTGTTGATGAGGTGCTGTTGAGCAACGACCCGACTCCGAGGACTGACGTTGTCACATCCGATACACCTCCTGTCACTCCGTCTGACGATTGGCGTCTTGTATGGCAGGACGATTTCAATGGCGGCACTCTCGACCGTGATATTTGGAACATTGAGGTCAATGGCGATGGTGGCGGCAACAACGAGTTGCAGTACTATTGCGAGAAAGCCATATCGGTGGCTGACGGCAATCTGGTTATAACCGCCACCAAAGAGAATTATGGTGGCAAGACGTGCACTTCGGGCAGACTCAACACTCTTGGTAAAGTCTATTTCACCTATGGAAAGGTGGAGGCAAGAATCAAAATGCCGAATACTGCCAACGGCTTGTGGCCTGCATTCTGGATGATGGGCAATGACTTCAGCAGTGTAGATTGGCCTGCATGCGGCGAGACCGACATTGTTGAGATGGGTAATGTAAACGGCATCAACAGAGGCACTCAGGATCGCTATTTCAATGGCGCATTCCATTGGGGTACTCGTTGGGATGACCACCGCCAGTATGCCAGAGATATCACTTACTCCTATTCGGTTCAGGACGGCGATTATCATTTGTTTACTTGTATTTGGGACGCAGAGAAAATATCTATGTATCTTGACCTTGACAAGTATCCATCTGCTTCTCCGTATTGCAGTATGAAGATTCAGAAGTCATCCGACACCTCTGCTGCAGGTTACTATTTCCATAAGCCTAATTTCATTATCTTCAACCTTGCTGTGGGCGGTAATTTTCCGTCTATCTGGGACATTGACAACATCTCGGCTTTAGCGTCAGGTCCTCGTCAGATGATCATCGACTATGTGCGTATCTATCAGAAGGGAGACACTGGAGAGACCTTCACGGGCAAGCAGCCGGACGAACCTTCTGGCTTGGAGTATATAGGCTGTTCTATGCCTGCATCCAAGGTAATTCGTGACGGCAGGATTGTCATTCTCCGCGAAGGACATACTTATACTCTTACGGGACAGATTGTTGAATAAACTAAACATGATAAACATAATGAAAAACACCCTTATTCTTTCCTTTGTTGCCTTGTTGTTATGCTCTTGTCAGAAGCAGGAGTGGACGCTCGTTTGGGAGGACGACTTCAATGGCTCTGAACTCAATGCTGAATATTGGAATGTGGAGGATAACGCTCGTGGAGGCGGAAATGCGGAACTTCAGTACTATGCACCAAAGAATATCACTATCGAGCGTCACCCTGTCTCTGGTGAATCCTGTTTGGTGCTTAATGCTGTTCGTGAAGACTATAAGAATCGTCCTTGCACCTCGGCACGACTCAACACTCAGGACAAGGTCACGGTTTGCTACGGCAAAGTTGAGGCACGTATTGCTTTCCCATACACTGCCGATGGTCTTTGGCCTGCATTCTGGATGCTCGGTAACAATCTTGCTACCAATCTCGGAGACAATGATGATGTGGACAAACAACGAGATGAACTGGCAAGGCAGGGTAGAGTGATTTGGCCCAAGTGTGGAGAGATTGATATTTGTGAGATGGGACATTCTGACGGTATAAAAAACGGCACTCAAGACCGGTATTTCAATGGTGCATGCCACTGGGGGGAGTCCTTCAACGATGGTGCATATCCCAACTGTGCTGGTGTTAGGACTGCTGATTATCCTGTGCAAGGTGACTTTCACCTCTTCACCTTGGAGTGGACAGAGGACAGTATCGCTATGTATCTTGACAAGGACAGATATCCTGATGTCGAGCCGTATTTCAGTCTGTCTTTGCGTAACAAGGATGTCAATGAACCGGGCCACTACTTCAACCATCCTTTCTATATTACGCTTAATCTCTCTGTCGGTGGTTTCTTCCCCGGCATGCCTGCCGCTGAGAAGTACCCGGAACTGATAACTGCTGAAGATGAGAGTTTCAAGCGAGTGACAGCTCTGCCCTCCGATGGCACCCCTGTCAAGATGTACGTTGACTACATCCGCGTGTATAAAAAGAACTGATACAATCAAAACAAAGATATGTTATAATACTTGAAAGAAATGAAGTTAAGTGTTAAAGAAAAATTAGGCTACAGCCTCGGTGACACCGCCTCGCACTTTGTGTGGGACATGGTAAATTTCTGGTTGATATTCTATTATACTGATGTTCTCGGTATCAGTATAGCATGGGCTACAACAATATCTATTCTGGGTACTGTGATGGATGCTGTCATGGACCCTGTGGTCGGCATTTGGGCTGACCGCACCAACACCCGATGGGGCAAGTTCCGTCCTTTCCTGCTCTTCGGATGTCTGCCTTTTGCTGTATTTGCCTTCCTCGCTTTCCTTGGTCCTGACCTTGATGGTAACGCTCTTGTGGCTTATGTGCTGCCTATGTTCATTGCATTGCGCATTGTCTATGCAGTGGTTAACATCCCTTATTCTTCATTAGGTGCAGTCATGACTGACGATTCCATTGAGCGCGCCGGACTTAACTCCTACCGTTTTGTAGCTGCCAATATCGGACAACTTATCGTGTCTGGTCTGGCTCTCTATGCTGTCTATTTCTTCGGTTCGCACGCAGTGGCAGGTATCGACTATAGCCTCATGTCCGATGACTCGGCTCGAAAGGTTTTCATTGAAATGTCACCTGAAAACAGGAGTTTGGTGCAGGCTGCATATAAGTATGGTTTCCGCTATCTGGTAGCAATCTTCGGATGCATCAGTGTCGTACTTTTCTTTATCACATTCCGCACTACCCGTGAACGTGTGGCTCCGCCCAAACGACAGGATGCCAACCTCTTGCATGACTTCAAGTATCTGTTCAAGAACCGTCCATGGGTGATGCTTATGCTTGTTGGTATTGTTTCGTTCATTATGTTTGCTATTCAGAACATCTCGGCAACATACTATTTTAAGTATTACCTTGACGCAGAATCCAAGACGCAGATATTCAATATTCTCGGTACTGTGGCACTTATCTTTGCCATCCCTGCCACCAAACCCTTGGTAAAGCGTTTTGGTGCTAAGCAATTGTATATAGTTTGCTCTCTGTTGTCAGGTTTGTTCTTCTGCTTGCTCTTCTTTGCGGGCACCAATTTTGTGCTGATTAATATATTCAACTGTCTTGGTAAAATTTCCTATGCACCTGCCATTTCTCTTCTTTGGACAATGTTGGCCGACTCTGCTGACTACGGAGAGTGGCGTTTCAATCGTCGTACCACAGGCCTCTGCCTTTCGGCTGCTGTCTTTGCACAGAAGATAGGTTGGTCTATTGGTGCCGCTTTGCTTGGTGCTGTGATGACTATGGTCGGCTTTGCACCTGATGTGATGTCTATCTCTGACATTCAGAATACTCCCGAGATAATGAGTTGCATTCACTGGCTCTTCGGTATTGTGCCGGGTGCTCTCTATGCTTTCTGTGCTGTCTTCCTTGCTTTCTACAATCTTGACAATAAGACCATGGTGCAGATGAAACAGGAACTAGATGCACGTAGAAAATGATTGAACACATGATAAAAGGTAAATTCATTGATATTCTGGGTGAGCGCTTCTATGAAATCACCAATTATGATGAGATGCAGCCATTCTTCATCTCTCTTGCATCAGATACTGACCTCTGGATGTATCTTGCCTCTACAGGCGGACTGACTGCCGGAAGACGTTCTCCTGAAGAAGCCTTGTTCCCTTACTATACAGACGACAAGATAACTGAAAACTACGAACATACAGGTCCGCAGACGGTGATTCATACAGCAGGAAAATTATGGAGACCATTCTCGGAAAAGCAGCAGGACAAGTTTGACATCTCGCGCAGAATAGCCAAATCCACCATAGGCAACAAGATTGTTTTCTGTGAGGAGAACCATACGCTCGGTCTCCGCTTTTCGTATATGTGGGCACCGGCAGGCAGGCACGGCTGGGTACGCCGGACAACACTTGAGAACTTCGGTGCGGAGACACGGAATATTGACCTCACTGACTCTCTGCTCAACGTTCTGCCTTCTGGTGTGGAACGCAAGACACAAAACGAGTTCTCCACTCTTGTTGACGGCTACAAGAAGACTGAGCTTGTAGAAGGCACTTCGCTTGTACTCTTCCGCATGGAGGCTATATTGGTTGACCGTGCAGAGCCGTCAGAGTCGCTGCGCTGCAACACTGTCTATGCGCTCGGTCTGCCCGAAGCTGACTATTCCGCATCGGCTTCCAAAGGCGTGCGTGGAGCGTTTGTGGCACATGCACAGTTGCATTTGGACAGGGGTCTGTCGCGCACATGGTATAACGTGGCGGATGTTTCGCAAGATGCGGTTGCCGTGCATGACATTATGCACTTCATCTCGCAACCTGATGCTGCCATAGCAGAGATTGAACGCGCCATTCAGCAGTCCACTGACACATTGCAACGCATTGTAGCACAGAACGATGGCGTTCAGCATACTGCCGACGAACATAACGATGCCCGCCATTTTGCCAATGTGCTGTTCAATACCATGCGCGGGGGATACTATCTCAACTACCCGCCTGCAAAGGCTCCTTCTATAGACGACCCGCAGGCATTGCGTCATTACTATGAATACCTGCCCCTCACTTTCGGCAGAAGGCACGGAGATCCTTCCCGCCCGTGGAATATGTTTAACATACGTGTACAGGACGATGAGGGCAATCCCGTAGTTTCTTATCAGGGCAATTGGCGCGATATATTTCAGAACTGGGAGGCGCTGTCTGTCTCTTACCCGCTCTTCATCAATCATATAATTGCCAAGTTCCTGAATGCCACAACTGTTGACGGATACAATCCATACAAGGTCACGTCTGAAGGCATAGAGTGGGAGGTTATAGAACCGGAGAATCCGTGGTCGAACATAGGCTACTGGGGTGACCACCAGATAATCTACCTTCTCAAACTCCTTGAACTGTCCGATAAACACAACCCCGAAGCATTGCACATTCTGTTGGGACAGCGTATCTTCGCCTTCGCCAATGTGCCGTATCGTTTAAAATCATACAAGGATATTGTTGCAGACCCTAAGAACAGCATCAACTTCGACACGGCATTGCATAAACGCATCAATGCGCTAATACCGCAGTATGGAGCCGACGCGCGCCTCGTGATGGACGGCAAAGGCGAAGTCATGCTTACCACTATGGCGGACAAACTGCTCATCACTCTGCTTGCCAAGTTTACAAACTTCATTCCTGATGCAGGCATCTGGATGAACACACTCCGCCCCGAATGGAACGATGCCAACAACGCCCTTGTAGGCTACGGTGCATCTATGGTTACGTTATGTTACATGCGCCGCTATGTAGCGTTCATGCAGCATCTTCTTGATTGTGAGATACAGTTGGCGGAAGAGACCGCATGCCTTATGCAGGAGATAGACGAGGCTCTCACATGGTACTTGGGTGTCACGCCTGCTGCGGGCACCCGCCGTCAGTTTATTGACCGCGTAGGCATGGCAGGTGAGAACTATCGTCGGAAGGTATATGCAGGACTGAGCGGCAGACATGTGAAGTTTACCTCCAAACAGACACTGGCGTTCCTTGCCAAAGCAGAGAAGGTTATAGATGACTCCATCCGAAAGAACAAACGTGAAGACGGACTCTATCACGCCTATAACCTCGTAAAGTTTACTGATGACAAAGTGGAGGTATCACATCTCTATGAGATGCTGGAGGGGCAAGTGGCGGTACTATCTTCGGGCTTGCTGGGTACTAATGAGGCGGCAGACCTGTTGGATGCTATGCGACACTCTGCACTCTATCGTGAAGACCAGCGCAGTTACATGCTCTATCCTGACCGTAGGAGGAAATCATTCCTTGAACTTAACAACATACCTGAAGAAGCGAAGTTGCTGCCGGCTGTGCAAACACTCCTCGCTATGCCGCAACAGACCATCATCTTGCAGGACTGCAATGGCGGACTGCATTTCAATGGAGATTTCCATAATGCTGATTTTCTGACAAGAGCTGTGGCACAACTCAATGACCGCCTCACTGCTGAGGAGATATCAACTATCAACTATCAACTATCAACTCTTTTCGAACAGGTGTTCAACCATCATGCTTTTACAGGCCGCAGCGGCACTTTCTATAAATATGAGGGCCTCGGTTGTATCTATTGGCACATGGTCAGCAAACTGCTTCTCGCCGTAGGAGAATGCATACATAATATAGATATCAACTGTCAACTGTCACCTGTCAATTATCAACGCCTAAAGGCCCACTACAATGCTATTCGTGAAGGCATCGGTTCTCACAAGCAGCCGCAGGAATACGGTTCTTTCCCCTTTGACCCGTATTCGCATACACCGTCTATGGCAGGTGTGCAGCAACCAGGCATGACAGGTCAGGTGAAAGAAGATATTCTCAACCGTTTCTTTGAACTCGGTGTTTATGTTCACGAAGGACAGATTTCTTTCAATCCGCACATGCTGACCGATAAGGACTTTCTTGACGGTGAACTGCACTTCACTTACTGCAGTACTCCTGTTGTTTATCGCAAGAGCGAACAGAAAGGCATGTTTATAGAAACGGCTGATGGAAATCTCAACTATCAACTATTAACTGTCAACTCTCAACTGTCACATCATATCTTCGCACGTGACGGGTACATCAAACAAATAGTAGTACAATTATGAAAGCACACATCTTACTTATTATATTGGCCGTGTTGACTGCATGTACCGGCGGCATACAATCTACACATGTCTGGCTCACCTCCGAGGCGGTTCAGTAAAGGAGTGGTCGATGAGGCTGTGGTGGTTGACATTCATGACAAACGCCAGCAGATAGAGGGCTTTGGTGCATCGCTTACGGAGTCTTCTGCCTTTGTTCTGGCATGCCTCACCCCAGAGCAACGCAAAGCCGTGTTAGAGGAACTCTTTGGTGAACAAGGAGCTAATTTCAGCGTTACTCGTACACAGATAGGTTCAAGCGACTTCTCTGTGGAGGGCAAGTACTCGCTTGCCGAAAAAGACGGCGATACGGTGTTGGAGTCATTCTCGCTTGACCGTGACAAAGAAGGCTTCCCAAAGGACCGTTATCCTCAGATAATGGATGAAAACTATGACCTCTATCATTTGATGAAAGAGGTGTGCAACATCAAGCAGGGGCAGCAGGACAATGCATTCCGCATTATGGCTAATACATGGACTGCACCCGCTTGGATGAAGGAGAACAAGAAATACTATGAACGCGAGAACGGTTTCCATCGCGGAGGCGCTCTTCTTCCTGAGTACTATCAGACCTATGCTGAATATATTGTTAAGTACATTGAGGCATGGCGTGAAGAGGGTGTTGACATCTGGGCTGTGACACCTGTCAACGAGCCTATGGGTAACGATGGCGGCTGGGAGAGTATGGATTTCTCACCAGTTGTGGAGGCGGAGTTTATTGGCGGTTATCTGGCACCTACGCTTCAGGCTAAAGGTTTTGGCAATGTGGCTGTCTATGGTTTCGACCAGAACATCTTCGAGATTGGCCCTTATGCAGCCGCTATCTATGGAAATCCTGCATCAGCGCAAGCAACCGCAGGTATGGCAGTGCACTGGTATGGCAGTACGTATTCCTGCTTCCCTGAGGTGCTTGATAGCATTCATGCTGCGTACCCTGACAAGACCATCTTCCATTCTGAAGGATGCATCGACAACCTTGGCTGCCCGGGGTGGCCGGGTGTCGGCGACTATGAGGGCTACAAAGAGTCAGGATGGTTCAACAACGATTCTTTCTGGTGGAAAAAAGAGGCTACCGACTGGGCATATTCCACTCAGTGGGCAGGCAACCTGCATCCCAAGTATGCTCCTGTTCATCGCTATGCGCAATATATAATAGATGGCATGAATCATTGGCTCACAGGCTACTGTGACTGGAATATAGTGCTTGATAGCATTGGTGGACCCAATCACGTGGCTAACTACTGCGGTGCAGAGGTGATGGTTGACTACAGCAACGACATAATATACTACACACCGTACTACTATGTCCTCAAGCAGTTCTCACGTTCCATGCGTCCGGGTGACGTAGTGCTT
>CAJOIR010000040.1 GCA_905234685.1 Paludibacteraceae bacterium
TGTCTGCTCTGCCTGAGCAGCAATAGTGTCAATCTGTAGTAATTTCATAATTATGAATTGTATATTTATATCTTCTAATAGTCTCCTCTATACCGAGATATAGAGCGTCAGCAATGAGCGCATGGCCTATCGATACCTCGTCTATCCAGGGGAAGGCTGTGACAAGAGCATTAAGGTTTCTCAAGTTAAGATCGTGACCTGCATTAAGTCCCAAGCTGCATGTCTTTGCCGCTTCTGCTGCTGGGCGGTAGGCAGCGATGGCTGCCTTGGGGTCATGGTCGTACATCTCAGCATACGGTCCTGTGTACAACTCCACACGGTCAGCTCCTGCTTTTCTGGCATACTCCACCATCTCTGGTATAGGGTCAACAAAGAGCGACACGCGTATGTCTGCTTCGCGGAAACGTCTCACAACAGGTATTAGGTAGTCAAGGTTAGCCTTTGTGTCCCAGCCGTGGTCAGAAGTGAGTTGGTCCAAGCCGTCTGGCACAAGGGTCACCTGAGCAGGGCTTACAGCAAGTACAAGTTCAGTGAACTGTGACTGCGGATTGCCTTCTATGTTAAACTCCGTAGTGACTATATCACGGAGCAGGAGGACATCCTGACGCGTGATATGGCGCTCATCAGGACGAGGATGCACCGTGATACCCTCCGCACCAAAGCGCTCACAATCGCGGGCAAACTGTTCAACGTCAGGGAGGTTGCCACCGCGTGCATTCCTTAGAGTAGCCACCTTGTTGATATTTACGCTCAACCTCGTCATCATTTCTCTATTGCGGTGCAAAGATAATAATTTAATTGTAATGGCACAACAAAATCGTGCTTTACTTGAGATTATTTCAAAATTCATACCAGAAGAGTGCAACAGGAAATTTGGTCATTCAAGAAAGTCTTTGTAACTTTGCAGAAAATAAGCGAAGCATCTATGAAGATAGCAGTATTCGGTAACTGGTACAAGCGGTCGACGCTTGATGAAGTAGCTCACATATTGGACTTTATGGAGAGCAGAGGAGTAAGTGTGTTGCTCGCACAAGAACTCCGTGACGAGATGAACCTGCGTGATAGATACCAACCTTTCACACAGGAGACCACCGACTCCTTGGATTTCGCCCTCTCGGTGGGAGGCGACGGAACATTTCTTTACACAGCTTCAGTCATTGGCGACAAAAACATTCCTATACTCGGTATCAACTGCGGACGGCTTGGATTCCTTGCAGATGTAAAGACATCGGAAGTGGACTTCATCTGCGACCAACTGGTACAAAATAACTACACCATTGAGCAGCGAAGCCTGCTACAAGTAACTGCCTCCAACGAGGCGCATATCGAACAGCCCATAGCACTCAACGAGATAGCCGTGATGAAGCAGGAACTCAGTTCCATGATTGCCGTTGAAGCCAAGGTGAACGGAGAGTTGCTAAACCTCTACAAGGCTGACGGGCTGGTGGTTAGCACACCTACCGGCAGCACAGCATATAATCTGTCTGTTGGAGGACCACTCATGGCACCACAGACTAGAAGCATAATCGTGTCACCCATAGCAACACATGCACTTAACGTACGTCCTATCGTCATACCTGATGACTGGCAGATTGACCTCACCATCAAGAGTAGAAGTCACAGTTATCTGCTCTCGGTGGACGGAAGAAGCCTCACGATGAAGGAAGATACAGCGCTACACATAGAGAAGGCGCCATATACTATCAAGGTGGTGCAGATTGGCGACAACTCGTTCCTCAACGCACTCAGAAAAAAACTCAACTGGGGAGAATAACACATATATGCGCAAGTGCATTCTTACATATTTCCTCGTTCTGATATCTATTTGTCTGGCAGCACAGGGCACGAGTTTTAGGGATGGTATTTTTAGATATGCGCCGTACGGACACTCGCTGCTGAGTGACATGCATCCTAATCATGTCCGTTTAGACTTTGGAGCATCCACCAATCACTCCGAGTGGGACTGGGGACAAACAGGGAAACGAATGCGACCCAACACATATGGCATCTTTGGATTCAACTTGCCAATTTGGAGAGGAGACATTGTCAACGGACAGTATGCACTGAGTGTGACATGGCCTATGTCTGCCAGCATCTGGCTTGACCTGTTGGAGCACGTGACGGCACCTGTGGTTAATGTCGACTGGCGTATCAGCCTGCCTGCATGGACATTTGTGCATCGAACCAACATGGGCTTTATGAAGAACTACTCTGTCACATTCGCACCTTTCAAGCATGAGAGCACACATATTGGCGACGAGGTGGTGCTGCAACATGTGGACCACGGATTTCCTATACGACGAGTCAACGTCAGTTACAACTACTCGGAATATATCTTCACCGTCAACGAGGCGGAGGACTTCCGAGAGGAGTGCCATACGCTACGCATCGGTCTTATGCTGCTGTGGAATTGGAAGAAAGGCTGGTACTTCATCGACAAGACTGACGGCGATGATTCACTCGCGCAGCCACGCATGTCACCTTGGGAGGCATACTTGCAGTATCAGTACCAGTCAAGAACCTCTAAGCACGGATTCCAGGCGGTAGTAAGCGCTGAAATACGAAATCGTGCGCTCTATGGTTATCCTGTCTTCGAGTGGAACGAAGCAGACGGAGTGACGTACACGATGCAGAAAGAGAGTCGAGTCTTCACATACAACATCTTCGCAGGAGCGCGATTTTGCAACCCGAAGTATGACGGCTATTTCTCACGCTTCGCACTGGGCATCAGAGCATATCACGGGAACAACCCATACGGACAGTTCCGAAACCACAAGAACTTTAACCATATAGGAGTATGTTTCATGTTTGAATGACCCATTGCTTTTGATGCAAAAAACGATAATTTGGTGAAACAAAAGTCCTATTGAAACAACTTATGAACAACCGAATCATCTTTCTGGGTACGCCAGAGTTCGCTGTGGAGTCACTAAGAGCCTTGGTGGCAGGCGGATACAACGTAGTTGCTGTGGTCACCATGCCTGACAAACCAGCAGGTCGTGGACACAAGTTGCAATTCTCGCCCGTAAAAGAATTTGCCCTGTCATTGGGTCTCCCTGTGATGCAACCTGAGCGCCTCAAGGACGAGGCGTTCATAGAGGAGTTGCGCTCATATAATGCTGACTTGCAGATAGTAGTCGCATTCCGAATGCTCCCTGAGGTCGTCTGGGCGATGCCTAGACTAGGCACTTTCAACTTGCATGCCTCTCTACTTCCACAGTACCGAGGAGCCGCGCCTATCAACTGGGCGATCATCAATGGCGAGAAACAGACTGGTTGCACCACCTTCTTGCTCAAACATGAGATAGACACGGGAGACATGCTTCTCCAACGCACCATCAACATTGGCGAAGACGAAGACGCGGGTGCAGTGCACGACAGGCTCATGACCATGGGCGCGGATATGGTTTGCCAAACCGCAGAAATGCTCTTCAATGGCAGCGCAAAACCTGTTCCACAACCTATGCTATCATCCGAACAGATACATGCAGCACCGAAGATATTCAAAGAGACATGTCAGATTGACTTCACCAAAACAGCACGCGAAGTATGCAACTTCGTACGAGGACTGAGTCCGTACCCTGGCGCATGGTGCACCATGGAGATTGGCATCGAACCAGAGACGGTGAAACTATTCAAGGTACGATCTACCACTATCTCGAGAGCAAACACCATACCGCCTGGCGACATCGCCATTCAGTACTCCGACAAGTACATTCTCATCGCCTGCCACGACTACTACATACAAGTGCTTGAGTTGCAACGACCTAACAAACGCCGAATGACAACAAAGGAAGCATTGAACGGAATACAAAACTAATATCCCAACACGAAGTAGTGAATACGAAGTCTACGCATGAACCCCCTCTATCTCATAGACAAATATTATCGCCATACACCTGAACTAAGGCATGTACTGCTCACGCACAGCATCCAGGTGCGCGACCGTGCCCTCCGCATCGTCGACGCACACCCCGAGTTCGGTGTGGATCGACAATTTATTGATGAGGCGGCTATGCTCCACGACATAGGCATCCTCTTCTGCGATGCACCTGGCATACACTGCCACGGATACCATATGTACATCGAACACGGATACCTAGGAGCCGAACTTCTGCGCAAGGAGGGCATGCCTAGACATGCTGGCGTTGCTGAGCGACATACTGGCTCAGGTATCACACTTGAACAGGTCATACGAGAGGAACTGCCGCTACCTGAAAGAGACTACTGCCCACAGAACATTGAGGAGGAGATAATCTGCTATGCTGACAAGTTCTACTCAAAGAGCCACCTGAACGAAGAGGTGCCGTACGAAAAGGTGCGGCAGAACATCTGGCGCTACGGCCACGAAGCTGTTCAACGGTTCGATAACTGGAAACAACGGTTCGAACCATAATATCGTAAGGGTAACTCTGTGTGGTCGCCCTTGATGTAGATTTTGTCAGTACTGTTTACACCTTTCCCCCTTTTGTGAATGAAAGCAAGGCGTCAATGGAACTTGTGCGAGAAGCCTACTGATATCAACTCCTTGAACTGCATCTTCGCACGTTCGTCGTCTGGCAGTATGACCGTGTTGTCGTACCGCGGGTGTAGCATGATGCGGGCTGAAAGGAAACGGTTGATTATGAAATCTGCTGAAACTTCAAGGTCTATCTCTACGCGGCGGTAGTTTGTATAAAGCCAGAACTTCGTGTCCAGTACTATCTCGCGTACAGGATGCCAATTCCACTCCACTCGTAAAGATGATCCTACTTCGTTCAGCACCTTGCTTCCCGCAGGTATGCTGAATGTGGTCTGCGCCACGTGAATGGTGTCCAGCACGCCTATCATTCTGTATGTGAGTGGAGCGAAGAAGAGCGAAAGGTCATGCACGGGCTTGTAATCCAGACCTGCAGATATGTTCAGTCTGGCTGGTGTAAAAGGTCCTGTCTTCAAGACTTTTGTGTTTTCCTTCCAGGTGTTAAAGAAGTGCGTCTGGAACTCCGCAGAGAAGGAGGCATTGAGTTTGTTGACGATACGTATGCCAAGTTTGCTGTAGAGCTTGAATATGTCCTCGTTCGTGTTTATCTTGCGTAGTGTGTCAGCAGAGACGGTGTTGAAGCCGAAGCGCCATTCTCCAGTGTTCTCCCAGGTGATGTTGCGACGGTTGTTGTAGATGACCTTCCCTTGCATGATACCAAGCAGTGCAAAGTTTGTATTACCTCCTGCGTACCAGTTCTTTGACACATAGTTCTGCGTAAGTTGCAGCATCACTGTGGCCTCGCGATACCAGTAGGAGTAGCGCAGACGAACGGCACGTATACGGTCAAGCCTGTCCTCTTCAGCATCATGAACGAGTGCTTTCGGGATAGGTATAGGCGAGACATGCATCCGCAGCGGGCGAGTATCAATATCAATAACTACATTGGGATCATAGACTCCTTCATACAAGTCTGGACGATATGTCGATATATATTTTCTAATGTTATGTAACACCATCATTCGTTGCGGCACGGTGTCGGTAGAAAATAGCAAGTCAGGCGTGTCATCTGGGATGAAATAAAGCGGCATAAACAGCGGATTGACATGCGACATAGCCTCTGTGTAGTGCGCAATGCGCAGTGAATCTCGCAATCCTACATGAAATGGGAAGGCAGTGGTGGTGTCCTTCCGCATGCGTTCCTGATAGGCGGCCTCCTCCTTTGCCGCCAGTTCCCTACCCTGGCGCTCAACCATATATAGTAACAATTGGTCGTCAGTAAGATTGAAAACCACATCTTGCATGCGGATGGTGTCAACATGCAGACTGGTTGATTGTGCGCTAAGCTGCATCACAAACCAGAAGAACAGCACTATGGTGCAGCATCGCCTCATAAAGATAAATTATGCCTTCTGTTTCTTGGTCTTTGGAGAGGTTATGTTGCCTCTATCGCCAGGGATACCCTCCACAGGCGGATTCTTCAAAGAATGCACGACGAGCCAGATGCCATATATGATGAACGGAATACTTAACCATTGACCCATATTAAGAGTCATGTCTGCCTCAAACGCCTCCTGGTCAAGTTTGATGAATTCAAGTATAAAACGTGTGACGAAGATGATGAGGAAGAACACTCCGAATATGAGTCCTGGCCGCTTCCCGCATTTCCATTTGTAGAACATGAGCATGGTAACTACAAATGCCACAATGCAATACATCATCTCATATATCTGCGTTGGGTGACATGGCAGCATATCGCCGTTACGCACGAATAGGAATCCCCACGGCAGGTCGGTAGGGTTACCGTATATCTCCGAGTTCATCAGGTTGCCAAAACGAATGCACGCGGCAGTGATGCATATACCGATAACGAGGCGGTCAAATATCCAGTTGATGCCTGTATGGAAATGGCGTTTGTTCAGGATGATGCCAGCAGTGATAAGACCTATAGCGCCCCCATGAGAACTCAGGCCCCCCTGCCATATCTTCAGCAGTTCCAACGGGTGCTCAATATAAGGGTTGCGGTAGTTGATGTTCCAAGCAAATATCTGTATAGGTTCCAAGCCCAGTGTTGATGCCTCGTGCCACTCGTAAAACCAACAGTGACCAAGTCTGGCACCCACTATGACGCCTGTAACCATATAGACGAATATCTTGTCTGGCCAGTCTTCAGGCGCATTGTCGTGCTTGTAAAGCCGCACCTGGAGCAGATAGCACATGTATATGCCGAATGCCCACAGTATACCATACCAGCGCACCTCTAGTGGACCGAGGCTGAATGCCACAGGATTGACATTCCATACAATATAATTCAGTATCATCATATATGTTTATGAATCAGGAGTTATGCATTCTTACCGTGGCACTGTTTGTATTTCTTGCCGCTACCACACGGACACGGGTCATTGGGTCTAATCTTGGGTTCTGTGCGGCGAATGGGTTCAGGACGCTGCTGTTCGCGTGTGTCACGACCAGCCGCCTGTTGTTGTGCACGGTTCTCTAATGAGTCCTTCTGCATACGGTAACGGCTCATGTCGGTCTGGCGCTGTTGTTGAGTGCGCTGAACCTGTCCCTCGTTAGGATTGTATATGCGGCCGCGGAGCAGGATGCTGATGGCACGGCGGTTGAAGTTGTTGAGCATGGATGAGAACAGGTTGAATGACTCCAGTTTATATATCAACAGTGGGTCTTTCTGCTCCCATGCTGCATTCTGTGCCGACTGCTTCAAATCGTCTAACTGACGGAGGTGCTCTTTCCACTCGTCGTCAATAATATAAAGCAATATACGTTTCTCAAACTCCTTCACCAGTTCCTTACCCTCATTTTCCACAGCACGTTTCATATTGGCTATAATAGGATAAACGCGCTTGCCATCAGTAAGGTCTACACGCACGTTCTCGAACATATTGCCCTTGGTCTCGTAGGTACGCTGAATAAATGGATAAACGGTCTGTGTAAGCACATCCATCTTGCGTTTGAAGGTGCCGAGAGCAGCCTCTGCCACCTTGTCTGACAATTTGGAAGCACGTGAGGAACGAAACTCATCCTCATCGAAAGGCACCTCCATGGCAAAGGTATGCAACAGTTCTGCTTGCAATCCTTCATAGTCGAGCATATTGTGATACTCCTGCACGATAGCCTCGGCGGTGTCGTATATCATGTTGGTGATGTCCACACCGAGACGCTCGCCCATTAGGGCATGGTGACGCTTGGCATAGATGACATTACGTTGCTGGTTCATCACGTCATCGTACTCCAACAAACGCTTACGGATACCGAAGTTATTCTCCTCTACCTTCTTCTGTGCACGCTCTATGCTGTTGTTTATCATACGGTGTTCTATCACTTCACCTTCTTCGAGTCCCATTCTGTCCATGAGACCTGCTATACGCTCTGAGCCAAACATCCGCATCAGGTCGTCTTCCAGCGACACAAAGAATACCGAAGAACCTGGGTCACCCTGACGACCAGAACGTCCACGCAACTGACGGTCCACACGACGGCTCTCGTGGCGCTCAGTACCTATGATAGCCAGACCACCTGCATCACGCACCTCGGGAGTCAACTTGATATCCGTACCACGACCTGCCATGTTGGTGGCAATGGTGATTACGCCGCGCTGACCTGCCTCGGCAACAACCATAGCCTCCTGCTGGTGCAATTTTGCGTTCAAGACATTATGCTTTAGTTTCTTGCGGTCAAGCATACGGGACAGCAACTCTGATATCTCCACAGAGGTAGTACCTACAAGCACGGGTCTGCCTTCAGCCACCAGACGCTCTATCTCCTCGATGACAGCGTTGTACTTCTCGCGCTTAGTCTTGTAGATGCGGTCATTCATGTCGATACGCGCTATAGGACGGTTGGTCGGGATAACCACAACATCCAGTTTATATATGTTCCAGAACTCACCTGCCTCAGTCTCTGCAGTACCAGTCATACCAGCCAGTTTCGAGTACATTCGGAAATAGTTCTGCAGTGTGATGGTAGCAAAAGTCTGGGTAGCCGCCTCGACTTTAACGTTCTCCTTGGCCTCAACAGCCTGATGCAAACCGTCAGACCAGCGTCTTCCCTCCATGATACGGCCTGTCTGTTCGTCCACTATCTTCACCTCTCCATTCATTATCACATAGTCCACATCCTTCTCGAAGAGGGTGTAGGCTTTCAGGAGTTGGTTGACAGTGTGAACACGCTCCGACTTGATAGAGTATTGCTGAAGCACCTCATCTTTGCGCTGCTGCTTTTCTTCTGCGGATATGTTCATTTTCTCTATCTCGGCAACTTCGCTACCCACATCAGGAAGAACGAAGAACTGTGGGTCATCAGTGGTGCCCGTAAGAGCATCTATACCATTGTCGGTGAGTTCTATGGACTTGTTCTTCTCATCAATGACGAAGTATAGCACATCAGTAGCGATGTGCATATTCTTGTTGTTCTCTTGCATATAGAACTCCTCAGTCTTCTGCAGACGCACCTTGTTGCCCTGTTCGGAGAGGAACTTGATAAGCGCCTTGTTTTTAGGCATACCCTTAAACGAGCGGAAGAGTGCCAGTTCACCCTCTTCGGCAATGGTCTTGTCCTCCGATGGCATCTTCTGACGAGCCTCAGCAAGAAGTTTTGTAGTTAGTGTCTGCTGACTGCGGACAAGCAGTTCTACGCGATGTTTGTACTCGTCAAAGAGCTGTTCTTCGCCTCTCTCTACAGGACCAGAGATAATAAGAGGAGTACGCGCATCGTCAATCAACACTGAGTCCACCTCATCGACAATAGCATAGTTATGCTTGCGTTGTACAAGGTCTGATGGAGAGAAAGCCATGTTGTCACGCAGGTAGTCAAAACCGAACTCGTTGTTTGTACCGAAAGTAATGTCACATGCGTATGCATGTCTGCGCTCTGCAGAGTTCGGTTTGTATTTATCGATGCAGTCCACTGACAATCCATGGAACATATAAAGCGGTCCCATCCACTCAGAGTCACGCTTGGCGAGATAGTCGTTAACAGTAACTACGTGTACACCTTCATGCGTCATAGCATTAAGAAAGACAGGAAGAGTAGCAACGAGAGTCTTACCTTCACCTGTCGCCATCTCAGCAATCTTTCCTTGATGAAGCACCACACCACCGATAAGTTGTACGTCATAATGTACCATATCCCACTTTATCTCATTACCTCCTGCCATCCAGTGATTCTGATAGAGGGCCTTATCGCCTTCTATATGCACAAAGTCGTGGTCAATAGAGAGGTCTTTATCGAACTCGGTGGCAGTGACTTCTATTGTCTCGTTTTCTGCGAAGCGGCGTGCGGTACTCTTCACGATAGCGAAGACTTCGGGAAGCACATCCATAAGCACCTCCTCGTACTTCTTGGTGATTGTCTTCTCGAGTTCGTCCACCTCGTGGTATATCTTCTCGCGCTTCTCAATAGGCGTGTCCTCTACTGTTGCTTTCAGTTCACTAATACGCTGCTTCTCAACCGCAACGTAGTCGGCTATCTGCTGCATGATGGCAGCCGAACGGGCACGGAGTGCATCGTTGTCAAGAGTGTCAATTGTATCATACTGTGCCTTTATCTTCTCGACATAAGGCATTATCTCGCGCAAGTCGCGCTGCGACTT
>CAJOIR010000041.1 GCA_905234685.1 Paludibacteraceae bacterium
TTGATAATCAATAAGGTACAATCAAAATGACTAAGACAGTCTTTTATACTTATGGGAATTACACCTCTTCCTTCCAGACTACATGGGAGCAGAGTGTGCGCGAATATAAGATAACAAGGTGATAAGGCAAACTGCCTTGTCACTTTTTATTTTAATGACTGACAAAGATTACTGACATGCGTCGAACAGCAATAGTAAACAGAATCTCGGATTATTTGCATAAGGCTTTGCCTGATGCAGATGTCATATTGTATGGTTCGGAAGCACGCGGAGATGCAAGAGCAGATTCTGACATTGACCTGCTTATACTGCTTGATAGCAACGGGAATAAGTATTATGAAGAGGTTCAGCGCATTACAGAGGGGCTGATGGATATAGAGATGGATACACAAGTGACAATCAGTCCATATATGGTTAGAAGACAGTGGTGGCAGAACAAACGAAAGACCCCATTCTCGGTGAATGTTCATAACGAAGGAGTGAAAATATGAAAGAAACATTATCAGCAGAAGACCGTAAGGCGGTAGTGGAATATCGTCTTGAGAAAGCCAATGAAGCATTATCAGAGGCTCGTTATACTGCTGATGGGGGACTAATTGGGGTTATGTAGTTATAATATATACAGTGCTCTTTGACGTATTGATATTACCGCGAAACAGGTAATTTGTATATAAAAAACAACTAAAAAGTTGGATTTTATACATTATCTGTTGTGTGTTAAATATTATTGTTGTACCTTTGCCAGCGCAATAAAGAATGCTCAATAAGGCTAACTGCCAAGAGCAGAGATACAAAAGAACAATAATATGATAGCAACAATTGCAGAAGTGGAAAGGTTTCTGAATGCCTTTCATCAGAAAGTGGAGGTGTTCGACATAATCTTCTTTGATGACCGTGACAAGAACAGACATGCTCTTGCTGACTTGGATATTACTCCAAGAGACAGAAAAGACATTGTCAAGACCATTACGAAAGAGGATTATTCAGAAGGACCTATAAAGAATCTGCTTAATCAGTTTGGTGACTTGTGGGTCTTTGGCAAAGATGTCAAAGGGCAGGAGGTCTATATAAAGATTTGTTATGGGCAGCCTGACCGTTCAACGATTTGCATTTCATTTCACGTGGCAGAGTTCCCAATGAATTATCCATATAAGAAAGGAGGGCAACAATGATTAGCAAGATTACAGGAGGCAAAGCCTCGCTTGTTGAGGAAACAGACAAGGTCACATATCGTGGCGAGGAATTCGAGTATCAGCATCAGAGTTATTTGTGTCATGATACTCAGGTTCTATATACCACTACTGAATTGGATGCAGAAAACCTTGAGCGCATCCATGAGCAGTATCGTCAGCGGCACGGCATTCCTTCGCCTGCAGAGATTAAAGCAACACGACAGTTGTATGGTCTGTCGGCTGCCAAGATGTCAGAGATTCTCGGTTTGGGCATCAACCAATATCGTCTCTATGAAGATGGCGAGATGCCAAGTGAGGCAATTGGCAAGATGCTACAGAGTATACGGACTCCGGCAGTGTTCCTCGGATATGTGGAGAACAGTAAGAACCAGATGTCGGAAGAAGACTATCAACACCTTTGTCAGAAGATACAGAAAAGGCTTCTCAAAGATTTGAGAGACAAGCCTGATATCACGTGGTTTCGTGAGTTTTTCTCATTAGGAGGTCTCATTAATAAAGTCGCCCTCTAAACGAAACATTACATATACATTTATAGCGGTAATATCAATAGCGGTATTACCGCTTTTTGTGTGACAAACTAACTAATAAATAATAATAATATTAACAACTAAAAACATTTAACAAAATGAAACAAATTAAACTTTTTATCTCTATGCTGATGCTGATGTGCTTCAGTATAGGTAATGTGTGGGCAACTGACTTTTCCTATACATTCACTAACACTCCAGCTGCAGGCAATAATACATGGAATGGTGTGGTTTGGACAGTGGCATTAGATGGTGGTATAGCTTCGTCTTTTGTAACAGGACAAGGAGCACATTATGGGACAAATAATAACAGCTGTAATTCTGTTACGATAAGTACTTCTGCTATTAGTGGTACAATTTCTTCTATAAGTGTTCAAGCAAGTAGAGGTTCTTCTTTAGTTGGAAATTTATCTGTTTCTGTGGGGGGTACAGATTACACCTTAACTTCTGGTGATGCTGCATTAACTACTTCCAATGCAACATATACTTTCACAGGGTCATCATCAGGTGAGATAGAAATATTGTGGACAAAATCTTCTGGCAAAGGTGCCTTTTATATACTTCAAATTGATATTACTTATACGACAGGTGGTGGTGGCTCGACAGCAGGTACTATAACCGCAAACCCAGTATCTGTTAATGATCTTGAAAATAGCGGTTCTATAGCTGTTTCATATACTGGTATTACCGACGTGGCTCAGGTTGATGATATTGCTATATATAATGACGAGACACACCTATCAGCATTTACAGATAATTGGTTGGCTGCTGATTGGAATAATGACAAGTCTGCTATTGACTATGTTATAGATGCTCAGCCTGTAAATGGCACTGCACGTACAGCATATATATACGTATATGCCTTGGATGATGAAGGAAATGATGTTGAAAAAGTCATTGAAGTGTCTCAGGCTGCTTATGTTGCTCCATTGACCACAATACAAGACATATTTAATGCTGCCTCAACGACAGCTGCTGATAAGAAGATTACATTTGATGCTTCATGGGTAATCTCCGGTGTGTCAAGCAATGGTAAAACTGCTTATATTACAGATGGTACAAAAGGTTTCGTTCTTTATAATAGTGCTGCTTCTATCGGTCTGGCAGCAGGGAAAACTTTGAGTGGAACAGTCTATCGTTCACTGAAAACATATAATGGTGCTGCTCAATTACAAAACTTTACTACTGACGGGTTAACAATTGAAAATAGCAATGGTTCTTTGGCTCTTTCAAATGTTGCAGTAAGTGAATTGTCAGGAGTTAATACAGGTTCACTTATTAAACTTGAAGGCTACAGATATGATGGCACCAATCTTAGTGATGGTACTAACACGGTCCAACCATATACTACATTATTAAGTCCTCTCGGTTTGGTGAATGGTAAAAAATATGATGTAACAGGTGTATATCTGCAATTTAATTCAACTAAAGAGATATTGCCTCGCAACGCAGCAGACATTGAAGAGGTAAATGAATCATTTACAATAACTGCAGAGAGCAATAACACCAGTTATGGTACGGTATCATTGAGTGGTAATGTTATCACAGGTACTCCTGCACAGGGCTATCGTTATGCATCACCTGCATACACTGTGTCACCGGCCAATTCTGCTACAGTAGCACAAAATGGCAATGAGTTCACTGTGACTGCAACTGCTAATACAACAGTAACCATCAATTTTGAGGCTATTCCGACACATAACATTATATTTAATACCAATGGTGTTGCAACTATTGCAAATGCAGTAGTAGCAGAAGGAGCCACATACAACATCACAGAGACTCCTGCTGCAGGTCTGTCGCCGAGTTGCACCTATAATACTTTCGCAGGTTGGACAACAGCCACAACTATTGCTGACGCAAGCGTTAAACCTACAACGGTTAGCAGTGTTACAATGGACAATGCAGATGTAACACTCAATGCGGTATATAGCCAAAGCAGTGGAGGTGGAGGAGATGTTAATGGTACTAAAACCTTTACTTTCTCAGATATTGCTACTGCAAAAGGTTGGGAAAATAGTGTGGCATATACAGAGGTCGAAGATTCACCCGTTACAATAGAGGCTCAGGGTGGCGGTAATAATGGTAAATGGTATACATCCGGCAGCGGTTCATGGCGTATGTATAGTGGAGGAACAGTAAGTATTACAGTTGATGGAGGTGTTGTTACATCTGTTACATCTTCTCCTTCATGTGATTTTACTATTACTAATGGAGTGGCATCATTCTCACCTTCTGCAAGAACTGATTTCACAGAAATATCTGTTAATTACACTATCTCTGGTAGTGGTACAACTACTTACAGTCTTGACGCAGAATGTGCTGCTCCAGGACAATGTGTGGCTCCGACCTTCTCACCTGCCGCAGGAACATATAATGCAACACAGAATGTAGAGTTATCGACCACAACAGAAGGTGCCACTATCTACTACACAACGAATGGCAATGACCCGACAACAGCTTCTTCTGTATATTCTACAGCCATTCCTGTAACAGAAACCACCACCATTAAAGCTATTGCAGTGAAAAGCGGTATGGATAATAGTTCTGTTGCTTCTGCTACATATACTCTTAAATGTGCAACACCGACCATATCCGGCAAAACAACGTTCGGGAGCACTACCACTGTGACTTTGACTTGTGAGACAGCTAATGCCACAATATATTACACAACAAACGGCAACGAACCAACAAGCAGTAGCACAGCATATTCAGCTCCATTCACACTTGATGCAACATCCACAGTAAAGGCTATTGCTATCAAGGCAAACTGGAGTGATAGTGAGATTGCAGAGCAAGAGTTTGTACAGCAACATGAATATACCTCAAATTATGATCTTACTGCAATTGAGGGCTTTTCAGAATGGGGAAATAGTTATAATGAACATATTATATCTAATAATTTAACAAGTATAATATTATCTCTTGCAAGCAGACAAACAGGCACTATAACTAACATGCCTGTAACTAAAGGTAATCCTGTGGAAGTAAAATTAGTTAATGAAACTTATAAAATATTGGCTGTTAAATTTGTCTGCAGTCAATGGGGATCAAAAGCACAGACTATAACATTAAAGTATTCTACTGACGGAGGTAGCAATTATTCCGATTTTGATCCAGTGCTTACATCTGATAACTTTGTTATTGAGCAATTGAATATGCCGAATGGTGTTAATGCTGTGCAAATATCATTCAGCAGTACAAGTAACCAAGTTGGTATACAAAGTGTTCATTTAGACGTGGTAAATGCTTCTAACGAGCCTGTGACATCTGTTGTAAATATTAATGATAATGTTACTGCTCGCAAGTATATCAACAACGGAGTATTGTATATCGAGCGTGAGGGCAAGATATATAATGTGATGGGGGTGCAGGTTAGATAATTGACAGTTGACAATTCTCACGATCGGCAAAGCCGTGGACAGTTGATATTCGTAAGGGCGACACAATGTAGTCGCCCTTGCTGTATAATATGCTTGCCGTGTGGTGCTTTGACATATTACCCCAGATTTACTTATTTTATCCCGTCCGCCTCATATACACGCATACATAGTAAAAACAACATAGCGTTCTTTGACGTATTGGGAATAAGTAAAGTTATAGAGGCAGACTGTCGGATTGTGTTAGAAAGTCTGAAAGTGCAAGCACCAGTACACCGTTTGACATCTGATGAGTGGGCGTCATGTCGGCTGTGATGATGACTTTGAGAAAACTGTCATTGATATGTGTCAGTGACCGCAACTCCTGTTCGGCCTTCTCATAAGAAGGCATAGAATATGCAGACTGAATATAGCAGCGTCTGTAGCCACGGTTGCATACGAAATCAACCTCCAACTGCCGCCGCTGACTCACACCGTTGCTGTCTTTGGTGTTTAGTGTGACCTGACCGACATCTACCGAAAATCCGCGTACACGCAACTCGTTATATATCATGTTTCCCATCAGGTGGGCAGGTTCAAACTGTCTGAAATTAAGGCGTGCATTTCTAAGACCCAGATCCTCGAAATAATATTTACGAGGTGTGGAAATATACCGCTTACCTTTTATGTCGTATCTTAGAGATTTCTCTATCAGGAATGCGTCCTCAAGGTAATCAAGATAGCGCTTTATGGTTTCTTGCGATATGTTGCTATGCTTGACAGTCTTGAAGGTGTTCTGCAGTTTCAGTGGGTTTGTCAGGCTGCCTGAAGAGGAAGCTGCAATGTCAATGAGTTCCTCCATGTCGCCATCGTCAAGAATACGATAGCGCTCACGAAGATCTTTCATGTAAGTCTCTGCGAACAGAGACTTGAGATACTCCTCTTTCTGTTCGTCAGTGATGAGGTCTGACAGTTGCGGCAGGCCTCCGTAGGTCATGTAGCTGAGTAGCAACTCCTGATATGACAGAGAAGCATGCGCCGACTGATATTCGGAGAAACATAGCGGATGAACACGCACTTCGTCACCCCTGCCACGGAAGGTTGTTATCACATCCTTGCTCAGGAAACGAGCATTGCTGCCGGTGACATACACATCCAAGCGGCCTCGCTTAAGCAGAGTGTTGAGCACATCCTCAAAATGACCAAGATGCTGGACTTCGTCTATCAACACATAGTGCCAACCATTGTCTTTAACACGAGACATGACAAAATCAAGAAATGCATCCGGTTCGCGAAGTCCATATAAGCTGTAGTCTTCAAGGTCTGCCATGATGATACGGTCTTCCGATACGCCGTGGTGAAGAAGATAGTCATGATACAGATTAAACAGCAGATATGACTTGCCCGAGCGGCGCAAACCCGTGATGATTTTCACCATACCGTTGTGACGGCGGTTAATCAGTTTCTGAAGATAAATAGGGCGGTTGATGTTCATATTCGCGTGATTACTGATGATTACAATGTGATGTTTTTGCGTAAATACGCATAAAAATCACGGGCAAAGGTAGAATATTTATTTCATATCACCAAACAATATGTGATATTTTTGCGTAAATACACAGTTTTTAAAACTATTACTAATTTCAATATATGATAATTCGTGTTGGGGATGACAGTTGATAGTTAACAGTTCTCACGATCGGCAAAGCCGTGGACAATTGATATTTGTAAGGGCGACACAAAGTGGTCGCCCTTATTTTATATGCGCCGTTGTTTTTTATGCAACAATGCAACCGAGAAGGTATAGTGATCCTATAGTAATCGTATAGTGGCAAAAAGTTGCAAGAACGCATTTAGGGCGACCACATGGGGTCGCCCCTATGAGAATTAATGGGCAAAAATCATTTATAGGGTGAGATTCCGTCAGATGAGGGCTGACAGAGTAAAGACCACTGCGCTGAGAGAGTAAAGTCTGCTGCGCAGTAGGGTGAATGTGGCTGGAATCTCAAGCTTAGACGGTGTCGAGATGTACGTCGCGGAAGCCGAGGAAATAGAGAATGCCGTCAAGACCTATAGTGGAGATAGACTGTTTTGCAGTAGCACGCACTTTTGGTTTGGCGTGGAAAGCGATGCCGAGTCCTGCCAATGAGAGCATAGGCAGGTCGTTGGCGCCGTCACCAACAGCTATGACCTGCTCAAGCTCAATATGCTCCATCTGCGCTATCAAACGCAGGTATTCAGCCTTGCGCTGCCCGTCAACGATATCACCCAGATAACGCCCTGTCAGTTTACCATCCTGCACTTCGAGTTCGTTGGCAAAGAGATAGTCAATGCCGAATCGCTCTTTGAGCGGCAGACCGGCGAACATGAAACCTCCGCTGAGCACGGCAATCTTCATGCCGCATTTCTTGAGGACACGCAACAGGCGCTCGGCTCCGTCCTGCAGAGGTGTTGCCGCAGCCACCTCGTCAAGCACCTTGGCATCGAGTCCTTTGAGAAGAGCCACACGGCGTGTGAAACTCTCCTTGAAGTCAATCTCACCGCGCATGGCACTGGCAGTGATAGCTTTCACCTGTTCTCCCACCCCTGCACGCGCAGCGAGTTCGTCGATACACTCCGACTTGGTAAGTGTCGAGTCCATGTCAAGGCAGATAAGCCTGCGGTTGCGTCGATACATGTCGTCTTTCTGGAACGAGATATCCACACCTTCTTCGGAGGAGATAGCCATGATTCGTGCCGAGAGTTCCTGTTTGTCGCTCAGTTCGCCTCTAACGGAGAACTCGATACATGAGCGCTGCTCTGTCTCGTCTGCCACATTGAGTGAGGGTCTGCCGGTAAGGCGCTTGATGGAGTCGATGTTAAGGTCACGCTGCGTGAGTTCCTTGGTGAGGAGCGAAATCTGTCTTGCCGTGACACGGTGCCCGAGAAGTGTGACCACATACCGGCTCTTTCCCTGACGGCCTACCCAAGCGTTGTACTCTTCCTCGGTGATAGGGTTGAAACGCACCTCAACACCCAGTTCGGTGGCACAGAAGAGAATGTCTTTGAGCATGTTGCCTGTCTGTGAGTTGTCATCAACAGTAAACATGATGCCAAGTGATAGACGGTGATGCAGGTTTGACTGTGCTATGTCAAGGATAGTGGCATCGTATCTGCCGAGGATGTCGGTTACTGCTGCCGTAATGCCAGTACGGTCAGGTCCGGAAATGGTTATCAGAATGATTTCGCGCATTACAAATGACAAAATGGTAAATGATCAAATCGTAAATAATTGTGACTCCGCTGATTGGAGTTGACCTTGTTTTAACCTTCGGTAAAACAGGTCTTGTGACTCCGCTGGGATTCAAACCCAGGACCTTCAGAACCGGAATCTGACGCTCTATTCAGCTAAGCTACGGAGCCTTCGGTTTATTATAAACCAGAAGCAAACCATGATGGCTTGCCTTGTCTGCAGGCCTCAATGAAGCCTTTTCTTATTAGTACCGCGAGTGGGACTTGAACCCACACAACCATTTCTGGTCAAAGGATTTTAAGTCCTTCGTGTCTACCGATTCCACCATCGCGGCATTAGTGTTGCCGTCAATAATTGAGTAAAACTCGCGATTGACAGTTTTCTCTAATAGCGGGTGCAAAAGTAGTGTATTTTTTTTGAATGTGCAAATCTATCTCTTATTTGTATTCATCGTGGTCTGCACTTCAATCTTTGATACCGGTTTGCGTATCTTCTCGAAAGCGAGTTTAAGAGTAGCAGTGTCGGTTTTCTGCGGGTCATAGGTTAGTGTTACAGTCTGCTTTTCACGGTCAATCAGCATGTCTTTCAACCCCTTTTCAAAAGCTATGTTTTCCTGTATGCGCTTGACGCATTTGTCACACTCTATCTCCACATAAAAGACGGCGGTCTCGCGTTGCTTACGATTGTCTTTCCCTAATATGACAGTTGCACAGAGCAATGCCGCCATAACAATGATGTATCGTTTCATAAATGAGTAAAGTATAATGATATAGTTAGTCTTCTTCCTTCTTGCCAAGTTTCCAGCGAAATCCCACATACACTTTCCAACCACTGACAGGCGCATAGACCATAGATGCATCAAAATGTTTGGCATAAGGTTGCGTGTCAGTGCCAAGGAGAGGCTCTATGACAGGATTCTGCTGAGTGTAGTTGGTCATATTCTCCGCCCCCACATAAAGCGAACAAGTGCGCCAATACTTGGTTATCTGTGCCATGAGTTGCGGATACCACTTATACTCTTTCTCCCACAGAGGGTTTGACTCATCAGGGTCTGGCATGCGTCCTCCACCATTGAACTGCGCCGTGACATCGAATTGCCACTTGCGGAGCGGTGTGACATAGGAGGTAGTGATGATGCCTTTGAACTTAGGAGTGAGCGGCTTCGCACGCAGTACTCCGTTGACAGTCTGCTTCACGTCACTCTGCCTGAAAGCTACAGTCATAGTCCATCCGCGCAGTATCTCCATACTTGCCTCCACCTGCCAACTCTGTGCGTAGTTACGGCTGCCATTTGAGTTGAGGAAACTGACGCCAAACGGGTCAGAATCGATGTCAACGACACAGCCTTCAATGAAATGAGTGTAATAATACTCGCCTGACAGTTGCAATTCTTTGCCTTTAATGGGTATATAGAAAGTAGTGCTGATGCCAGCATTGACAGCTCTTTCCTGTTTCAGACCTTCTGCAGGGAGGTGTAGTGTACGCCGTGAAGCCAGCACAGAGGCATTGTCGGCTATCATGTTAGGTGAGCGGTAACCCATACCCGCACTTGCACGTATCACCCACCATTCCCAAGGTGTATATCTGATGTTTGCGCGTGGAGTACAGAAGAAACCGTAGCGGCTTGACCAGTCGCCACGCACACCTGCCAACAGCGACAGTTTGTCCTCATAAATATAACTGTATTCTGCGAACACACCCGGAGTCACTTCCTGCCTTGAGAGGTCTGATATACTCTTGTCTTCTGTCTGTAGTATTTCCCGATAACGGTCATAGTTCACTGACAAGCCAGTAGTCAGTTTGTGTCCTTCCGCGAGGTCGGTCTGGAACAAAGCATTAAGATACGCATTAGTCTGTGCAGCACACCAATGATTGATTAAGTAGTTGTTGTCCTGGTCGTGGTAACTGAAAGCGGTGATGATACCTATTGACATGTTGCGGTCGTGGTCAATCACGTATCCGTTCTTCATAAACCCCTCTATACGGCTTGTGCGCATGTCGAAGCGAAAGACCGGTTCTTTGGGAGTGTTCCACAGCCATGAGCCGGTGGCCTCGCCTGCGTATTTTCGGTCGTATATGCCTCTAACGAGTATTCTGCCTGTATAGTTGCCTTTAGATATATCCCAGCGGTTCAGCAGGTTGAGTTGTCTGCCTACAGGCATATCCATATAACGGTCTTTGTTGCCGTCCATCTCCATCGGCGAGAACTGGTAGTGAGCAAGAACGCCTGTTGTGATTTCACCTTTTTCGCTGTTATGTGGTGTCACATGCCAGCCTCCAGTGATGTTGACCTCGGTATGCAGTTCGGTGTTGAGCATGAGATTCACTGCCAGAGGGTCTTGGTCGTGAGGCTTCAGATACTCTATGTTTATCTGTCCAGTGGTAGCCTCATAGCCGTTGATGACTGAGGCAGTGCCTTTGCTCACCTGTATTGACTCCATCCAAGGTCCTGGAATGTATTCCAGTCCGAAAGTCTGTGCCAGACCTCTGATGCCAGGTATGTTTTCCGTGAGCAGTTGCACGTATGTGCCGCTGAGTCCGAGCAGGCGTATTTGTTTTGCTCCTGTCACAGCATCGGAGTATGCTACATCAACCGAAGCATTGGTCTCGAAACTCTCGCTCAGGTTGCAGCATGCAGCCTTGCAAAGTTCTTCGGAGTTGATTCTCTGTGTGTTGAAAGCCGATGTGCGACTCTTCACTGTTGATGCTCTGCGAGCAGACACCGACACCTCTTCGAGCACCAGGTCATCAGGATTGACCACTACGCTGTCCTGTTGCTGGGCAGCAACAGTCAGTGTAGCAAGTAATGCTATAATTGTAAGTATAGTCCGGAGCATACTTTTCATACTGCAAAATTACAGCATGACTTCCTATACCACAATTACCAATTGTGGCTAATTTATCAGAATATGACAATACCTATTTATGGGGACTTGTTTATATACTTTCCAACTTGGCAAACTTTAGCAACAGTGTCTTCTCACCTACAGTGTCGAAGCGAATGACTATCTTGTCATTTCCATTCTCGCGGAAAGCATCAATCACTATACCGTCACCGAAGGTCTTATGTCTTACCTGTGAGCCGACAGTGAACTCACAGTCTATAGCCTCCTTCTCACCCTTAGGCTGTACTCCGGTGGTTTTTTTGAGATTAGATGTACTGTGCGGTAGCGTAGTGGTCTTTACTCTGTCAGCATAGCGGTCTGTATGCTGTATTGTGTTCCACTCTTCCTGCATCCATGATGGTGACCAGTGGTTTGGAGTAGCAACACGCTGCTCACCTGAGCGGTCAAGGTATTGTTCATCAATATCCTTGAGAAAACAACTCGGATTGGAAAACATTATCTGACCATTCTTGAACCGCTGTTTGGCATACGTAAGATACACCTCTTGCTCTGCTCTGGTCAATGCCACATAGAACAACCTTCGCTCTTCTTCCATGTCGCGCTCCGACTCAGCAAAAGCAGAAGGGAACAGGTTCTCCTCCAATCCGGCAACGAACACTACAGGGAACTCCAAACCTTTGGCTGCATGTACTGTCATTAGCGACACGCGCGGAGTATCGTCATCAAGGTGCTCATCTTGGTCTGTCAGCAGTGACACCTCTTCAAGAAAGGCTGTTACCGGAACAAGTGTGTTACCTTGCGCTGTCTGTGTCTCCACGAACTCATGAATACTTCCCAGTAACTCTTGAATGTTTTCATATCTGTCTTGTCCTTCCTGAGTTGTATCCATACGCGCGGCACTCAAAACCGTTGTTTTGGTCATAACCTCAAGAGCGAATGAGTATGCATTCTGTATTGCTGCTTGTTCGCGAAATGAATCAATTAATTCTGCAAACTGCATCAGTTTCCTGAAAGTGGCAGCAGAAGCATTAAGTCCATATTCAGAAGGAGAGCTCACTACACTCATTGCCGGCACATCGTGTGCATGGGCACATAGTATCACCTTTTGCAGAGTGGTGTCGCCTATACCGCGGGCAGGGTAGTTGATGATACGTCTCAGTGCCTCGTCATCACTTGGATTGACTATCAGGCGCAGATACGATATGGCGTCTTTTATCTCCTTTCGCTGATAGAAAGACACGCTGCCGTATATACGATAAGGAATACTAAGTTTGCGCAGTTCATCCTCTATCACGCGTGATTGTGCATTAGTCCTGTAGAGTACCGCGTAGTCGTCGTATGTGCTTTGTCCTCTTTCACCTTTTGACTGCCTTTTGCGAACGATGGTCCTTGCTATAAACTCTCCTTCGTGGCGGTCATTCTCATGTGCTGACACATGCAGAAGTTCGCCGACTTCATTTTCCGAATAAACCTCTTTGTATATCTGCCCCTTGTTTTTCTTTATCAAACTATTGGCGGCATTAACTATGTTCTGTGTTGAACGATAGTTACGTTCTAGTTTGAAGAGTTGCGCTTCTTGAAAAGTGTCGCCAAAGCGAAGTATGTTGTCAATGTTTGCACCGCGGAAGGAATATATCGACTGGGCATCATCACCAACTACACATATATTATGGCTTGCGGCAGTCAGGTGAGCCACTATACGCGACTGACAGTAGTTGGTGTCCTGATACTCGTCTACAAGTATATAGCGGAAAATGTTTTGATATTTCCGTAGCAAATCCGGACATTGTTCAAGCATCATGTTCATGTTGAAGAGCAGATCGTCGAAGTCCATGGCATTGGCGTCTTTCAGGCGCTTGTTGTACACGTGGAAAATATCAGCCATACGATATAGTCTGCTGAGTCTGTCTTCTTCTGCAAGAACCTTGTTTGCTGCATAGTCCATTGGTGAGAGCAGGTTGTTCTTCGCCATAGAGATACGTGCGGCCACCACAGCGGGCTTGTACTGCTTTTCGTCCAACGTCATCTCTTTCAATATCTGCTTGATGAGACTTTTCGTGTCGGTGGTGTCGTAGATAGTGTAGTCGTAACTGTAGCCAATCTTTGCCGACTCCTGCCTAAGTATCTTTGAGAATATGCTATGGAAAGTGCCCATCCACAGATATCGAGAATACTTGTCACCTACCAGTTTGGCGATGCGCTCTTTCATCTCACGTGCTGCTTTGTTGGTGAAAGTAAGGGCGAGTATATTGCTTGGTGAAATCCCTTGCTTTAGCAGCCATGCAATTTTATATGTGAGTACACGTGTCTTGCCTGAGCCTGCCCCGGCAATCACAAGAGAAGGTCCTTCTGTAGCCATCACGGCAGCTTGCTGTGTCTCGTTCAGTTCATTTAGAATATCTGTCATAGGACTGCAAAAACAGTAATTTATGGGATGTCATCCGTGATGTTTATATAAATCAATAATTAAAAGTGAAAGGAGATCTCCTTTCACTTTACTTTGTTGCTCCACCAAGGGCGATGTAGAGTGCAATAAGTGCCAACGAGCCGTTATAGTTATTTGCGGCATCGTTGAGTTGTGCTGATAAAAGCGACTCCTGCGCTGTGAGTACCTCAAGATAACTGGCTTTACCGTTGTCCATTAGTTGGTGTGTACCTTCATAGGCATCTTCCAACACCTCTACCTGGCGACTGTAGAGCAGGTATTTCTGCTGTGCCTTCTGACAGTCTGCAAGCGCCTCATTTACTTGATTGCCTGCATTAATGACAGTCTGCACATACTTGTTTAGCATGTCTTCCTGTGTGAGACGTGCGATCTTGAGATTAGCCGTCAGTTTCCCACGAGCGAAGATGGGTTGCATGAGCGAAGCAGCAGCTTGCATTATAAGTGCGCCAGGGTTGACAATGGCACTTCCAAGACTATTGGTCCACCCGAGCAGACCTGAGAGCGAGAGCGATGGATAGAAAGCAGCGCGTGCTGCAGCGGTGTTGTAGAAAGCCTCTTCAAGGACATGGTCAGCCACGCGTATGTCCGGGCGATTCTGCAGCAAAGCAGCAGGCACTCCAGTACTGAAACGCTCAGGTAGCATATATTCTCCCCAACGGTTTCGTTCTATATGCTGCGGT
>CAJOIR010000042.1 GCA_905234685.1 Paludibacteraceae bacterium
GACGTGCTGTTTGACCATGTTACCATTTGCAAATAAACTCCGTAAGAGAATTGTCAGTACGATAATATGCATCAGAAATCGGACATAAACATAAAGAACAAGCGTGCTTGGTTCGACTATGAGATACTCGACAAATACACTGCAGGCATTCAGCTCTTCGGTACGGAGATAAAGTCAATACGCGAATCGAAAGCCTCGCTTGCAGACACCTACTGTCAGTTCTACGGCACGGAGTTATGGGTGAGAAACATGCATATAGCCGAATACAAACTCGGCACATACAACAATCATATTCCACGTCGTGACAGAAAACTGTTGTTGCAGAAGAAGGAGTTGCAAAAACTCCTGAGGCAGACCAAGGAGACAGGCAAGACCATCATTCCTCTCCGTCTGTTTATAGACGAGAACTCGCGTGCCAAACTGGAGATAGCCTTATGCCAGGGTAAGCACACATACGACAAGCGTCAGTCGCTCAGAGAGAAAGACGACAGGCGCGAAGTGGAGCGCCACATGAAACCATACAAACAATAGACAGACTAACATATTCAATAATTATACTATGAGCAAAGCATTACTGATGATTCTCGACGGCTGGGGAATCGGACATAAAGACAAAGCCGATGCTATTAGCTGCACCTCAACACCACATTGGGACGCATTGTTAAAGCAGTATCCTAACTCGCAACTGCAAGCATCAGGCGAGAATGTGGGTCTGCCTGACGGTCAGATGGGTAATTCAGAGGTGGGTCACTTGAATATCGGCGCAGGTAGAGTGGTTTATCAGGATCTGGTAAAAATCAACCGTGCATGCCGTGACGGCAGCATTATGCAGAATCCTGAGATTGTAAGAGCCTATTCATACGCCAAGCAGACAGGCAAGAATCTGCATATCATGGGTCTGACTTCTGATGGTGGTGTGCACTCATCTCTCGACCATCTGTTTTATATGTGCAACATAGCAAAGGAATATGGCTTGAACGGTCATACCTTCATCCACTGCTTTATGGACGGTCGTGACACAGACCCGCGTTCAGGCATAGGCTTTATCTCGCAACTGGAGGAGCATTGCCGTCAGACAGCAGGCGAGATAGCAAGTATATGCGGTCGTTTCTATGCTATGGATCGTGACAAACGCTGGGAGCGCATCAAAGAGGCATACGACCTGCTTGTCAGCGGCAAAGGAGCAGAATACGAGGACATGGTTGCCGCCATGCAGGCAAGTTATGACGCAGATGTGACCGATGAATTCATTAAACCGATAGTTCATGTAAGAAACGGCAAGCCGTTGGCAACGATAGAGGAAGGTGATGTAGTTATATTCTTCAACTACCGCAACGACCGTGCAAAAGAGATAACTATTGCTCTCACTCAGCAGGATATGCCCGAACACGGCATGCATACAATTGCTTCGCTGCAGTACTTCTGCATGACTCCATACGACTCTTCGTTCAAAGGGCTGCACATACTTTTCCCGAAGGAGAACGTAGAGAATACTCTTGGCGAAATAGTGTCAAAGGCAGGATTGAGACAGTTACGTATAGCAGAGACTGAGAAGTTTGCACATGTGACATTCTTCTTCTCGGGTGGTCGCGAAGCAGAGTTTGAGAACGAAGACCGCATACTGATTCCGTCACCCAAGGTAGCCACCTACGATTTGCAGCCTATGATGTCGGCTCCGGAAGTTACGATAGCCCTGCGTGACGCACTCAATACACAGAAGTACGACTGTATCATACTTAACTATGCCAATGGCGATATGGTAGGGCATACCGGAGTTTACAACTCCATACAACAGGCTGTCACCGCCATAGACATCTGTGTGAACGAGACTGTTGAAGCAGCGCGTCGCAACGGTTATGAAGTGATTATCATAGCCGACCATGGCAACTGCGACCATGCTATCAACGAGGATGGTACTCCTAATACCGCACATTCGCTCAACCCTGTGCCGTTTGTTTATATAAGCGACAAGAAGAATGTGCAGGTGGAGAACGGCATACTTGCCGATGTGGCACCTTCGCTTCTGCACATAATGGGCATTGAGCAACCAAAGGAAATGACCGGGCATAATCTAATTCACAATAATGCGTAATGCACAATTTGTGTTTGGGCGGTGAAGAACATTGTCAACTATATACCTTCAATTCTCGTGGCAGGTCTAATTGCTTATCTGAGTCTGTTGCGTGAGCCTGATTTCAGGATGCCTGATAACGTAGCGTTTATTGACAAGTGGGCGCATATAGTGATGTATATGGTGTTTGCAGGGGTATTGACCCGTGACCTTTGGCATTCACGGGCGAATACTGCACTGACGGTCTGCTGTGCTTTGTCAGTGCCGGTGCTGTATGGCAGTTTGATGGAGATACTTCAGGAACAGTTCTTCTACCCCCGTACAGGTGAGTGGCTTGACTGGTTGGCTGATATTGTCGGCACTGTTATAGGTTTCGCAATAGTGTTACCTGTACTCCGCAAGGTGAGCAAACATTGATATGATGAGAATAGTATTTGTAAGGCTTTGATTTTTTGTTTACTTTTGTAAACTGAATATATGTTATGGCAGCAGAAGAACTAACAGGACAACCAATGGTTGAATATACCGATGCCAACGTGCGGCATCTGGAGGATGTCGAGCATATCAGGCTTCGTCCGGGTATGTACATAGGCAAGCTTGGTGACGGCTCACATGCCGACGACGGTATTTACGTGCTTATCAAGGAGACTGTTGACAACTCTATTGACGAGTTCCGTATGAATGCCGGCAAGGTGATAGACGTGCTTGTTGTGGACGGTAAGGTGTCGGTGCGAGATTATGGCAGGGGAATACCGCTTAATTCGCTTGTGGGCGTGGTGTCTCAACTGAATACAGGTGCCAAGTATGATTCGAAGGCTTTCAAGAAGTCTGTCGGTCTGAATGGCGTCGGTCTGAAGGCTGTCAATGCCCTGTCATGGAAGTTTGCAGCACAGGCGTTTCGTGAAGGCAAGACGCGTCGTGTGGAGTTCAAGCAGGGCAAGATGGTGAGTGACACAGGAATAGTAGATGCACCCAACGACAGGCAGGGTACGCTCATTGAGTTCGAACCTGATGCTTCAAGAGGTCTGTTCGAGAACTATAGTTTCCGCGATGAAACCATAGAAACGATGATGCGCAACTATGCGTATCTCAATACCGGACTTACACTTAATTTTAACGGCAACCGCTTCATCAGCCGCAACGGATTGTTCGACCTGCTTACAGAGCGCATGACGGTTGAGCCGCTGTATCCTATTATTCACCTCAAGGGAGAAGACATCGAAGTGGCGCTGACACATGCCGACCAGACAGGCGAGGAGTACTATTCGTTCGTCAACGGACAATATACCGTTCAGGGTGGTACTCATCAGGCGGCACTCAGAGAGGCTATAGGGCGTACGATCAAGGCTTTCTTTGGCAAGGACTTCGAACTATCTGACGTACGCAACGGCGTAGTTGGCGCTGTGGCTCTGAATGTGGAGGAACCCGTGTTTGAGAGTCAGACCAAAACGAAACTCGGCAGTCGTGACATGTCACCGCAGGAAGGCAGTGTCTCTGTAAACAAGTTTGTCAACGACTTCATAGCACATGAACTTGACAACTATCTGCACAAGCACCCAGACATAACTGAGGTGATGTTGCAGAAGATTCAGGACTCCGAGCGCGAGCGCAAGGCTATTCAGGGAGTGACCAAGATAGCACGTGAGCGTGCCAAGAAGAACAACCTGAACAATCCGAAGTTGCGTGACTGCCGTGTGCACCTGAATGACCCGAAACCCACGTATTCATCGAAAGAATCAGATGAGGATTTGCGTGATTTGAGTTCCATCTTCATTACCGAGGGACTCTCTGCATCGGGTAGTATCACAAAGAGTCGCGATGTGAACACACAGGCTGTATTCTCGCTTCGCGGCAAACCGAAGAACACCTTTGGTCTGACAAAGGAGATTGTGTATGAGAACGAAGAATTCTTCTGTCTGCAGTCGGCATTGAACATAGAGGACGGTCTAGACAACCTGCGCTATAACAAGGTTATCATAGCCACTGATGCCGATGTTGACGGAATGCACATACGGCTACTTATGCTCACTTTCTTCCTTCAGTTCTTCCCTGACCTTGTTAAGAAAGGGCATGTATATATCCTTCAGACACCTCTGTTCCGTGTGAAGAACAAGAAGGAGATACGCTATTGTTATAGCGACGATGAGCGTCAACAGGCGATAGACGAACTTAAACCTAATCCGGAGATAACGCGTTTCAAGGGATTGGGCGAGATTTCTCCCGATGAATTCAAGGGTTTCATAGGCAAAGGTATCCGTCTGGACCAGGTGACTCTGCGCAAAGAGGATTCGGTTCATGAGTTGTTGGAATACTACATGGGCAAAAACACAGCAGAACGTCAGCAATACATCATGGAGAATCTCCGTGTGGAAGAAGATGCTGCTGACTGATGCATTGCATTATATTTGAACAGATGCTTGCATTGGCTGTATTCATATTGCTTGTAGTGCTTGTGGCGGTTGCAGTTGAGGTGCGTGAACGCCGTCGCAAAAAGCGGTCTGCTTCTCCGTCTTCTGGGTTAGAGAAGACTGTTCCTGAAGGTTGTTGTGGCGAACATCTGGTGTGCGAGAAGGAGACACTGCTCGCTTCAAGTCCCGAGACAGTCTATTATGACGATGAAGAACTGGATGCGCTTGCAGGTATTCCGGCAGAGCTATTCAACACGAAACAGCATGACATGATAAGTTCCGTGTTTTTTACGCTTCGTGAAGAAGACGTGGCAGGTTGGTGCCGTAGCCTGCAGATGCGCGGCATAGAACTGCCGCAGGACATCAGGGAACAGGCATTGCTTGTAGTTAAGGAGCAACGACAGGCTTCGCGCTGCACAGACTGATCTTCTCATATTTGTCACCCCTGATGCTTTTTTTGTTTCTTTTTCTCAAAGTAAGTAAACACATATCATCCGGAGAATATGTCCTCCGTGGAAAGCGTTTCTATAATAATGCTGCAAAAATCTTCGGCGCGGACGTGTTTTTGTGCCGAAGATTCTGATTCATGGCATCTAAAACCCGACAAAAGAAAGCAGAATGCCCTGATTGTCAAGACCTGCCGCTTATGTTGATTTTTTATGAAAAAGTTCTTCCCTGCCGAAATTTCTGCCGAAGATTGTGCAGAAATTTTAGCCAATTAACCAGTTAACCAATTCCACAATTCCCCGGTTCCCCAGTTCCACATTTTTGTTCATTCGTACATTAGTACACATCTTGATATGCGGATGTAACCTCTCCCCAGCCCTCCCCTCAGGGGAGGGAGTGAACTGGGGAATTGTTTCAGGTTTCATGTTGGCTAACTGACAACGCGAGGGCGATCCGTCAACTGATAGAGTCGCCCCTATCCGTGAGATTTCTATTCACAACATGAATCAAAGCAAAAGCCTGCTATCTCACTTCTGCACCCAACAGGTTATACCGTCTGCCGTCGCGGTGGATATAGATATTGCCGTTGTCCATTATCTTGTTTGATACGGATGCAGACTCTTGTTTTATGTTTTCCACAGGAGTTATGTCTTCTATGATAGTAAAATACATCCAAATTTTTGCATTACTGTATTCCTCTGCCATAGATTCTGCCACATGCACTATGACTTTTTTATAGTCATAACCATATTTAGAAATAAACGAATACCATTCGGGAACGTATGAAGAATAACAATAAAAGTCAAAACTATTACTACTACCCAGGCTAAATGCCTTGGCTCCGAGACATATCAAACCATCAGGAAGTGTTACTTTTGTTACAGGAGAAGAATCAAATGCCTGTTCACCAAGGAATTTCAGATTCTTAGGGAGTTCTACATTATTAAGTGCAACAGATCCAAAAAAAGCCTGCTCTCCTATAGTTGTCAGATTCTCGGGGAATGTTACTTTGGTTAGATTTGTACCGTACGCTCCAAGTGCATACCTTTCTCCTGTATTTCCACAACAGCTCAGATCCGCAATAACACGCACGTTGTCAGGAATATCAAGTTGTTTTATGTCATCATTTACTTGAAATTTAATAAGACAACCGTCGATTATCAACATCCCGTTGTCATACATCTCTGGATTGTTGTACAATGCAGTACCATTGAAAGCGGCTGCACCGATATGAACAACTGAAGAAGGGATGATCACTTTTTCAAGATTAGTATAGTTGTAGAAACTCTTGTCATTAATGCTTATAACGTCATATTCCACTTCTTCATATGTGACTTTTTCGGGAATGCTGATTTCCTTTATTGAGTCACTCGAACAACCCGTTACAGAAACAAATGGTCTTCCTTCCAATGACAGAGTGCCTATGCAATTGACGAACGCTGTACCACCATTTTGTGCAGTACCCCATTTGCTAGAGCCAGTTATGTATATCAATCCGTCTTTTTCAAACTTCTCGGCGGACATGGGTAGCGAAAAAGCTACCAACAGAATGTAAAAAAAGTATTTTTTCATAATCAACTATATTTTATTCGAGTATTTCTTCGGAATTATTAATGTTGCAAAAATATAAAATATACTTATATACCAAAAGATTTAAATACAATATATGAAAAACCGGCATTTCGCGAAACTTCAATTGGCAATTCGACAACAGCATCAAAGTTCCCGCTTAATGAATGTGGTGATTTGGCCTTTGATAGAACTGCCATGTATTCTGACACGCACGAACCGGTTGATGTTAAAATAGATGTGACCGTGTAACAAGAGTTCTTTCTTACAGCCCAAGCAACATCATATTCATCATTTAAAGCTAGAAACGTATCATATATATCTTTACCTACAAATGTCGCATATATTCCGTACCTTTCTAGAAAATATATGTAATCTTCCAAACTCGTCCCTCCTATATCATTAATTAATGATTCTATTGTGTCTGAAATAGAAGATGCATTTATTGGTTCGTAGAATCTCACGTTATAGTATTTCAATAATTTGAATGTTTCCATAACTATATCACTAACTTGTGCTGTGTTCTCACTTAAAACTGTATTTTCATCATAATATGGATCATATAATGTAAGATCCGAAAAAACTATATTTCCTGTAATATCAACAGGTATATTATTCCATGTAATTGTATGATTGCTGTTCTTTTGAATGTAAATTGTTAAAGGTTGGTCAAGATAACATGTACTGGCAAAGTATTTTTTATGAACTTCTATAGAAGTCGCATATATATACCATCTCAAACCTGTCAAATCAAGAATTTCTGGATCTCCCGCAAATAAATTAGGATTAATGGAATCTATTGAAATTTGGTTATTTGAGTTGCCATATGCATCAACTATATTATCTTGTTCAAAAATTGTAGAACTTATATTCCCCTTGCTATAATAGACTGCATAATCGGTTAATTCGGCATCGGCTGGAATTATTGCGAAGCCGCCATTATTGTCAAGGTTGACGATATAACAATAAATTTCTGGAATTTCTAATTGGCATAAAAGTTCATTGAAGTTAACAATATCATTTGAAGAATAAAAATTATAAGTGAACAATTCTATTTCATCTAAAATGTCACTTGAATAGACAATTTCTACTTCGGCATTTTCCCAATATGAACTCTCATAGCTATCTGCGGATGCAAATTTTTGTATAACTACATTAACTGCTTCGGAATCTGAAATTATTGGAATAGATGTATCAATGATAACACGGTTGTTGGGGGAAGATGTTCGCCATAGTTTCTTGATAATTTTATTATTTACCTCTTTTTTTCCATAGTATGTGATTCCTTATTACATGAACATACAAGTGATAGTAGAATTAATAAATATAAAAAAAATTCTCATATTAAAAATGTTTTAATAGTTATATATTTTATTGTTTTTATATCTTAACATTCCTTAAGACAATGCAAAGATACGATGGCGGGGATTTGCGTTGTCCCATTTTTGCACTATCCGTGAGATTCGTGTTCACAACATGAATCAAAGCAAAAGCCGGCTATCTCACTTCTGCCCCCAATAGGTTATACCGTCTGCCGTTGCCTTCCGAGTATAATATGTTGTCTTCAATTGCCTCCCCATCGCATCATAAATGTGTGCTATTTGGTTGCCGTTCCTGAAATGGATACTATCTGGCAAATTCAGCGTTTTATCCGCCGATTTTTATAATAGTTGATATTTACTTGATTCTTTGTGATAATTTTATGGATAAACCTTCGTTTTGGGAGTTGCTAACATGTGAGCCTTAACATATAAACTATTGTCAATGTCGTCAGAAGGCGTATGTGATGCCTATCATGAAGTTGATACCCTGCGACTGGTAGCCGTAGAAGACATCGTGTTTGCGGTTGAGCAGGTTGCAGACTTGCAGGTAGCACGACAGCCACTTGTTGATGTTGTACTGACCTCCGAGATTGAGGTCAATGACAGGTTTGAGCGCTACTGCCGTAAGCGTAGTGTTCAGGTCAAGAGCATATCTGCCGCCAGAGAAATACATTACTGTATAAAGAGACCATTTGGAGTCGATCTTGCCGTCCACACGCAGGTTGACTCCCCATGTCGGGCGGTCAAGAATATGGTTGACTGGCAGACCTGCATAATCGGTTCTTTCCTGCATCTTCCAGATGTTATAGAAGCCGTCAAGGGTGA
>CAJOIR010000043.1 GCA_905234685.1 Paludibacteraceae bacterium
GAGAGAATGAGCTGACCATTCTTGTCTTCCTGGTTTTCGATGTAAACCTCAACCTTGTCGCCAACCTTGAGATCAGGATTATAGCGGAACTCAGCTGCAGGCACGATACCGTCGGACTTGTAGCCAACACTGACTACAACGTCACGTTTGTTGATAGCCTTAACTGTACCTTCCACTACTTCGCCTGTCTTGATGGCGTTGAGTGTTTCGTTGTACTTATTGATCAATTCTTCGTTTTGTTTGCCTTGAGCCTCAGCTTCAAAAGCATCCCAGTCGAAGTTCTGGAGTGAAATGTTTTCTGCCATGTTGGTAGAACAGATAGTTGACAGTTGATATTTTACAGTTGATATTCAGCTATATTTGTCAATCATCAACCGAATAAAAGGGTTAAACTTATTGGTTAAAACTCGTTCTCTGTAACGAGCCTGCAAAAGTACTGCAAATAATTTACATACGCAAGAGATAGCAAATAAAAAAGTAAAGAGTCGGAAGACATCTCCCGACTCTAAACTTAACCTATTGACTACAAAGTTATTTTACTAGTGCGCCAAGCACGTTGTAACGTATGCCTTCTCTGATAATGAAGAGTTGACCATTCTCAAGAATCTTCTCAACCTTAATATTGTCGCCCTTAAGGTTAAAGAGACCAGTAGATTGACCTTCTATATAACCATCGACAACCTCGATGGTAACAACCTTGTCAGAATTAACAAATTTCTTAATGTGTCCCACAACAGAAACCTGCTCACCGACAGCGATAGCCACATTTGTTCTAACGCGATATGCCTCGAAGTCATAGGTAGGAGTGTTGATATCGTCACACATATAGAACGACATGTTACCCTTTGTCTCGTCATATGCGTATGCAATACTGTCGCAGAAACCTGTAACAACATAGATGTCTTTAGTGCTCTCATTGTCAGCGAGTGCATTACCTGCGACAATGGCATCTGCTACGCTAACCCTGATAGTGTCGGGCACGAAATTGCTCTTTGCAAGAATCCAAGCCTTACCGTTAGCAATTTCGATAGTCTCATTGAATTTCTTAATCTTACCAAGTACGCCCACAGTGTCGCCAATATTGGGCATATAGCCATCATTCTCCTGCAGAGTTACATAATATGCCTCGAATTTCTTGCCGTTAGCAGCATTGCCTTCCTCCTCACAGTTCATCCAGAATGTAGCCTGATTGTACTGCTCATAAATGCCATCAACCTGTGAAACCACACCTACCACAGCAAATACGTCAGGTGTCACCTCATTGTTGTTAAGTGCCTCTCCTTCGGCAATTGCTTCGCAGACATCCACTTCAATGGTGTCGATTTCAACGGTTACACGCTCAAGAATAACGACATCTCCGTTTTTCATTTCTGCTGTCGTGCCTTGATAGTTCATCAAAAAACCTTTGATAATCACTTTGTCACCTACATTCAACGGCTCACCATTAGAACCGCTTGCTCCAGGTATATTGCACCAGTAAGCTTGGAAAGTCTGTGTTGTACCTTGCTCGTCATCCATCCAGAATGTCTGCTGGCCACGGCTGATAGTACCGTCAGTTTTTGTCACAAAACCAGTTACTGCTACTGAGTCTGTACCGGTTTCGCCTGCTTGAAGTTTGTCAAGAGCTTCTGCCTTGGCCTCGGCGCAATTCATGTTTTTGATTTCAGCGTTAACGCTTACAGCAGCCATGAGGGCTGCACAGAAAAGGAAAATCTTTTTCATACTTTTTGTTGTTTTAGTTAATAAATGTTGTTTGTTATAGTTATTTTGTTGTTTTCATATCATTCATTCCTCAGGTTTCTCTTCATCCAATTCATGCACAAGGAGGTTTTGAATTTCCCATGTGGGTGCAGATGTGAGTTCGCCTGTAGTAGTATTGTATTGGAATGCGATATTGATAGTCTGATTATTGTATTTGCTGAGGTCGAAGTTTCCTGAGTTAAGGAATACCCAGTTGCTGCCGTCAGGTATGGAATCGGGGAACTCAAGGTGCTCCCATTCTGTGGCAGTGACATCGCCTGTAAAGTTATTGGTTACCATCACCTTGAGCCAGTCTTTATTGTAATCAACATTACCATAGCGCACTGCCATATCGAAGGTGAGGACAGGTTTCTCGCTTTTCTTGAGACGAATCTTGGGTGATACAAGCCAGTCTTCCACAGGATGGTTTGTACCGCTGACATATCCGGAAGCCGTCATACCGTAAGAAGCCTGATAACGCCATATATAATTCAAGCCGTCAAGCTCGACATGATGAATAGTGAAGTCTGCAGGTCCATTGCCGACAAACGGCGTGGTGTAGTAAGTGGAGATGTTTGCCACCCATGCCGTATTGAGTACGAATGACATGACATCCTCTGTGAAGCCCGTGTTCATTATGAAGTCTTCGCCATTGAATATCCATTCATCGGCAGTAACACTTGATTTGCCATTATAAACGACCATGTAAATCTGTTTTTCTTGTGCAAGAGGATATTTTCGACGCAGATAGTCGCCTATTATTTTTTCAGGGTTAGCAATAGATGTTGTGCCGAGAGCATCGTAGATGTCTTGAGGTAAGACATCAAGTGCTGTTAACTGGTCGTTCTCATATATCACCCATTCACCATTTGTGAGTTGATAAACCACGGTCGTCTCTGCCGGTTCAGTTGTTATTGCCTTGTTGTTTCGCCGTGGTGCAGGAGAAGCAGCCGAAGTATGTGACACATACACAGCATCTACAAACTGTGGTTCACCAGAACTTTCTGCATATTTGCCTTTAACAGTGATTTGGTCGCCTTTCTTTATTCCCTTTTTGCTCCATACGCGGTTGCCGTCTTCATCGTTGAGACCATATACATAGATTGAGTCGCTGCCGTCAACAAGATAGAATTTGCCATAAGTAGTTGACATAATCTTTCCCACGATGCCTGTGAGTTGGTGTTCGTTGGTCTCTTTGGCTTCAAGCAGTTGAGCAACAGAGCACTCATATGGCAGGAAAGGAATGATAGTATCAGGCTCAACATCGCTATACATATATGTCACCACCATAATCTTACCTTCTGTTGCAAGCGGGAACTGCTGTTTCAGCATGTTACTCATTCCATCAAGACTACCGGGTGTGAGATATGAAGCACCTCGACCGTTCCATATACTGCGGTAGTCATCTTCGGTCAGTGTGTATGGAGAGGCATATTTGAATGGTTCCTGTCTTGTGGATTTGCCTTCGTAGAGAGGGTAAGTAACGTTGCATATTGTGCCTGCATCAAGGTAAGGGAACTTCTGCGCCATGAACATGGGCACATAGATGTCAGGAGATGCGTCTTCAGTGAAGGCTTTCAGAGAGGCGATCTTCTTCCACTCGTTGTATGCGAAGGAGTCGGTCTCTGTGCAAAGCGAGAGTGCTTTCTGCTCATAGACAGAAGGGATGGTATCGTTGCCTTTGTGAGTGCACTGCTTGCCTATGGCAGCAACATCGGTCTCGGTGAGAGTGTAGGTCATCGATGTGCGTATGTCTGTAGGACGATAGTTGCCATTGTCAAGCTGCTTCTCATCAAAGAAGTTCTCACATGCTGTCATACCGAATATCAGTACTGATGCGATAAGTAAGTATTTTATTGCTTTCATAATCTCAATATTTTGTGGAATTGTGAAATTGTGGAATTGGCGAACCGGTTAATTGTATCAGAATGAGAGTTTGAGTCGTATGTTCCACTGACGTCCTTTGTTATAGAAGAAGTAGATATTATCCTTCGTATTCTCGGTAATGACAGTAGAAGTAGCTCTTGCACTCCATGCCTTCTCTATGTAATGCTGGTCAAGGACGTTATTCACATTGGCAGCAAGAGTAGCGCGGAGGGGGCCTATGTCGAAGGTATAGCTTACACGCACATCCATATCGCCTCCCACAGGGCATTTATACGGGTCAACAACAGATACCGTCTTTCCTATGGTAAGGTCGCTTCCTGAGAAGGAATAATATGAGTAGTTGCGATCATAGAGAGTATATTCAGCACCTATGCGAAAGCCTTTAAACGGCTTGAAGGTAATGCCGAGGTTGGCAGTAGTCTGCGCCTGCCCTCCTACTTTGACATTCTCAAGATTGATCTGCGCCTTAGCATGCTGCTCTGAACCAGTCTCCACGACAGCTCCTTTACTGTCAACAGCATTGCCGTGTTCATCGTAGAGATATCCTGTAATGTTGTTTCCCTTCCAGCGCCAGTCACCAAGAGAGAGCATAGCGTTCAACTCCAACCACTTGAGAGGGCGTGCTTTCAGTTCAAACTCCAAGCCCATGTGTTGCGCGTTAACACCTGTCATATTGACATAACCTGTCTCCTGATTATCGAGAGTGGTGTATTTGGACATTGTCTTATCCATCCAGCGTGTGTAGTAGGCATTAGCCTGCAGGTTGACATACGCATTCTGGAAGCCATAACCAACCTCAACCGAGGCAATCTTCTCGTTCTTTGCATCCCGGTTGAGCATGTGACTTGTATTGGAAGACATGAATGCGCCATTGAACTTAGGAGCACGCGATATGTAACCAACGTTGACGAAGACATTGTTATTGGCGTTTATCTTGTAGTTTACACCACCCTTGATAGTACCGCCAGCGAAGCCTGCGACTTCGGACTTAGTATGGTTCTCATCGTAGTAGAAGTAGTCCATACGCCAATAATTGGTATAGGAGAACGAACCATTGAGGAAAGCAGAGAGGTGTTGCTGCGAGTACTCAAGTGTGGCAAAGAGACCTTCCTGCATGACGTGACCTACGTAATTGCGATATACTATGTCGCCCACGTTGAGTTTTTCGTATGCCCAAGCCGGGTCGTTGCGGTGGTAGTTGTTGGCAGCAGATACGTTATTACCAGAGCGTGTGGCATCAATAAAATACTCACCGCTTAGCATGTCGCTTATGACCGCAGTATGTATTCCCTGATAGTAGCGAACATCAATACCGGCAGTGAGGTCAAGTGACTCGTTAAGGAATTTGTTATCGTATGTGGCAACCAAGCCATACCAGTTGTGGTAGTTACGATTCTCTGCAATGATAAGGTGCGAACCTGTTTCTGACACAGCATTCATATCTTCGACAGCGCCATAGTCGAATGAGCCATCAGGTCGGCGGAAGGTAGTGGTGAGTACACCATTGTATGCGCCACGTGTAAGGTCGGAATAGGTAAGTCCTTCAGGAGAATAAGGGCTGCCCTCGGCAGTGTTGCCGAAGCCTCGTCCTATACTGGTGTAAAGACTTGTGGAAAGAGACGACTTGTAGTCAATCTGCCACACATAGTTGAGTGATATCTGCGGCTTATGATACTGGTTGTAGTTGGCACCCTTCTGCTTGCCATTGTTGGCATATCCGTAGGCAGGGTTGTATGTACGATAATCCTTACCGTTGGTCATGTATTTCTTCACTTCGTTCCACTGCTCAAGGGTGAGTGCCCCACTTGAGCCACTCGGTCGTGTCCAGTGCCATTGAGGAGCACCAAAGCCAGTGAGAGACAGCTGATGGTTTTCGTTAATACGCTTTGAGATGTTGGCAAAGTAACTATAACCGCTGTAGCCTGTGCCTTGTATATAACCGTCACCCCAGGATTTGGAACCCATCACCGTGATAGCCCAACCACTTTTCATCAAGCCTGTGGAGACAGAGAAGAGGAGTTTGTTGGCATTATCATTTCCGAGAGAGTAAGAGAATACTCCTCCCTTCTTGGCATCAATGCCACGAGTAACGATATTGATAGTACCACCGACAGAAGGAGCACTCACCTTGGAGGCACCCATACCACGCTGAGTCTGCATGACGCTTGTCACATCACTCAGGCCTTGCCAGTTGGACCAATACACTGTGCCACCCTCCATATCGTTCATAGGCACACCATTAATCATGGTCGCCACATTGGTGTTGTCGAATCCACGCATCCATATCTCAGAGTCACCCCAGCCACCGCCTTGTCCGTTGGCATGAACACCAGGAGTATTCTTGAGGATAGTAGGGAATTCGTTGCCACCAAGCCGCTCTTCAATCTCAAGAGCGGTGACCTGACTGACAGCAACAGGCGTGATGCTCTGTCGTGCCATCTGACCTGTGATAGTGACATCTTCGAGAGCGACAGCCTCACTCTGCAGTTTGACTGTTCCAAGGTTAGCCTTAGCCCTGACCTCCTCGGAGGTGTACCCCACGTAACTCAGTTGCACAGTAGCATCTGTCTGCACCTTGATGGTGAAGTTACCGTCGAAGTCAGTAACGACACCGTTCTGTGTGCCTTTCTCGAGAACACTCACACCGATGAGTGTCTCTCCAGTCTCAGCATCAACCACCGTGCCTGAGACTTTGATTTCATCAGCCATAAGGGCAAAAGAGCACAGCAGGAAGAAAAGCAAAGATAAATGTTTCTTCATAAGCAGTTTAATGTTGTTTATATATAAATGAAGCAGAGGCTATAAGCCCCTGCCCGGTTATTTCAGCTGTTTGCGAAGTACCTTTCTGAGTATCTTCTCCAGTTTGTCGGTGTAAGCGCGGAAGCCCACATCGGTAAGATGCACTCCGTCGACAGTACCCTCCTCGCCTGCTCCGGTCATGCCGTCGGTAGTCATGTAGTAGAGATTCTTAGGGTTCTCCCGCCTGAGTTTCTCATAGTTGTTACGGAAAGCCTTGTTCTTTGCCGGCAGATAGTCTTTGAAATAGGAGTCGTACTTAGCATAGGGGTAAGTCAAGCCCTCTACCATAACGACAGGCACATCAGGCTTGGCATCACGGAGAATCTTTATGAAGTTATAGGTAAGAGTGTCACACATATCCTTAGTGCAATTGGGTACAGGGTCAATGACATAACAAATGACATTGTCAATAGACGCCATGAGTCTTGCCATGCAATAGTCCTGCTTGCCCTCTCCTGAGAAGCCGAGGTTGACGACTTCTACATTGAGGTCACGCTGCATCATGGTGGTCTGTGTCATACCAGTACGAGTGGCACAGCCGCCCTGCATGACGCTTGTACCATAGCAGACTATCTTCTTTCCACTGCGGGGATTGTCAATATGGGGCTTTTCTAAAAGGGCAGTACTGTCAACACCAATCTCAAGCCAGCGGATACCATCATACAGAGGCAGATAAATGAGATACTCGTGCATCTTTCCGTCCATGTTCTCGACATAGACCTTATGTTGTACGGAGTCCTTAACAGGCCGCGCCGTATTAACATAATGCCAGCGACCGTCGTCATCAAGGCGATAGAGGTCAGTGCCTTTGATACCCGTCATCGCCATGTGCATCATGGAAAAATCGTATCTAAGGTTATATCGAGCACCGATACGTTTGGAGTCGGTAGCAAACCGCACGCCGATACCTGCAGAACAGCCTGCAAGCCACCAGAGCTGTTCGCGGACACTGTCCTTCATATAAGCGGGGAGACGTGTGAAGTCACCCTCAGTGTCGGCAAAGCCCTTGTTGACTATGCGGAAATTGAGTGCATTCTCATAGCGGAGTTCGGGTTTGTCATCAGCCATGACAGGCAGAGACAAACTGAAAACAAGGAGAATAAGAGGGAGAGTCTTAAGCGACATAAGGAATGTTTTACCTGACATAACCTGGGATTCTTAATGCAGGGCAAAGGTACGATAAAGTTTTCAATCGTACAAAAAGAATTTCACCAATAATGACATATTTTCGGCAATGCAGTGACAGTCAGTGAAAGAGCCCAATAATCACCCAATAATCACCCAATAATCACCCAATAAAGTATTGGTGAACTGTGGAACCGGGGAATTGATTAACTGGTTAAGAGGGTAAGAGGTTAAAAGGTTAAGAGGCTAAGGGTGAAAGGTTAAGAGGCTAAGGGTGAAAAGGCTAAAGGTTAAGAGGGTAAGTAGTGAGGGAGAGGGATTAAGAAGAAATAAAGAAGAAATGACAGAAAAATTGCATATTTGAAAAAATGGCATTACCTTTGCAGGTGAGTATATATATAAGGAGAGAAAACAAAAAACAAATCAGAACAATAAAGAGAGAACACAATATGAAAAGAGTAATGATGATGATAGCGGCTGGCTTGCTGCTGAGTACGACACTGATTAATGCCCAGACAAGCGGAGAAGGTCCGGCAACAGGTCTTCAATTGAAGGAAGGCGAATCGGCAATAGTGTATTACATGCCGCGTACAGAGGTAGTGATAGACGTAGAATATGAGGAAGAGACCCAAGAGCGAGGCATATTCTACCAGTACTCGGAGAGGTATCTGGCAGCAAAAGACGTGGTGACCGAAGATGCAGTAAGATACAGGTTCAAGTCAGCAACCATATATACGCGCACGAAGGCAGACAAGAGTCGCGCATACGTCATCCCAGCCAACCAGAAGATGCTCCAGCACTGCTCAGTGCGACTGAACAACAAAGGTCTGATAGAAGGCATCAACCTCCCCATAGCCCACCTTGCCAAGTCAAACGACAACACCCAGAAGCAGTTCTCACAGAAAGAGACACAGAAGAGAACAGCCTGCGAGGTGATGCCACTACTCGAGGAGCAGATGATGTCGGGTTCAATAAGCAAGATGGCAGAGGGTACTGCGAAACAGATTTACTCCATTCGCGAGAACAGACTCAACCTGCTTGCAGGCGAGTCAGAGCATACACCTGCCGACGGTGAGGCTATGAGACTGGTATTGCAGGAAATGAAGAAACAGGAGACCGCCCTGACTAGGCTGTTCACAGGCACAAAGAGCATAAAGACACTGCACAAAGAGATAGCAGTCAGCCTTGAGAGCGACATGACAAACGAAGTGTTGTTCCGTTTCTCGAAGCTGACAGGTGTGGTTGACGCCGACGACATGTCGGGCGAACCTTACATAATAAACCTCACAATGCACAGACAAGAGTACGCTCCTCTAGCCGACGGGGAGAAAATGCAAGCAGGCTCGCCCATATACCAGAACATAGCAGGCTCGGCAGACATACGGCTGACAGACGGTGAAAAGACCATCGCCATGAGGAGTGTGCCTGTGGCTCAAGCCGGCGTGGCAGTGCCATTAGCAGCAGACCTATTCCAGAAGCAGGACACGAGAGTGGTGTTTGACACAAGAACCGGCAGCGTTAAGGAGATAATCATACCAAAATCCAAATGAAGAAGACAAGCATACTGATACTGATATCGGCATTGTGTCTTGTTAGCATGAAGGCACAAGAGTTGAACTGCACCGTAAACATCAACAGCGACAAGATAGAAGGCAGCAACAAGTCGGTATTCAACACTCTACAGCAGGCAATATACGAGTACGTGAATACTATACGCTGGACAGGAATGACGTTCTCGGAAAACGAGCGTATAGAATGCAGTATGGCGATAATAGTGAACACGATGAAAGACGGTGTGTTCACGGGCGAGTTGCAAGTGCAGGCACGCCGCCCTGTGTTTGGCACGACCTACACGACAACCCTGCTGAACATGAAAGACAACTACTTCAACTTCACATATCAGGAATTTGACAGGTTGGAATATCAAGACCACGTGTTCACCACCAACCTGACAGCAATGCTGGCATACTACTGCTACCTGATAATTGGAATCGACATGGACAGTTATTCACGGTTGGGTGGTACTCCGTACTTCACACAGTGCGAAGAGATAGCGACCGTGGCGCAGACAGCAAGCCTTACAGACGAAGAGATGGAGGGCTGGAGTGCGACCGCCACCCGCAAGAGCAACCGCAACCGCTATGCCATAGCCAACAACCTGATGGACGAATCATACAAGAAGTACAGAGAGTTCTTCTACGAATACCACCGTCTGTGCTTGGACGAGATGACGCAAAATGTAGCCAACGCCCGCGCAAGGATAGCAGAAGGCATGACAGTGCTTAGAGAAGCACGGAGAGCACGCCCCAACGGTCACCTGATAAGCACCTTCATGGACGCGAAGAATGACGAGATAGTGAACATCTTCAAGAAAGGCACACCAGACGAGAAGAAGAAAGTATATGAGATACTGATAGATGTAGATCCGACGCGACAGAGCAGTTATGACGAGATAAACCAATAACCAGACAACCATATAAGCCATGAAACACACATTCCTCCTATTGGCGGCAGTGATACTGCTACCGTCATGCATCAAGCAGACAGCCTTCGAAAAGGCATTGACAGGCGACCCTATAAAGCCCGTAGTTATCACCCAGAACAACACAACACCAGACATTGCGGACTATCTGCCTGCACTGAAAGACATGCAGTTTGACAATGTGGAAATGGATGAACTGGTATGCCAGTGGGTGTATGAAAAAGACGGCAAGAGGCTGACAATACCTGTTGTTGACATGCGCGAGAGGCAGCACAAGCAGGCTATGTATGTCAAGGAAATCAACAATAATGAGATTGTAATAGATTTCACGGAGCCAGAAGAGACAATTGCCATAAATGTGTACTGGCAGAACATGTTAATCTTCGGTTTCTGTCCGATGGGCGATGAAACGGAGGTAAGCATACCCTTGCCAACCGCGAAGAAGTGCGGCTATCACAAGACAGGCCGCTCTTACATACGCATATACGCTTGGAGTGACAAATACAACTACAACGACCTGTTGATACCGCTCGAAGACATGAAGCCTATGACAGACGCCTCGAAGCTGACCAGGCATGACCCACAGACACAAGTGCTGTATTCACTGATGATCGACCGTTTCAGGAACGGGAACAAGCAGAATGACTGGAAGATGCAAGCGAGAGACGTGCTTGACATCGTAGATTATCAAGGAGGCGACATAGCAGGTATCACCGAGAAGATAGAGAGCGGCTTCTTCGACGAACTCGGAGTGAGCACGCTGTGGATATCACCTATCACCCAGAATCCGTGGGACGCGTGGGGGTATTACCCGTTTGATTTCCTGCCGACAGAGAACGAGGACGAGATACCGATGTACAACAACAAGTACGACAAGACCCTCGACCACACCCGCTTCTCAGGATATCACGGCTATTGGCCTATATTCGCGACTCAGATTGACAAACGTTTCGGCACAGACAAAGAGTTGAAGCAGATGCTGAGTGCAGCACACAAACACAACATTAACGTGATACTGGACTACGTGGCAAACCACATGCACATCAACTCCCCCACCCTGCAAGAGCACCCCGATTGGATTACTGACAGCATCCTGCCTGACGGCAGGCGTAATTTCGAGTTGTGGGATGATGCCCGCCTCACCACATGGTTTGACAAACATATTCCCACCCTCGACCTCGAGAGAAAAGAAGTGTATGAGCCTATGACAGACTCGGCACTATACTGGCTTGAGAACTATGAGTTTGACGGCTTCAGGCATGACGCCTGCAAGCACATACCCGAGTGCTACTGGCGTACGCTGACGCAGAAGATGAAAGAGAGATTCCCTGACAGGGCACTGTGGATGATAGGCGAGACCTACGGGAGCCCCGAACTGATAGGCTCATACGTGAAGACAGGCATGCTGGATGCACAATTTGACTTCAATGTGTACTTCACAGCAATACATGCGATAGTAGAAGAGAGCGGCGACATGCGCCAAGTGGAGAGGGTGATAGAAGAGAGTCTGGCAGCCTACGGCGCACACCATACGATGGGCAATATTTCAGGCAACCATGACCAAGTGCGCTTTGCCTCGTTGGCAGGCGGAGCAATCAGTTTCGCCGAAGACGGCAAGTTGGCAGGCTGGACAAGAGAAGTAGGTATAGGCAACGCAGATATAGCCTACAAGAAGGCACTGCTGCTTGAAGTGCTGAACATGACAATACCCGGCGTGCCATGTGTTTACCAGGGCGATGAATACGGAGAGACGGGAGGTGGAGACCCCGACAACAGAAAGATGATGCGCTTTGAAGAGTTGAGCGAACAAGAAGCGGAGATGCGTGAGACAGTGGCAAGTCTGATAAAGCAAAGAAGGTCAAGCATGGCAATGCTATACGGAGACTACCTGCCCATATACGCCGACAAAGACGTGCTCTGCTTTAAGCGTGTCTATGGAGACGAGACGGTGACAGTAGCATTGAACAAAGGCGAGACAGAGAGAAGTATTACCGTTGACGACACTGAGATAACTGTGCCTGCAATGAATTATAAAATAACAAAATGAGAAAGAGTTTTCTTGTACTGGCTGCACTGCTGACGATTACGGTGCAGACTGCTTTCGCAGAGAGAAGCGAGAGGCTGTTGACAGAGTGGCAGTTCTGCATGGAGCAGGTGGCGAACCAAATGCCCGAGTTTGGTTGGAAGACCGTTACCATACCCCACGACTGGGCTATTACAGGTGAGTTCTCCAGAGGCAACGACCTTCAGGAGGTGGCGATAACTCAGAACGGCAGCTATACCCCCTCGGTGAGAACAGGGCGCACAGGCGGTCTGCCATACGTGGGCGCTGCATGGTACAGGACGACACTAAAGCCGCCATTTGCGGAGAAAGTGACACTGCTTTTTGACGGAGCCATGTCAGAGGCACAGGTGTTTGTGAACGGCAAGAAAGTCATCTTCTGGCCATACGGCTACAATGCTTTCCACGTTGACATAACCAAATACCTCTATGACGGAGGCAACGAGATAGCAGTAAGGCTTGAGAACCGACCTGAATCAAGCCGCTGGTATCCTGGAGCAGGATTGTACAGAAACGTGCACCTGATACAAACCGACAAGACTCATATACCCGTATGGGGCACACAGATTAAGACCGTCAGAATAAACGAGAAGGACAAAATACAGAACTCCGCCATTGTAAAGATGACAACTGAGATTGAGACGGAGCAACAGAAGACGGTAAGAATGCGCACCGAAGTGCTGATAGGCGGCAAACTGGTGACCTCCACTTCACGCACACTGAACCCCAAGAAGGAAAAGAAGATAGATCAATACATCACAATTAACTACCCACATCTCTGGTCGCCAGAGAGTCCGAATCTCTACACTGCACGCTACTACGTATATATAGGCAAAGAGTTGAAAGACGTGTATGAGCAGCAGTTCGGCATACGCACAGTGGAGATAGTGCCTGATTCAGGTTTTCTGCTGAACGGCAAGGTGAGAAAGTTTCAAGGTGTATGTCTGCATCATGACCTGGGTCCGTTAGGCGCAGCCGCATACAGAGACGGCATACGCCACCAACTTGAGATGTTGCAAGACATGGGCTGCGATGCAGTGAGGACAAGCCACAACATGCCTGCTCCCGAGCTTGTGGAGTTGGCAGACTCGATGGGCTTCATGCTTATGGTGGAGCCATTTGACGAGTGGGAATGGGGTAAATGCAAGAACGGGTACAACCGCTTCTTTGAAAAAACAGAGGAAGGGCAAGACAAGACCTGGGCAGAGAGAGACATGGTGAACATGCTGCGCCATTTTAGAAACAACCCGTCGGTAGTGATGTGGTCGATAGGTAACGAGGTACCCACACAGTGCTCCAAAGACGGATACAAGGTAGCCAAGTTCCTGCAGGACATTTGCACCAGAGAAGACGGCACACGCCCTATCACTTGCGGCATGGACGGAGTGGACTGCGTATTGGAGAACGGCTTCGCAGCAGTAATGCAGGTGGTAGGTATCAACTACAGAGCACACAGATATCAGGAGGTATACGATGCCACACCGCAGAAACTGGTGCTTGGCTCAGAGACCGCATCAACGGTAAGCAGCCGGGGTGTGTACAAACTGCCTGCAAGGAAAGACGACAATTCGAAGATATGCAATGTGCCGCAGCCTGAAGGCAACAGCAAGACCAATCAGTGCTCAGGCTATGACACCGAATACTGCCCATGGAGCAACATACCTGACGACGACTTCGCCAACATGGAGGACTACCCGTGGACTATAGGGCAGTTTGTCTGGACTGGCTTCGACTACCTCGGCGAGCCTTCGCCGTATGACACTGACGCCTGGCCTTCACACTCGTCGTACTTTGGCATAATTGACTTGGCATCAATTCCCAAGGACAGATTCTGGCTTTATCGCAGCCAGTGGAACAAACGCCGCCACACATTGCATATCTTGCCACACTGGAATTGGCAGGAGGGCGACACCCTGCCCGTAATGGCATATACCGACTACCCGGAGGCTGAGTTGCTCCTCAACGGCAAGTCGCTCGGCAGACAGCATTTCCTCAGCAAAGAGGAGGCAGAACAAGACTCGGTGTGGGGCAAGATGCGCAGATACCGTCTGATATGGGACAATGTGCCTTACGAGAAAGGAGAACTGAAGGTTGTGGCATACAACGTAGAAGGCCAGGCGGCGATGACTGACTATGTGCGCACTGCTGGCGAACCGTTCTACATCGAACTCATGCCGGAGAAGACAGGCAGCCTGACATACGTAAGAGTACGTATATGCGACTTCGACGGCAACCTCTGCCCTATGGCAGACAACAAAGTAAACATCAAACTGACAGGCGAAGGCAAGATGCTGGGAGCCGCCAACGGTGATGCCACATGTCTTATACCATTCCAGAGCACTGAGCAACAGGCGTTTGCGGGAGAATTGACAATAATAATACAAGGCAAAGCCAGCCTCACCGTCACTTCAGAAGGCATCAAAGAAGCCACAATAGAGATATAACTAAAACACCAATCATATTATGAAGAAGATTCTATTCATCGCACTTGCCATGGCAGCCTTGGCAGGATGCACAAAGACCACAAAAACCATTCACACACCGTGGGCGTATGACGCTACCATCTACGAACTCAACACCCGCCAGTTCACACCTGAAGGCACATTCCAGGCTGCTGAGGCAGAACTGCCTACGCTGAAAGCGCTTGGCATTGACATCATCTGGATAATGCCCATACAGCCTATCGGCGAGATAACACGCAAAGGCACACTGGGAAGTTACTACTCAATCAAAGACTACTGCGCCTTCAACCCCGAATTTGGCACAAGAGAAGACTTTGTCAGTTTCCTCAACAAGGCGCACGAACTTGACATGTATGTCATACTCGACTGGGTAGCCAACCACACCGCTCCCGACAGCAAATGGACAGAGAACGATGGGTGGCACTACAGAGACTCACTGGGTAACCTGATGGTACAGTACGACTGGACAGACATCTCAAAACTCAACTACGACAATCAAGACATGAGGGCAGAGATGAAACGTTCAATGCGTTGGTGGCTTGACTCTATCGGCATCGACGGTTTCCGCTGTGACGTGGCTATGGAGGTGCCTACTGACTTCTGGGAGGACGCTTTCGCTGAACTCAGAAAAGACTACCCCGGACTCTTCACACTCGCCGAGGCTGAGCAGCCAGACCACACAGTTGCCGCATTCGACATGTACTACGGTTGGGAACTCCACCACCTGATGAACGAGGTGGCACAACAGAAAAAGAACGTAGAAGACCTCTGGGCATATTTCGACAAGGCTGACACCACCTTCATGCCCTATGCTATACGTATGAACTTCACCAGCAACCACGATGAGAACTCGTGGAATGGTACAGAGTTCGAACGCATGGGCAAGGCTTCGGACGCAATGGCGGCATTCACCTATATCGTTCCAGGTATGCCAATGATATACACCGGACAGGAATATGCCAATGACCACCGTCTGGAATTCTTCGAGAAAGACTGCATCACGCGTCAGCACGTTCACCAGTTTGCCATGTATCAAGACCTCAACCGCCTGCGCAAACATAACCCGGCGTTGTTCTCGCCCGAAATGGGGGCACCCATGCAGCGTATTGAAACCAGTAGTGAAGCCATATTCGCTTGTGCAAGACAACTCGGCGACAATACCGTGCTTGGCATATTCAACTTCTCACCTGAAGAGCAGACTTTCACTATGAATACCGCTGATTATCAAGGCGATTACACTTGCATCTGCGGTATGCCGGTCACTGTCGGTGAAGAAGACGAGATAACACTCAAACCCTGGGAATGGCTGATATATGCAAAATGACAGAATGTCAGCAAAAATGTTGTTAACCCTGTCAAAATGTCAAACACAGAATACTATAGACCAAGCAAAGACCAAGCATATATCACTATAACTCTTTTGTAAGCAAAAAACACATAAAAGTTAGCAAATTGTCAGACTGACCGCTCAGTGATTTGTGACTCAAAGAACAAATAACAACAATAATATATAATTCAATGAAAAAGATTAGTTTACTGGCATTGACGGCAATCATCTTTGCTGCATGCAACAATCAGAAGGCGCCCTCTGAACTTCAGGGAA
>CAJOIR010000044.1 GCA_905234685.1 Paludibacteraceae bacterium
GGGTTGCGGGTGGCAATATACGCCTTTGCTGCATTGCGGTACTCAGGTTTGCCCGTTGCAATAAAGAGAGCCACCTGAAGGTAAGTGCGCGTATCGGTTGCAGCACGACTCTCTGACTTGGCATTTATAGTGTTCAGTTCGAGAGCAACACGCTCGGTAAACTGCCTAATGCCCTCCTTGTCGCGCAAGAGAGAGGCACAGATGAGCATCAGTGCGAGGAAGTGCCGTTGTGCGGACTCGTCGGCAAACTGATGGTGACGACAATCATAGATGTCGCGGAGCGTCTCGGCATCCGCCGCCTTGGTCTCGGGTGTCTGCTTGCGAAGCACAACACGAGCGAGTATGTCAAGCAATTGCGACTGGATACGGTCGATAAGGTGGCGGTGGTCAACTTCTCCAGCAGTAGGAGTGCGGCGAATAATATCTTTTTCCGAGACATCAGGGAGGCGGAGTATCATAGTGCCAGAGAAGAGGTCAAGAGCGAGTGTCAGTCTGATACCGTGCTTAGTGTGCGTCACTGCAAGGACTCTTGCCTTCTCTCCGCGGAAGCCTGTGGTATTGAGAATCACTTCTTCCTGCGGCTGAATGTCATCTAATGCAGGGAAGAGTTCGAAGCGCCACTTGAGGTCAGTGCAGGCTGCGATGAACCGTTCCATCTCTTTCGCCGCAACACTGACACGCCTTCGCTCACCGCTGCGATAGAACTGCACATGCTTGACTGCGAGTCTGTTCCAGTCCTGAGCGAGGAATTCTGCGAGTTCGCGTTCAGTTGCCTCAACGAAGACGAACTTGCGCAGCGTAGTACGTATGGCGTTGCTCTCGCGGACCTGCGACTTGCTCAGGGGGTTACGGTAACCTTGCTCTAGAAGACTTTCGCCCTCACGCTCAGGCAACTCATCCGGCACCTTGCGCTCAAGGAAGCGATACGGCACAAAGAAACGCCAAGCAGTGTTGCCGTCAGTAACCCGCTGCTCGTTGTTACGTTCGATATTCCAGAGCGTGTCCTGCGGGTCAAGTGAAGTCAAAATGAACCATCGAGGTGTCATCCGTGCATATCTTCTCCTCCTGCATCCGGCGTAAGGAATGCAGTTACCTTGTTAAAAACCAATCTGTTGGTCACTTCATACAAGAGTTACCTGTATGTCGGAAATCCGAAACAGCGCTGTAAGAGCCTTTCTTCCGACGCGAAAGCCAACATGTCTCTGCCTGTTTGTTTACTGTCCGACAGCGGGCAGACTTCTCTGAAAAGAGGGCATTACGCACCTTATCAAAGAAACGCTGCAAAAGTACGACATTTTTTGATTATATACAAATATTTTAATGCCGGAAGCGATTTTTATTATATATCTGTCAAAAATGAGGGTTTTTCCTTGCAAACATTGATGAGAATTCACACATTCGGAGGACACGAATGAGTCCGGGCACACGAAGAAATCGGAAAGCCATGAGAATGAGAGACTTAATCGCATGAAGTATAAGTGATAACAGGCGAATCACCTACTAATCACATACTAACCACCTACTAATCACCTACTAATCACCTACTGAAGTATTAGTGAATGTATAGTGAATGAAGTGGTTAGACGGGTGAAAAGATTTGTGATTTATTTGTTTGGCAGTGTCAGGAGAATTTAATACCTTTGTGGCGGAATAACAGGTGTTGCGTAGTGATGCGGCAGTTTCGATGCAACGACAATGTGAGGTTGAGGCAAACGGAAAATAAAGATGAGATACAGACAAGAACAAACATCAAAACATATAAGACTATGATACTTGACAGAATTGAAAATTTGGAAGATTATGAGTTAGGGGGCTTGTTCGGCAAGGCTATAGAGTTTCTGCGCGACAACGACCTGCAGGCGCTACCGGTATGCAAGATAAAACTTGCAGGCGGCAACATAGTAGTGAACGTACAAGAGTTCACCGGCAAAGAGGAGGCAGACTGCCGCATGGAGGCTCACAGAGACTTTGCAGACATCCAAATAGTGTATGGCGGTGACGAGACGATGGGCTGGAAGCCTGCTGACAACTGCAAAGACATACTGACCCCTTACAACGAGGAGAAAGACGTAGAGTTCTACAAGGACAAAGCCGACAGTTTCGTGCACGTTCATTCAGGACAAGCCGCAGTGTTCTTCCCGACCGACGCCCACCAACCCGGTATTGCTCCAGGGCAGAAATATAAGAAGATTATAGTGAAAGTAAGGGTGAGATTCTGAAAACAAACATCATACATAAACCATGAAGACACTGAAAATCATAAAGAACGACCCGTATCTGCGACCATACGCAGGGGCGATAGAAGGCAGGACGAGATATTACGAGCAGGTGGAACGCAACCTTTCGGGTGAAGGCAAACTGAAAGACTTTGCCAACGGTCATCTGTATTACGGTCTGCACCGTACAGCGGAGGGTGACTGGATATTCCGCGAATGGGCACCCAACGCCACAGCCGTATATATCAAAGGCGACTTCAACGGCTGGGAGAAGAACGAAGGCTACCGCCTTCAGCCCTCAGCCAACGGGAACTGGGAGGGGAGATTTCCTGCCGAGGCGATGTGTCACGGTCAGTTGTACAAACTGCTTGTGGAGTGGCAAGGCGGCTACGGCGAGAGGATACCATCGTATGCCACAAGGGTAGTTCAGGACTCTGCAACGAAGATATTCTCGGCGCAGGTGTGGTCACCGGAAGAGCCATACCAATGGAAGACCAAGCGTTTCCGCCCGAACACTGAGCCTCTGCTCATATATGAGTGCCACATAGGCATGGGCACAAACGAGGAGAAGGTAGGCACATACGAAGAGTTCAGACAGAACGTACTGCCAAGAGTGAAGGAGTTGGGTTATAACTGCTTGCAGATTATGGCAATACAGGAACACCCCTACTACGGCTCATTCGGGTATCACGTAAGTAACTTCTATGCCGCCTCATCGCGCTTCGGCACACCCGAGGAGCTTAAACACCTGATAGACGACGCTCACGGCATGGGCATAGCAGTGATAATGGACTTGGTTCACTCGCATGCAGTGAAGAATGAACTTGAAGGTCTGGGTATGTTTGACGGCACTCCGTATCAGTATTTCCACGAGGGAGGACGGCGCGAGCACCCTGCCTGGGACAGTCTGTGTTTCGACTATCAGAAACCAGAAGTGCTGCATTTTCTGCTGAGCAACTGCAAGTTCTGGCTTGAAGAGTACAAGTTCGACGGTTTCAGGTTTGACGGTGTGACGAGCATGATATACCGCTCACACGGCTTGGGTGAGGACTTCAACGGTTATGAGAGTTACTACAACCTGAATCAGGACGGCGATGCGATATGCTACCTGATGCTTGCCAACAGTCTGATACACCAGGTGAACAAGCATGCAATCACGATAGCGGAGGAGATGTCAGGCATGCCGGGTCTGGCTTATCCGCTGAAATACGGAGGTATGGGCTTCGACTACAGGCTCGCCATGGGTATCCCCGACTTCTGGATAAAGATGATAAAGGAGGTTAAGGACGAGGACTGGAAGGCAGGTCACATATTGTACGAAATGACAAACAGGCGCCAAGACGAGAAGACGGTGAACTATGCAGAGAGCCACGACCAGGCACTGGTAGGCGACAAGACGATAATATTCCGCCTGATAGACGCCGAGATGTACTGGCATATGCAACACGGCGACAACACATACATGGTTGACCGTGGCATGGCGCTACACAAGATGATACGCCTCATCACATGCTCAACCATAAACGGCGGCTACCTGAACTTCATGGGTAACGAGTTCGGACACCCGGAATGGATAGACTTCCCCAGAGAAGGCAACGGGTGGAGTTACAAATATGCACGCAGGCAATGGGAACTGGTTGACAATGAGAACTTCTACTACCACGAGTTAGGTGCGTTCGACAAGGCTATGATACATCTGATAGGCGGCATAGAGGGATTCGAAGCGCTACCGATACAGAACCTTTGGGACAAAGAGGGCGACCAGGTGGTTGCCTTCATGCGCGGCGAGTATGTGTTCGTGTTCAACTGGAACGGTCAGCAGTCATTCCCGGACTACGGATTCCTTGCTCCTGCAGGCAAATACAAAGCAGTGCTAAACACCGATGCAAAAGAGTTTGCAGGTTTCGGCCTTGCCGACGACAGTGTGGAGCATTTCACCCAAGCTGACCCGCTTTATGAGAAAGAGGGCAAAGGCTGGCTGAAACTATACTTGCCGGCACGTTCGGCTGTAGTGCTGAGAAAAGTGGACTAAGACAGGAATCATAAAACATAGGACTGCCTCTACGGGAGACAGTCCTATGTTTTTATGTATAAGACTATTGACTTATGCTTTGACGCGCTCGCAATAGCTGCCGTCACGTGTGTCAACGCGTACAATCTCGCCCTCATTGATGAAGAGAGGCACACGTATCTCAGCGCCAGTCTCGAGTTTGGCAGGCTTGAGGGTGTTGGTAGCAGTATCACCTTTCAGACCAGGCTCAGTGTAAACAATCTGCAACTCGACCTTGGTGGGCAACTCTGCATAGAGGACGGTGTCGGTTGAAGCATCGCTGACAACATCGCAAACCATACCTTCCTTGAGGTAGTCAACACCAGTGATGAGGTCGTGAGCGATAGGAATCTGCTCATAGGTCTCCTGATTCATGAAGATATAGTCGGCACCCTCCTGATAAAGATACTGATACGGGCGACGCTCAACGCGCACATCCTCGAGCTTCTCGCCTATATTGAAGCGGCGCTCAATAACGCGACCATCGACAACATCCTTAAATTTTACTCGCATGATAGTGTTACCCTTGCCGGGTTTAACATGCAGAAATTCGATAACGAAATACAAACGGCCATCCATACGAATGCAAACGCCGTTCTTGATGTCTTGGGAGTTAATCATAATGTTTTGTATTTTATCATGTTAGTATTGTCGTTAGTGGTTTACTCCGAAATCTCATGAGCCATTTCGGGGTCGATGAGGATACGTCCGCAGTATTCGCAAACAATGATTTTCTTGCGAAGACGGATATCAAGCTGACGCTGAGCTGGAATCTTGTTGTGGCAGCCACCACATGCATCGCGCTCAACAGTAACAACCGCCAGACCGTTGTGTGCGTTCTTGCGGATGCGCTTGAAAGCAGTAAGGAGGCGCTTGTCCTCAATGTTCTGCTCAAGCTCCTGAGAACGGATGAGCAAAGCCTCGGTCTGCTCCTTGGTTTCAGCGAGAATGTCATTGAGTTCAGCCTTCTTCTGGTTGAGGTCAACAGTGCGCTCCTCGATGTCAGCAACAGTCTTCACCTTGTCTGCCTGACGGAGTTCAAGAGCTGCGGTGTATTCTTTGATGCGCTTCTGACTGAGTTCGATTTCAAGTGTCTGATACTCTATCTCTTTTGAGAGATTGTCGTACTCGCGGTTGTTGCGGACATTGTCCTGCTGTTCTTTGTAGCGGCTGATGGCTGCGTTAGCATTCTCAATCTGCACGCGGCGGTCGCTAATCTGTGTCTCGAGTTCCTTAATCTCCGCCTCGATATTCTTCAGACGGGTCTTAAGTCCCTCAACCTCATCGCCCATATCCTTCACTTCTACAGGCAATTCGCCTTGAAGGATACGAAGCTCATCAATCTTGGAGTCAATCTGCTGCAACTCATAGAGCACCCGCAGTTTCTCCTCGTTGGTCATTTCTTTAACTTCTTGTGCCATAATTGTATTTGATTTTATTTATTATAGATTTTTATAAAATTACAGTCGTTTTCTGCAAACAGACATTCGACAGGGGAGCCGGCAAGCAAATCCCGGAATATCTCTTTAGTGAACTGCTCACTCTCGAAGTGACCGATACTGAACATGTTGATGCGACCGTCAACTGCCTGAAATTCGTGGTACTTGCAATCTGCCGTGACATAAGCATCGGCATTCTGAGCTATGGCCTCTTCCATGAATTCCGCACCTGCACCACCACAGAGTGCAACCTTATGAATGAGATTGTCAGCACGGTCACGGACGACATAGCGGATGAATTCGGTTTGAAACTCGCTACTCAGCAGTTGAAGCATCTGTTCAACGGTGATTGGAGCAGGCAGATTGCCAATGACTCCCAACCCTGCATCTTCAGACGTCGGAGAAAGTATCTTATAATTAGAAATGCCGATTTTATCGGCCATTTTACCACTTACGCCATGAAGATAAGAGTCCATAGCTGTGTGGGAGCTGTAGATGACAATGCCTGCTTTGACAGCACTGATGACACACCGCTCCTGGCGTGTGACACCTTCTATGCGCTTAAGACCATGGAAAAGAAGGGGATGATGCGAGATTATCATCTGACAATGTTTCGCAACAGCCTCTTCTACTATAGCATCTGACACATCAGTACAAAGGAGCACGCGAGCGACCTTGGTCTCCCTACTGCCTACCTGCAACCCCGAATTGTCCCACCCCTCTTGCTGCCTCAGCGGAGCTACAGATTCTATGATATCGATTATTTCATGCGCAGTCAAGTTATCCGCGTTTGGCACCGACACCTGTCTTGACGGAGGTGGCGGCAGACTTTTGTGTTTTAACTTGTCTCTTAGGTGCAGCGTGACGCTCTTCTTTCTTTTCGACTACTGCAGGATCGGCTTCTACCTCATCGGTTTTCTCGGTGAAATCGGTAATTCCAGCCTTAATAAGGATGTTATACCACATCAGAAGCTTGCGGATATCACTCGGATAAACGCGGTCTCTATCGTAGTCAGGCAACACCTCTGCAAAGAAATTGCGGAGGGTGTCATTCTCAGCCTTCTTGATATCAAAATCAACAGGTTTGCCACCCTGCTTAGCCTGCAGGGCAATGAGAACCTCATTGAGCGGCTTGTCATCAGACGTAGTAAACATCGATATATCAGCAAGACTGACTATCTTGTCACGTGCATAGGTTGGCATACGCTTGCCGTCTTCAAGCGACTCAATTATAAGCATGTTATTACCCCGGCTTACCAAGCGGAAAAGACCGGATTTGCCGGTTACTGCGAGTATTTCCTTCAGCATAATATTATGTCAGATAATATATTGTTTGTTTTAATGAGCGTGCAAAGGTAAGGACAAAATGCGAATTATGCAAATTTAATTCAAAATCCACGTATCAAACATGCTATAAAAACACCTGAGTGCATCCTAAGATCATCCTAAGTTTACTGATACTTCATGGATGTTTTCATTTGACTGCTCGATACATACTGCCCGGCAACGAGCGAACCAAACCACGCATCTCCATCATGAGCAAAGTGGAAGTAACCTGGCTATAAGGAAGTTTGGACTCCATGACAAGCAGGTTTACATGCATGCCGTCTTCTGCAGCACGCAGCATACCAAGCAGCATTGATTCCTCTTCAGTCAAATCGGTAAATATCTCGGTTTGAACGGGAGATTTAACAGTATTTGTCTCCCACTGCATGGCAGCAATGATATCATCTGCCGACTCTACCAAAGCTGCCTTCTGCTGCTTAATGAGGGCATTGCAACCTGCAGAAGCAATATCAGCAGGCCTCCCAGGCACAGCAAACACTTCACGATTATAGCCGTTAGCCATGTCGGCAGTGATGAGTGAGCCACCTTTATGTTTGCTTTCAATGACAAGAGTTGCATCACAAAGACCAGCAATGATACGGTTACGAGCAACGAAATTCTGTCTATCAGGTTGCGTAAGTGACATATATTCAGTCAGGATACCACCTGTTGACAAAGCGCTGACTGCCACCTGACGGTGAGAATAAGGGTATATTCTATCAAGCCCATGACCGGGAATTATAAGTGTAGGAATGCCCGATGAGATCGCAGCCTTGTGCGCAGTAACATCTATTCCGTAGGCAAGTCCGCTGACAATAGTAAGGTCTTCTGTCTTTTCAGCCAGTTCACTAACAATGTTTGTGCAGAGTTGTTTGCCGCGGTCTGTAGGCATACGCGTGCCAACAACAGCAAGAAACCTGCCATTGTTGAGATTCAGGTTGCCTTTGCCATAAAGAAGGATGGGTGCATCAGGACACTCACGAAGACGATATGGGTATTCCTCGTCTTCAAAATAGTAGGTGGATACTTCGTTTTTCTCGATGAAAACGAGTTCCTCTTCAGCTCGTTTCAAGGCTTGAGTTTTGCAGGACAACAACAGTTGAACTGTGTCTTTGCGAATATTCGGAATACAAAGCAAGTCGGTCTCATTTGCTTTGAACACGGCTTCGGCAGAACCAAAGAACCGAATAAGTTCATGAGCAGTCCTCAACCCAACCTCAGGCAATAAGGGCAAAGCAATGACATATTTTAGTTGTTCACTATCCAACATACATTATTAAAGCGAAAACGAATGTTATTACGTGCAAAAGTACACATTTATTTCATATTA
>CAJOIR010000045.1 GCA_905234685.1 Paludibacteraceae bacterium
CCCATATCGGAGGTATTCTGTCCGCCTTTGAGGGCATCATCGCTTACGATGTCGCCTATGAACCACTCGGAATAATAAGTTCCGTTGTACTCCCACATGAGAGGCACATAGCAACCCGTGACATTCTGTATTGCAGCAGTGCCAGAACTATAGAAGTCGGAAAGCAGGGTCTTTGCAGGTTCGGGTTCAGTGAGATAGTCTTTGCAACCTGTGCAAAAAAACGCCATACTCAAAGACAAAAGACCGCTAACGCTCAAAGACAAGAGCCTATATTGATTCATTACTTTTTTCATAACAGTTTCCCTTTCCATAATTAGAAGTTAGCATTTAGTCCGAAAGTGAATGTGCGGCTTTGAGGATAGTTGCCGTAGTCAACACCGCTACCGACCTCCGGGTCGTAGCCAGAATAGTTGGTAATAGTGAAGAGGTTGCTTGCCGTTACATAGAAACGAAGACGCTCTATGAATGCTTTCTTAGTAAGTTCCTTAGGCAACGTGTAACCAATCTGCACATTCTTCAGACGCATATAACTGCCGCTTTCGATGAAACGTGTACTATTGGCGAAGTTTGTCTGTGAGCCAGTAGGATTAGGAATAGTACCATTACGGTTCTCCAAATCCATATACACGTATCCAGCAGCAGCAAGATAACCCTGAACTTCAGGGTCTTCGTAACCTATCCACACATCCTTCATCTGACTGCCGAGACTGCACTCGTCACCACTACCCTCGGTGCGTATGCGCAGGGCGTTGTAAATCTTATTGCCTGCCACACCTTGGAAGAAGAGTTGCACGTCAACGCCATAAAAGTCGCAACTGAAATTGAGGCCATAAGTCAGTTTGGGGAATGAGTTGCCGAGATAAGTATAGTCATCGTTATCAAGCAGTTGGTTGCCGTCCTGATCCTTATACTTGGCATCGCCGGCACTCATATTCTGATTGGTGAAATAAGCGGCATCTGCATTATTCTGATATATGCCCTCATATTCATAACCCCAGAAACTGCGAAGAGGCATACCCTCATCGGTTCTAAGCAGGGTACCGTTCTCAGGAAGCGGTGAACCACCGTTGAGTTTATACAGTTCGTTCTTTATAAACGAGAGGTTACCTCCGAGAGAATAACTGAACTTGCCCACCTTGTTGTTATGCTCGAGTGCGATTTCAACACCTTGGTTGCGGATGACACCCACGTTGCGAATCATAGAATAGCGGTTACCCACATGAGCAGGAGCATTGACATAAAGGAGTGCATCCTTGGTATCACGCAAGAACCAATCCAAACTACCAGAGAGTTTGCCATTCCAGAAACTGAAGTCGATACCTGCATCCCACTGTTCGTTGGTCTCCCATTTGCCGTTGAGGTCAGGTTGCGTGAGCACCGCAGCGCCATACTGCATTATCTGGGATACGCCTAACGGGTAACCATAGAACACGTCAGACGATGAACCCATTGTTACCACGAATGCGCTACCAGGCACACCGTCGTTACCTACACGCCCCCACCCGGCACGCACCTTGAGGTTATCGAGCCAAGTGAGTTCCTTGTCACGCAGGAAAGGCTCCTGACTGACACGCCATGCAAGAGAAGCAGAGGGGAAGAAGCCCCAAGGATTCTTTGTGAACTTGCTTGAGCCGTCTGCACGGAAGTTGACAGTCACCATATAGCGGCTATCGTAACTATAGAAAGCACGACCGAGGAAAGATATACGACGAAGACGGGATACGCTGTCGCCTATCGGGTTTGTATTGTCGTCTGTCGTCTCGCTCAGATACCAGTGATATTTGGTAGGATTAAGAATAGAACTACCAGAGCCTCCGATGCTATAATACTGCTCTTCCTGCCAAGTCTGACCCGCCATAACGGAGAAACTGTGCTTGCCAATCTCCTTTGCATAGGTGATGGTGGTTTCCTCAAGCAGCGTGTTAGCACGACTGAGTGAGCGAGACAAGAAGTTCTTAGCACTGGAGTCGTAGGACGAATAGTCGTAAGAATTCTTGAACAGGCGATAGCGGTTGATGGTATAGTCCATTGATATAGAAGGACGAATGGTCAACCCCTTGACAGGAGTAATCTCAATAAACAAGTCACCTACAAGGCGCTCGTCTTTAGACTGGGGAAAACTCTCATATACCATGGAGAAGGGGTTGGTGACGTTCTTGAAGTTGGACGAAGCAGAAGTCTTGCCACTAAGGTCGGTCACCTCACCAGTCCCCTTGTCGGTATAGGTAGAGCCTTCAGGGTAATGAGTAGGATCCCACGGCGCCATAGCCAACGCAGCAGAGATGACAGAAGCACCTGGACTTGCATCGTTGTTCATAGCATTTCTACCCTGAGCAAACATGAAAGAGAGATGCTCACCTATCTTCAACCAACTGCGCACCTGATAATCGGAATTCAAACGGAGAGTAAGACGAGAGTAATCGCTACCTATGATAGTACCCTCCTGACCGAAGTAGTTTGCCGAGAAGGCATAGTGTCCTTTGTCGTTGCCACCGTCTATAGAGAGGTTGTAGTTGTGCATGAAAGCATTGGGGTGGAACACTTCGTCCTGCCAGTCGGTGTTGCGGTCATAGGTGTAGTCGGCATTGTTAGGATAGTACTTGCTTGAAGCACGGCCTTTCATCCATGCCGTCAGACCCTGAGTCTTGTATTTATAATAGGCGTCAACACCAGGCATCTTGTCCTTCATGATACCCATACGCAGTTTGGTGTCAGCCATTTCCTCCGAAGACATCATGTCGAGCTTCTTCCAACGATTCTGAAAGCCCCAATAAGCATCGAAAGATATGTTAGCCTTACCGTCAGTACCCGACTTGGTGGTGACGAGTATGACACCATTGGCACCACGGCTACCGTAGATAGCAGTAGCAGAAGCGTCCTTGAGAATCTCCATTGACTTGATGTCGTTAGGCGCAAGGAAACTGATGTCACCCGTGATAACACCATCGACAACATAGAGAGGGTCGTTGCCACCGAGAGCGGAGCCTATACCGCGGATACGGATAGTAGCTCCTTCGCCAGGCTGACCACTACCGGTAGTGACAGTGACACCTGCCGCCCTACCCTGCAACGCCTGGTCAAGACCAGAGACAGGCGCCTTGAGCAACTGCTCAGCGCTGACAGAGGTGACAGCACCAGTAAGGTCGGATTTCTTCATTGTACCATAACCAATGGCGACCACTTCCTGAAGCTGAACATTGTCAGGCTGGAGAGTGATACGCAATGGCGAAGAAGAAGCCTTAACCTCCTGAGTGACGTAACCCATGTAACTGATTTGCAGCACATCGCCCTGACGCGCCTGAATAGAGAAATTGCCGTCGAAGTCCGTAATGGTGCCGTTGGTAGTGCCTTTGACAAGAACACTGGCACCAATAACAGGATCGGGCTCATCGGCCGCCAGCACAACACCCGTGACGTCGACAGTCTGGGCGCTAATAGAAACGGCGAACCAACATAGGGAAAGAATTGAGAGAATCCTTTTCATGGTTGTCAATTTGATTTATAGATTAAGTTTAACAATTTATTTCCAAAAACTTATGCCCACCCTGACAAAGCACACAAGTCAAAGCAAACATTTAGTTTGCAAAGGTAATAAAATAAATCCAGATTACAAAACGTTTCGAAAGAAAAGATTAAAATAATGTCAAAGAACATGAAGAAACGAACATAAATTACAGCAGAGTCAGGTAGGAGTATCAGTCAGGTTACGATGAGGTCTCGATGACGATGGCTGGATCAATGCGGGGGGATTACGCCACTATGTTTTGTCATCCCTACACGCTGCCGCGGGCACCGTGTCAAAACAAAAAACCTCCGAGATTTCAAGAAAACTTGAACCCGGAGGCTTTTTGTTTTGCGGAAGGAGGGGGATTCGAACCCCCGGTACGGTTACCCGTACGTCAGTTTAGCAAACTGGTGGTTTCAGCCACTCACCCATCCTTCCCCAAAGGTGCGAAATATCAGTTCAAACAACCAACAATCGCACCGAATAAACCACAATTTTCATTTGCATGTCTGCAAAAGCGGGTGCAAAGGTATAGCAAACTTTTGAAATGCACAAGTACTTTTTCACTTTTTTTGGCAAGGCAACCAAATATATTTTCCGAAAGAGAGAATTTTTCTCTTGCACAAATCGATATTTCTCCCTATCTTTGCGAATTGCAAAAAGCCACAGCAGACCATGCGGCAAACAGGCGGCAAGTGGTACAAACAACAGACATTCACGGGTGAAGTAATATGAAAGAGATACCGACATCAAATGCAGTGAGGCGCAAGACAAGCACCACGCATGTGGGGAGTGTGTGTATAGGTTCAGAGCACCCAGTTCTGATACAGAGCATGGCAAACACAGACACCAATGACACCGAAGGTAGCGTTGCGCAGGCATTGCGGATATTGGATGCCGGAGGTCAACTTGTGCGTTTTACGACTCAGGGTTTACGCGAGGTGGAGAGTCTGAGAAAGACGGTATGCGCACTGCGCGAGCGAGGCTGCCAGGTGCCGATAGTGGCAGACGTGCACTTCAACGCCAATGTAGCCGATGCCGCCGCACAAGTGGTGGAGAAGGTAAGAATAAACCCCGGCAACTATGTTGACCCCGCCAGAAAGTTCATACATTTAGAATATACCGAAGAACAATACAAAGAGGAACTTGCACGCCTACGCGAGAGGTTCGTGCGTCTGCTTAATATCTGCAAGGAGCACCACACAGCACTCAGAATAGGAGTGAATCACGGGTCGCTTAGTGACAGAATAATGTCGAGATACGGCGACACGCCAGCAGGTATGGTGGAGAGTTGCATGGAGTTTCTGAGAATATGCGTGGAAGAATGTTTCAGCGATGTTGTTATATCAATAAAAGCGTCAACGACCCGCATAATGGTTGAGACCGTGCACCTGCTTGTCAAAACAATGGACAAGGAAGACATGCATTTCCCACTTCACCTCGGCGTAACGGAGGCAGGAGAAGGCGAAGACGGTCGTCTGAAGTCAGCAATAGGCATCGGTGCCCTGCTTGCAGAAGGCATAGGTGACACCATACGCGTGTCATTATCGGAAGCACCTGAGGCGGAGATACCTGTAGCACAGGAGATTGCAAGAAGGGTTGAGAGGGAGAGAAAGGGTGTGTCGATAAGTCTGCTTTACGACGGCACACTACTATACAAGTCGGATTCGAACGAAGCATGGGAACTGTTTGCACTGCACACCGCCACAGACCTTGGCAAACCTCTGTTTGACACCAATACGAAACAACTCAAAATAGAAAATCCGCATTTCGCCGCAGAGAAGTTGCGCAAGCTTGAGAAAGACATACTCCAGGCAGCAGGCATAATACGTTATAAGACAGAATACGTGTCGTGCCCTTCATGCGGCAGAACACTGTTTGACATAGAGAAGACCATAGCAGAGGTAAAATCAGCGACAGAACACCTTGCAGGACTGAAGATTGCGGTGATGGGCTGCATAGTGAACGGCCCCGGGGAGATGGCAGACGCAGACTACGGATATGTAGGCGCAGGCAGAGGAAGGATTAGCCTATACAAAGGCAAAGAATGCGTACTGAAGAACATAGAGCAGAAGGAGGCAGTGGCAGCGCTGGTGAAACTGATAAAAGAGAACGGCGACTGGAAAGATGCCTGAGAGTTGTATATAAAAGAAAAAATGTTTAATTTTGCAGGCTGATAAAGAGGGTTGAAAACCTGAACTCGCGCACACAATGCGCGAGAGAGAGACGAAAGATACAGACAACAACAAGGAAAGACATTAACAACAAAACACTATAAAGATTATGCAAAAAAGTCCACTTCAGATTGCACGCGGCAACTATCAACCAAAGCTGCCCGTAGCACTAAAAGGTAACGTAAGAGTAAAAGAAGGTGCCGCCACCGAGTCGGTAGCAGACCAGAAAGAAATCAAGGCACTGTTTCCCCACACCTACGGTCTTCCGATACTGGAACTTGTATCAGGCGAAGAAGCTGCATGCCCTGCAGTAAACGTAGGCGTAATACTTTCAGGCGGTCAGGCTCCCGGCGGTCACAACGTTATATGCGGTCTGTTTGACGGTTTGAAGAAACTGAACAAAGACAGCAAACTGTATGGTTTCCTCGGTGGTCCGAGCGGACTGATAGAGCACCAATATATAGAGTTGACAGCAGAAGTTATTGACGAGTACAGGAACACCGGCGGCTTCGACATAATAGGCTCAGGCAGAACCAAACTGGAAGAGACATGGCAGTTTGATAAGGGTATAGAGATATGCCAAAAGCTCAACATCAAAGCCATAGTGATAATCGGCGGTGACGACTCCAACACCAATGCGTGCGTTCTGGCAGAATACTATCTGCAGAAAGGCTGCGGCATACAGGTAATAGGCTGCCCGAAGACCATTGACGGCGACTTGAAGAACTCGATGATAGAGACTTCGTTCGGCTTCGACACTGCATGCAAGGTATATTCGGAGTTGATAGGCAACATACAACGTGATGCCAACTCTGCAAAGAAATACTGGCACTTCATCCGTCTGATGGGTCGCTCTGCAAGCCATATAGCACTGGAATGCGCCCTTCAAAGCCAACCCAACATCTGCCTAATATCGGAAGAAGTAGAGGCAAAGAACCAGACACTGAACGACATAGTGGACTACATAGTGAACATAATAGTAGAGCGTTCGGAAGCAGGTCTGAATTTCGGCACGGCACTCATACCAGAAGGCATCATAGAGTTTATTCCGGCAATGAAGCGTCTGATACGCGAGTTGAACGACATGCTTGCCAACAATGAAGAGTTTGCACAGATGGGTACAGACGACGAGAAACGCCAATACGTGAAAGGTATGCTCTCACCCGAAAGCAGGGAGTTGTACCGTTCGCTGCCCAAGGGCATAGCACGCCAGCTGACAATGGACAGAGACCCCCATGGCAACGTGCAAGTATCTCTCATCGAGACAGAGAAACTGTTGATAGAGATGGTGGCAAAGAAACTGGCAATGCTGAAAGGCGAAGGTAAATACAAAGGCAAGTTCTCCGCCCACAACCACTTCTTCGGCTATGAAGGCAGATGCGCCACTCCGAGCAACTTTGATGCAGACTACTGCTATGCTCTCGGCATCACCGCCACGCACCTGATAGCAGCAGGCAAGACCGGTTACATGGCACTCGTAAGAAACCTCACTGCTCCAGCAGCAGAATGGATAGCCGGCGGCGTTCCAATCACCATGATGATGAACATGGAGAAACGCAACGGCAAGATGAAACCTGTAATACAGAAAGCGCTTGTAGAACTGGACGGAGCACCATTCAAGTATTTTGCCGCCCACCGCGACAAATGGGCAAAGACAAACCAATATATCTACCCAGGTCCAATACAGTACTACGGACCTTCGGAGGTATGCGACCAGCCTACTCACACTCTTATGCTGGAAAAAGGCAAGAAGTTCTAAGAACAGACATACAAGCACAAACGAAACGACCGCATGCTCAAAAGGAGAAGCGGTCGTTTGTTAATTCATAATTTAATAATGTATTTGGCACGGTTATTGCCCAAAAGAACGCAAAAGACATAATACATATATGAAGAAATCAGTTATAACCGCCGCCATCATAATACTTGCATCAATCTCCTGCTTCGGGCAATACGATGAGAAATCGCTATACTACTGCTACCTGGGTCAAGACAAGAAGCTATGGAAGGAATATGTGACCAAGACTCCCTGGCTCAGCATTGACAACAACGAGCGGCAACGGCTGATGAACTACGAATACGGCTACATAGCCTACGCCATATCGCAATATCCATCAGAAGCCAAACAAATGCTTGAGACTTTCAACCAGCACATAAACAGCATGGCGGGCAAGATGCCTGAATCGACACGAATGACCTACATGGCGGCAGCAGCCTCGTATGCAGCCTCAATAAACAAAATAACGATACTGAGCAACGGACCAAAAGCATACTCATACTCGGCAAAAGCAGTAGAGCTTGACAACAAGAACCCATACGCACTGACACTGAGAGGCAGCGTATATTTCTACTGCCCTACCGCCTTCGGAGGAGACAAGACTAAAGCACTGAAACTACTGAAAAACGCCGAGCACATATACAGAAACACAGGTGACACGATACATAACTGGAACTACCGCTCGGTGCAAATGGTGATAGCCCAATGCTATGAAAAGACAGGTCAGAAAGACAAGGCAATAGAGAAATGCCGAATGATACTGAAGGAAGAACCTGACTTCGCCTACATACGCGACTGCTACCTGCCAGAGCTTTTAGG
>CAJOIR010000046.1 GCA_905234685.1 Paludibacteraceae bacterium
ATACTGATGTACCGCCACTATGTGGAAGGTGTGTTGGCACACTCCACTCTGGCATATTCCTACCGTGAAGCTCAGGAGGGTGCCAGCAAGTCGCTTGCAGAGGCTTTCCTCTGCTCCGACGGCAAGCCTGTATATGTGAAAGACGCCTTCTGGACGCCGCGTACAGCTGAGCAGTTCTTCAAGAACCGTGACCCGCGTTTGAGTCTCTGCATCCGCACATCAAAGGACGGCAAGTATCTCGTCAAGGGTACCGACTGCACACCTTTCGGCTATGCACTCTCAGGACTGTCATGGTGCAAGTTCATGGACGACACCAAGGCCGGCACCACCAATTCCACCTTTGCCAGCGCAAAGAATGTTACTGATGCTCCGTGTCTGAGATATGCAGAGGTGCTGCTCAACTATGTCGAGGCTGCCTACGAACTGCATGACCTCAATGCAGTGTATGAGTTCACTCAGGCTGACATCGACAAGAGCATCAACGTCATCCGTGACCGTGCGGGCGTTGAGATGCCGCACCTGCAGATGATGGGCACGCAGCCTGCTGTAGGCGGAGCCACCTACGACGACCCCAAGCGTCTGGAGATAGAGAGTCAGGCTAACGGCAAGGTCACTTCCCCGCTCCTGTGGGAGTTGCGTCGTGAGCGCCGTATAGAACTCTGCTTCGAAGGCTTCCGTCTTAACGACCTTAAGCGCTGGGGCAAACTCGACTACGTATGGAACGGATGCAACCCGGACATACGCTTCGGCGCATACATAGTGGCTGACGACTATCAGGGTAAAGCTGACGAGATTGTGTTCGAGGACAAGTCCTTCACCGAAGGCTACATATTCCGCAACACAGGTGACGTGCGTGACAGACCTGTTGAGAGAAACTACATAAGCCCCGTACCATCGGGTCAGGTGCAGCTCTATCTCGCACACGGCTACACGCTTACTCAGACCAAGGAGTGGCAATAAAAGGACATTATAATGTTTAACCAAAATACAGACAAAATGAACAAACTGATTAAATCTGCGGCACTGCTGTTTGCTGTTGCCGCTGTCTCTCTGACAGGATGTAATTCTGAAAAAACTCCCGAAGGAGGAGGTGGTGCTGCCGTTAAACTGCGTTCTATCGCTATCACCAACGGCGGTATCACAGGTACTGAACGCTATGCAGGCGTTATTGACGAAGACAATCTGGTTGTCACCTTCAACGATGTGGCAGCCGAGAGTGACTTCACCGCTGTCAAGTTCGAAGTCAACGCATCTATCGGTGCCGAACTCGCACAGGCTACCTACAACTTCCTTGAGGGCAACGACCCCGATGCTGTTGCACTTAAGAAAGACATCAAGCTCGTCAACCCCGACTTGAAAGAGAACAACGAGAAGACCTATGCTGTCACTCTCAACCTCAAGGCTCCGGAGCAGGCTCCAGTGCTTGACAAACTGGTGGTAAGAGACGCCAATGGAACAGAGATTACACGTAACTCGTCCAACATCATCGACGGTACTCTGCTCCTCGGTGTTGAGACTGCTACCGCTGAACTTGTTTCCATCTCTTTGAAACCCTCGCGTGCAACTTACGAGTTCACTGCCATGACCGACAACACACTCCAGAAGACCAACCCCGGTCTGCTCAAGCTTGCGTTCATGGGACTCACCACTGAGTACCAGATCTCGTTTGCTGCTTCACCCAAGTCGGGTGCTGACTTTGCAAAGGCTAAGATTCACGCTTGGGATGCCAACGGCACTGTTTATCCTGACCTCGCAGACCAGAATACACGTGGCGGCGACATGGACGGTGAGTATATACTTATTGTCAACCGTGCAGGTGATGCTGCCAATCCTTACCTTCTGAAGGTGGATGACGTGCTTGCTGACAACGTGTCGAACAAGATACAGCTGGCTTGCCCCGAAGATGTGGTTACAGGTGGTACACACATTGTCAGTGCGGGACGTCTTACACAGGGACATGTATATGTCTGCAACCTGCGCACCAGCGATGCCGACAACCTGCATGTTTATCACTGGGCTTCACCTGATGCACAACCTGAACTCGTTCTTGACTGGGAAGGCGAGGCGGCAGGTCTTGACGCACCTTACACAGGACGTCTCGGCGACAACATCTCCATCAGCCTCGATGCTTCCGGTAACGGTTATGCATTCTGCTCACAGCAGGAAGGTGCCGGTATGGTGTTCCGCTTCACGGTGACCAACTTCACACAGTTCTCCGACCCGAAGATGATTCAGATGCCTGCCGTTACCAACTACTACGGCATGTACAACAAGGTTGGCGAGAACGAGTACCTCTTCAAGGCTGCCTTCAACCCGTCGCTCTGGCTTGTAAATGCTGATGGCGAGGTGCTCTACACATTCCTCTTCGACGTGTCGCTCAGTGGTCCCGGCCGCTACAGTGTTGACTTCCGTATCTTCGAGTTCAACCGCGCACGCTATCTCATGGCATCCAACCCACGCCGCTTCAAATACTATGAGCCGGAAGGTGTCAATGTATGGGATATCAGCGAGGGTATGTCGAATGCCGCTGCTCTGAAGGCTATGACCGACAACCGCCCGATAGACCCAGAGAGCGAAGACCCCGAAGATCCTGACTATCTCGACTACGCACCTACATGGCATTATCTCTACTCATCAGGTGATGAGAGTGCCGTGGCTGCTTGCGTGGCTCTCTGCGCTGTGGCTGAGAAGAACGGCAACATGCTTATATGGACTGCCGCTCCTACAGCAGGTATGGCGCTCATTGAGATTCCCGAGGCAAAATAATTAACCTTTGATTACAGGCAGCGGAGCATTGCCGCTCCGCTGCCTGCTTTTGTCCGACATTCTGAATATTTAGATTATTTAACATTGTATGAATAAAGTTCTGCATTGCATTCTTTCTCTGCTTCTGTGCTCTGTCTTCTGTTCATGCAAGGCTGATGTGAAGGTTGGTGCCGAACAGACCGGCGAGTATCTGCCTCTGTTGCAAGGCAGGCATGTAGCTTTGTTCTCCAACCATACGGGCATGGTGGGCGATAAGCACACTCTTGACGTACTTGTTGACAACAATGTCAACGTCACAGCCATCTTCTCCCCTGAACATGGCTTTCGTGGAACAGCCGGAGCAGGCGACCATGTGGCGGACGATGTTGACCCGAAGACAGGTGTGCCTATCCTCTCGCTGTATAACAAAGGCTCGTACAAGCCCTCTGACGAGGCTATGCAGCAGTTCGATGTGCTCGTGGTGGACATTCAGGATGTAGGTCTGCGTTTCTACACGTATTATATATCTATGGTGCGGCTCATGGATGCCTGTGCTGACGCAGGCAGACAGGTCATCATCCTCGACCGCCCCAACCCCAACGGCTTCTATGTGGACGGACCTATACTCGACATGCAGTACAAGTCCGGAGTGGGCTGGTTGCCCATACCTGTGGTGCACGGCATGACACTGGGCGAGCTGGCTCTGATGGTCAACGGAGAGCATTGGCTGCCTGAGGGAAAACAGTGCGATGTGACTGTCATACGTTGTCGCAACTATACACATCAGACTCTCTATCGTCTCCCTGTGCCGCCCTCGCCCAACCTCAGAAACATGCTTGCCATATATCTCTATCCTTCTACCTGCTATTTCGAGGCTACCCCCGTCTCTCTCGGGCGTGGCACCGACCTTCCTTTCCTATGCTATGGTCACCCTGATTACAGACTGAACAATTCACAAACTGGGCAGTCAGGTGACAGTGCTGTTCGCCCAATCACCTTCACTCCGCGCTCCATGACTTCTGCTCCCAAGCCGCCTTGTCAGGACCGGCTCTGTTATGGCATTGACCTCTCTCACATGTCTGAAGAAGAGGCTATGCGCCGTGGTGTTGACCTGACTTTCCTTATTGACGCTTACCACAACCTTAACAACCAGCCTGATGACACTGTCACCGGTTCACCGGTCACTCCGTTCTTCACTCCCTTCTTCGAGAAACTCATAGGTGTCGGTTATGTACGCCCTATGATAGAGGAAGGCAAGTCTGCCGAAGACATTCGTGCTATGTGGCAGGACGATGTGGAACACTTCAAGCAGCAACGCAAACCGTATTTACTGTATAAAGAATAACTGTGTAATTGTCTAATTGTGGAATTGTCTGTCGATAGATGAAATTGCCAACAAGTTAAATGCTTTCAACCGAAGAATCGAACAACATGACCCCAATTAACCAATTAACCTCTTAACCTTTTAACCAATTCCCCAGTTAACCAGTTAACCAGTTAACCATGTAATATGAGTCCAGTTATTATCCTAATCACCATTGCAGCCTATTTCGCTGTGCTTTTCCTTGTCAGCTACATTGCAGGTCGTAATGCCGACAATGCAGGCTTCTTCTCGGGCAATCGCCAGTCCAACTGGATGATTGTTGCCATGTCAACCATCGGCGCCGCCATATCAGGTGTCACTTTTGTCTCTGTGCCGGGTATGGTGCAGGGGGCAGGATTCTCCTATATGCAGATGGTGCTCGGCTTCACCGTCGGTCAGATTCTTGTGGCGTATGTGCTCATTCCTATGTACTACCGTCATAACCTGACAAGCATTTACCAGTATCTCGAAAACCGCTTCGGCATCACCACTTACAAGACCGGAGCATGGTTCTTCTTCGTGAGCAAGATGCTGGGTGCCAGCGTGCGCCTCTTTGTCGTTGGCAGTGTGCTCCAGTTGCTGGTCTTCGGACCTCTCGGACTTCCTTTCTGGCTGAATGCCATATTCACCGTAGGCATAGTGTATCTCATCACCTTCAAGGGCGGTGTCAAGTCGGTCATCTGGACTGACCTCTTGAAGACATGCTGCCTCATACTCTCTGTCGTCCTCTGTATTGTCTTCGTGATGCGAAGCGGAGTCTCCTTTGATGGGTTCTCATCTTCTAATATGTCCAAGACATTCTTCTTTGACGACCCCAACGACGGCAAGTTCTTCTTCAAGCAGTTCCTTGCCGGTATCTTCCTCGTCATTGCCACCACCGGTCTTGACCAGGACCTCATGCAGCGCACTCTCTCATGCCGCAACTTCAAGGACGCGCAGAAGAACATGATTACCGGCGCCATAATGCAGATATTCGTCATCTTCCTCTTCCTTGTGCTTGGCTGGTTGCTCTACACTTATGCCGCACAGACAGGCGTCTCGCTCGACGGACTCAAGGGCGACGATGTGTTCCCGTTCCTTGCTACCGGCAGTTATTTCCCTGTCATCGTGGGAGTACTCTTCATCATAGGCTTCATAGCCTCGGCTTATTCGGCTGCAGGCTCGGCACTCACTGCCCTGACTACCTCTTTCACTATTGATATACTCAATAAAAAAGACGACAAGACCGCTCGTTCGCGAAGCATTGTCCACGCCTCTATGGCGGTGCTCATGGCGGTATGTATATATGTCATCTGGATTCTCAACGACGACTCTGTCATCCAGACCGTTTACAAGGTGGCTTCTTATACCTATGGCCCGCTGCTTGGCATGTTCTGTTTTGGCATGTTCACACGTATGCAGGTGCGCGACAAGTGGTTGCCTCTGGTTGCCGTGCTCGCTCCCGTCATTACTTGGGTGCTTGATGCCAACTCGGCTGCTTGGTTCGGAGGATATCAGTTCTCCCACGAGCGACTGATCTTGAATGCACTCCTCACCTTCATTGGTATGCTTCTCCTCGCCAAAAGAACCAGTAAGACAACAAAGATAAACTAAAAAACCAATCATATGAAACACTTCTCGTTTATTCTCTCTGCTCTCGTGGCAGTAATGTTGTTCTCATGCAACAACCAGCCCGAGCCAGCGAAGCTCGAAGGTATCAGTATGAACAAACGCTCTATCGAGATTGAAGTAGGTCAAACCTATCAACTGCGCGTCTTCTTCGATCCTGAGGAAGCTGAACCCGAAAATCCGGTTATCAACTGGGAATCGTCAAAAGAAAAAGTGGCAACGGTTTCCGATGAGGGTCTTGTGAAAGCAAAAGGAGAAGGAACGACCACTATCACCGCTACTTACAAAGGTTTCGAAGCTTCTTGCAAAGTGGAGGTGGTTCCGGAACCCGATCCTGTTCCTGTGGAGGCTATCGCATTCAATGTTTCTAGTCTGGAACTTCAAGAAGGACAGAAATTCCGTCTCACCGTGACCTATACTCCTGCTGAATCAGAGCGTTTTGCCGAGGAGTTGGTATGGTCTTCGTCAGATCCTTCGGTGGCTACTGTTGATGACGGTCTTGTTGAAGCCCTCAAACCGGGTATTACCCTTATCCAAGCCAGATGTGGCGAATTCATCACCGCCTCATGTGGACTATATGTCACCGAGTTTACCAACGAGATTTCTCTCAATCCGACGTCCATCTCCTTCCCTGCAGAAGGTGGTTCAAAGAAGGTGACGGTCACAAGTGCTACAGCCTGGAGTCTGAGTTACGATGCCGATTGGCTCACTATTACTCCCACTTCGGGTAGCGGAGATGATGAACTTACGGTCACGGCAGAAGCAAATACTGGTACAGGACCTGCCAAATCGGCTATTATCAACTTCCAAAACACAGAGAAATAGGCTTCTCTTACTGTCACTCGTGAAGGAATACCGTATCCATTTACAGTGGGTGCTACCACGAAAGTGGAGTTTGCTCCGGGTAACCTTCAGTATCAGGCAAGCACCAACACCGCACGTTTTGCACCTAATCAATATGACGTCATAGGTGCTGCCAACGAAGCTGTTTCCAGCACTTATACAGGTTGGATAGATTTGTTCGAATGGGGCAAAGGCGACAACTTGTCGTACTATAATGCGAGTGCCACAGGTGGTGCTTCCCACAAGAGCTTTACCGATTGGGGTAATAATATGCCGGGCACCGGTAATTCTTGGAGAACACTAAGTAAAGGCGAATGGGAATATCTCTATTCGAAACGTCCTCAAGCCAACAATTTGTGTGGTATGGCCAATGTGAACAATATTAACGGTTTTATCTTCCTCCCTGACAATTTCGAGAAGCCTTCGGGAATCAGTTTCAGTCCAGGTGCCACGTCATTCTCAGTCAATACCTACACTATCTCACAGTGGTCTCAATTGCAGGATGCAGGTGCAGTATTCCTTCCATCGGGTGGATGTCGTACGTATCAAAGTGCAACAGATCCGTCTCCGCGTGTGAATATGCTCAATTACGGTCCGAGATACTGGTCGTCCACACCTTCAGATGATGCTGCCACTGCATGGTATTTCGGATCGAACCAAGATGACGGAACGCGGATGTTCACCACTTACAGAAGTTATGGCAATAGTGTTCGTCTGGTAAAGAACATTCCGTAAGTTTAATCATTACTTATGCATAATACCTGTATGCGCGTGTACTTGTGTGCGCGCGCGTACTTTAATAAATACGTATATATATAAACTGTCACCATTATAACTTGTTACTTATTACTTGTTTTTGCCATATTTGTGTGGCAAAAATCACTTTTTTTAATGGGAATCTGCATTTTTTCAGGAAAATATTTTGTCATATAAAAGATTTGCAGTACTTTTGCACCCGCTTTTGGGAAGCAAGTGTGCTTCGCCTTTTCCCTCCTGGTCAATGAGTGCGAGTTCATGACCGAGGAGTGTTTAAAAT
>CAJOIR010000047.1 GCA_905234685.1 Paludibacteraceae bacterium
AGTTTCGCTTCAAAGGTGACCTCCGGTGAAGGCAGGAACAGCTTGCCTTTGCCTATGCAGAAGTCAAGGTTGACGCCTGCATGAATAGAGAAACGTCGTCCGTTGTAGGCATAATAAGGCTCTAACTTGACAGCATGGTAGTCTGTCTTGGTTGAGTCGTTGTTGTTGTAAAGCCCGGGGTGGGCAGCATAGAAAGCCTTTGTCTCTGCATGGTCAAATGTGTAGATATGATTCTCCACATGCAGGTTGGCGCCTACATGGTGTGTGTTCTTCTGCCACTCAAACATACCTTGCGTGTTGACGGTGTGCTCCACAGTGTTATGCTTCATGATGAAAGGCTCATAGCCTGTCTGCACAAGATATTTGATGTCTGCATCAGGCAGCGAGCGCACACCGAGTCGTGTCATCACCTCCCACTGCGCGTTCTTGTCGTCGGCAGTAAAGTCGCTGTAGCTGTTCAGACCTTGCCAGTTGCCTGTCATCTTGCCTGTGTCAGTATAGCGGAAATACCTGCCATAGCGGGTGAGGAAGATGTTCTCCGCATTCACGCCGAAGAAGAGTTCTGTCTTGTTGAACAACTTGTTTATGTCCATTCCCAGCGAGGAGTGAGCCAGCGTCTTTTTGCCCCATTGTCCGTGATGGTGTGCATTGAGGTTGAGCGAGAGACTGCGTTTCTCGGTAAGGCGGTAGTTGAAGTCGAAGAGTGAATGCGGATGTCCTATGCCTGCACGCAGAAAGCCGTTGAGCGGGGTGGGCATGATGAAGTTGGTAGGTGCCCAGCCGAGAGTGTTCAGTTCGCTGTTGGCTGGTTCAAGAGACTGTGAGTATTCGGAGAAACTGATTTTTGCAGGTTCTGTCTGCGTTTCGTAGAACTGCGGCTTGACATCAAGTTTGCCTGCAGCGGTGATGACAGGTTGGAACTCGCGTTCAACCTGCACCACACGCGTGATGGTGTCAGTCTGTGCCTCCAGCATGAAGATGTTCAAGCAGAAGGCGGCAAGCCACAATATGTATCTGTCAGTCCTCTTCATCATCTTTCTCTGCCTCTTTTGGGGCATTCTCTAATTGTTCAATCTTCTCAAGCCGCTCGTTTAATAATGTCTGAATATCGTCCTGCACGCGGTAGTTCTGTCTGAGCGAAAGCAGGTATTGTTTGGCTTGGAACAAGTCGCCACGCTCGACGTAGATGTCAGCAAGTAGTACGAAACTTCTTGCAAGCCAGTACTGTTGCTGTGTGTTGCTCTGCGCAAACTCCATTATCAGCGCCTCCGACTTGTCAAGGTCGTGTTTGCGGAACCATGTCTCTGCCAACAGATATTTCGACTCTGCGCCTGCCGCAGTACGCACCTGTGCGCTTGTCTCCTCAAGGTCTTTTATGGCAAGGTCGCTTTCACCCAGAGCAAGATATGCCTTGGCACGGTTGTACTGCGCCTCCTGACGCATGTCTTTTCCCATGGCTGCGTCTGACAGTATCTCGCTTGCTATGTTGACAGTGGTCTTGTTTTCGCCCAAAAGGTAACTGCAACGAAGCACGCCGAGTCTTGCCGCATTGACCTTTTCCTGTTTGGCGGCTGACAGTTGCAATCGTTTGAAGTATGTCAATGCCGTCTTGTAGTCTTCCTTGTCGTATGCTATCTCTGCTACTCTTGTCAGAGCCTCCTCCATGTACGGATTCCCGGGCATTGAGGCAAGCGTGATGAACTCCTGCATGGCCTCGTCCTTGTGCGAGAGGCGGTAGTGGCTGTCAGCAAGGTAATACTGCGCCGTGGTACAATATCTGCCACCGGGACAATACTGTGTCACGTATTTCTGCAGACCTGCCACGGCCTGAGTATAGTTCTCCAACATATACTGACGCTCCGCGGCAATATAGGTGAGTGAATCCTCTTTGGCATTTGTCGTCATGTTGATTCTGCCAAGACTTTTTGTGTATGCCAGATACTCAGCCACATTGTCAGTTTCTATATATGCCGCCTCCAAACCGTCGAGAGCACTATAAGCCTCCTCGCTTCCGGCATAGTCTTTTATCACCTGCTTGTAGCCGTCTATGGCTTGTGCGTACTGCTTGTCGTTGTAGTATATCATTGCCTTTTCAAGCGCAGCCTTACGGGCAATGGATGACTTCGGATACTGAGAAAGCAGTCGCTGATATGCATTTATTGCTGCATGGTTGTTGTCGCGCTGAAGTTCGGCGCGTGCTATCTCATACAACGCATCATCAGCGTAGTCCGACTTCGGGTATTTGCTGAGAAGGCTCTCCAATACATTGACTTTGTCTGAGTAACGCTTCATCAACCCCAATGCATAACCTTGCTGGAAAAGGGCATAATCAGCACCTACACCTCCGTCAGCTGCGACTTGCTTGTAGTAACTTTCGGCTTGCAGAAAGTCTCGGTCGTTGAAGCAGCAGTCACCTATACGGTTAAGTGCATCGTTGTATGTAGCCTCATTCGGTGGGGCTTCTTTTATGTAGTCCGAGAACCAGTTTTTTGCTGACTTGTAGTCATTTTGCGAGAAGCATGCATAGCCTCTTGCATAATAACTGTGCAGCCGGTTGGCACTCTTGTTGAAGTCCTGTCGTGCCATCATCTGCTTCAGGTCTTCCTCAGCTTGCTTGTATTTGCCTTGTTTGTAGAGGCATTCGGCACGCAGGTAGTAACTCTCTGTCACTATAGGGTCGCGGCATTGAGGCTGACCGCGGCTTCTTTCGCAGTCTTTTTTTATGATGGCGTCAAACCATTTGATAGCTTCTTCTGTTCTGCCTTGCATGTAGGCGTCGGAACCCAGTTGGTATCTCAGATACTGCTTCGTGTCTTCCATCTTTTCTGTCGGGTTCTCTATGCTGTCAAGCGCAGTGAGGGCTGACGAGTAGTTGTTGGAACGAATGAAGGCGTCACACAACAGTTCGTAAATGCTCTCTTTGTATTGTGACTGAGGATACTCTTTTATGAAGTCAGTGAAGGCTGTGACACTCTCTCCAAGCGGCGAACTGCTTTTGTATGTAGTGAGAGCGTAGTTGTACATCGCCTCTTCGCGTATGCGGTTGTTGAAGTTGTAGCGCATAGCTGCTCCGTATGACATCTTCGCGGACTGAGTGTTGTCAAGTTTGGCGTATGTGTTACCGAGATGATAACATGTGTTCTGTGTCAGTTCGTCTTCTTCTTTCCTTACTTTGTTCAGGTAGTCTGCGGCAGACTGCCACTGTGACATGTTGTAATATGACATGCCGAGTGCATAGGCATCGTCACGCAGCAGTTCTTTCTTCTGCGCAGTTGCGTCTTTCTCGTATTCAGTAAGTTGTGCAACAGCTTCAGGATATTTCTCCTGCTTGTAGTAAATCTCTCCTATCATGCGGTGCAGTTCGCCGTTGTTAGGGTTGTCAGGTTTCTCTGCAAGAAGTGTCTCCGCCCTTGACTGAACCTCCTCGGTCTGCCCTTGTGCATAATAGATTTGGATTATATAGTAAGGTACGATGTCTTTGTATAGTTCTGTGTCCTCAATCTGGAGAAACTCCGGCAGCGCCTTGCCGTAGTTCTGCATGGAGTATTGACAGAAGGCGTAGTAATAGCGCGCCTGCAGCGTATAGCGGCTCTTCGTGTCTTTCAGTTTGCCGAAACTGCTTGCAGCTTTCTGAGGCTCGTTGAGTTTCATGAAGGCATAGCCGCGGTGGAAATGATAGTCCGCCTGGTGAGGACGAAACAGTTCTTTAACCTTTACATTCTCAAACTCCTTCAGTGCCTGCTTGTTCTTGTTCTGCTCTACAAGCATGGTGCCTAACATGAAATGCACCTCCGAGGCGTAGGGAGTGTAAGTGTTGTCTTTTAGATAAGCCTGCAGCAGTTTCTTGGCGTCTTTACGCCGCATTTCAAAGGCGTCGGCAGCAAGATAGAACTGCGTCTGCGTTTTGTGGGTGTTACCCTTGTAACTTTTCAGCGCTCTTTCCGAGGCACCCCACTTGCCTTGCATATACAATTCCACACCTTCAGCATACTGCGCCTCAGCGTTGCTGTAAAGCTCGCTGTACTGTGCTCGTGCCGGCGCTGATGCCAGCAGCCATAATAGCGGAATACACAATATGCTTATATGCTTGTTCATAAGATGCTTTTACTGCTTTCGGACAAAGCAGACTTTTCTTGCCGACAAAGTTACAATATTCTTGCCAATCATGCAAATGTTATTTTCTTGTTTTTTTATTCCATATATATTCCTTACCTTTGCAAGGTGGAAATCAACTTAAACAATAATCATTATGCAAAAGAAATGGATGTGTAGTGTGTGCGGTTACGTACACGAAGGACCGGAGCCGCCGGAGCGTTGCCCGCAGTGCAAACAGCCGCGAGAGAAATTCGTGGAAATTAAGAGTGACAAACTTGAGTTTGGAACAGAACATGTGATAGGCGTTGCCAAAGGTTGTGACGAGGAAATGCTTACCGACCTCCGGGCTCATTTCAATGGCGAATGCTCCGAAGTGGGTATGTATCTTGCCATGTCGCGTCAGGCTGACCGTGAGGGCTATCCCGAGATTGCAGCCGCTTTCCGTCAGTATGCTTTCGAAGAGGCTGAGCATGCTGCCAAGTTCGCAGAATTGCTCGGCGAGGTTGTCTGGGATACAAAGACTAACCTTGAGAAACGTATGCTTGCTGAGCAGGGAGCGTGTGCCGACAAGTTCCGTATTGCCAAACGTGCCAAAGCTCTTGACCTTGACGCTATTCATGACACTGTTCACGAAATGGCTAAAGACGAGGCTCGTCACGGACGCGGCTTCGAAGGCCTCTTCAACCGTTACTTCAAAAAGTAACATGTTTCTTTTGACATGTCACTGGTACTGTTTCATGTTCAGGTGGCATGGCCTTTTAGCAACCAAGGGCTGCGACATTCCTGCCGCAGCCCTTGGTTGTATATTATACCATCCTAAGTTCATCCTAAGCTCATCCTGACATCACTGATACTTTGGTTTATGCATAAAAACTCTTGTACCATTCTGCAAACCTTCTTAATCCTTCTCTCAGTGGTGTGGAAGGTTTGAAACCGTAGTCGCGTTCCAACGCTGTGGTGTCGGCGTATGTCACAGGCACATCTCCTGCCTGCATAGGCACAAGCCGCTTGTGTGCTTCAAAGTCGTAGTCCGCTGGCAACACTCCTGCACGTGTAAGCTCTTCCTGAAGTATTTGTACGAAGTCCAGTAGGTTTTCGGGTTGATTGTTACCTATGTTATACACGGCGTATGGCGGAAGAGGCAGACCGTCATCTCCTGTCTTTTTCTCGGGTGCACCTTGCATTATCCTCACCACTCCTTCAACAATGTCATCAACGTATGTAAAGTCTCTCTTGCAGTTGCCATAGTTGAATATCTCTATCGTCTCACCCTTCCTGAGTTTGTTGGTGAAACCGAAATATGCCATGTCGGGTCTGCCTGCAGGACCATACACCGTGAAGAAACGCAAGCCTGTTGAGGGTATGTTATATAACTTTGAATAGGCATGTGCAAGCAGTTCGTTGCTCTTTTTCGTTGCTGCATAAAGGCTTATCGGGTTGTCCACTTTGTCATCAGTAGAATATGGTATCTTCTTGTTGGCACCGTACACCGACGATGAACTTGCATATACAAGATGCTCAATCGGATTATGTCTGCAGGCCTCAAGAATATTGTAAAAACCAATCAGGTTACTCTGTATATATGCGTCAGGATTGGTTATCGAGTATCTTACGCCTGCCTGTGCAGCAAGGTTGACAACAATCTGAGGCTTGTATTCGGCAAACACCTTGTCAATGATATCTCTGTCTGCTATGTCTCCTTTTATGAATACATATTTAATATCAATTGGCTTTGCTTTCTGCAGTTCATTCAGACGAAACTCTTTCAGTGACACGTCATAGTAGTCGTTCATGTTGTCAATACCCACAATGGTTGTACCTCGTGTGTCTTTGAACAGACGTTTTACAAGGTTGCTGCCTATAAAGCCTGCAGAGCCTGTTACCAGAATAGTCTTGCCGTTAAGTTCAATCTTTTCCATATATATTTTGGAAATATATTTGTTTTTGTCAAAATGGGCTTACCCGAAAAGTTTCACTGCTTCATGATATGTATCCAAACTGCCTATGTCAAACCTTCCTGCCGACATAGGCCATGCATGCATAACCGTGTGCTCTACCATATAATGCGCCAGATTACCTGGAGCATCTTTTCCGCAACCGTTATCCACTGCATTCAATATTAACGGTATATCCTGACGTTTGTATATGTAAAACGGTGGTACTGCCCAGTGCGTCTTCGGAACTTGCGGCTTTTCTTCCATACCAAGCACTCGCATGTCTTTGTCCAGTTCCACTACACCTGTACGTTGCAGTTTCTGTATATCATCCTGTCGGTGGCACATGATGCAGGAAGTGCCCTTTTCATCGGCAAATCTGACAAAATCCTTGAAAGAGAAAAACAATATGTTATCAGCTGCTACAACAAGCATATCTTCGTCTATTCCGGCAGTCTTTATTGCGTATGTGAGGTCACATACCGCCCCGAGTCTTGTCTCGTTGGTTTCTGTACCGTCATCAATCACATGTATAGGTGTCATCTTTGTCCTTTCATGTGCTTTCTGATGGCTGCGTTCTGCCGCCCACTCCTCGAAGATATTGGCAAACTTGTGATTTGTAACTATAATATGCTCGTCAATGCAATCTATATTGTCAATGTCATCCAGCATTCTGCCTAATATGGTATTCTCGCCTATCTTCAATAAAGGTTTTGGGAAGTTGCGTGTCAACTCTCCCAGTCGGGTTGCATAACCAGCTGCTATAACTATCGTTTTCAT
>CAJOIR010000048.1 GCA_905234685.1 Paludibacteraceae bacterium
AAATAATTGTATTATCTTTGCAGTTGAATTGGAAAATAGTGCCAATCAGTTAACAATAAATACTAACTCAAAATAAGAACTACAATGAAATTCAAACACTTACTTTTAGCAGTGTGCATGATAGGAACGTCATCTGTTTATGCGCAGGATGTTGACAAAGCAACAGTAACAGGCAACGCCGATGCAGCGAAGTCAGCGGGCGATGACCTAAAGAAAGTTGATACAGGTGAGAAAGCCTGGAAATTTGACGGCACGGTAGGTCTGAACGCAGCAGCGACCGGTCTGATGAACTGGGCAGCCGGTGGTAAGAACAACGTGAACGGCATAGTATATGGCAAACTTCACCTTCTCTACCACAAGGATGCAATAGCGTGGGAGACCAACTTCGACACCGACTTCGGTCTGACATGGATAGACCAGGAAGAAGATGCTTTCCAGAAATCGAGTGACAACATCAAACTCGCCACCAAGTTCGGTTGGGAGTTTCACCCGACATGGTATCTGACAGTACTCGGCAGTTTCCAGAGCCAGTATTCCCTTGGCCGCGACTATGTGGCTGGTTATAATCCCGCCATTTCCAAGTGGCTCGCTCCTTCATACACTGACATTTCCGTCGGTATTGATTGGAAGAAGTCCTACAATGGCGCTGACTTCTCCATCTATCTCTCTCCTATCGCAGGTCGTATTGCCACCGCATACGTAGGTGACAAATGGAATCAGCGTTACACAAAAGAGAGTTACCTCGGTCCTCTTCAGTATGATATCGACCATGCTGCCGACGATGCTGCACGTGCGATAGCACAAGGGCTTTATGATGCCGCAGAAGCAGTTTATGATTACGATGTTTATAAAGCTGCCTATGGTGATTTCCGTCAGAGTCTGCAGGAAAAATATGGTACTTACAAATACGACAAGACTACCGGAGACAAAGTTTTTCGTGACTTCCGTGCCGAGTTCGGTTTGAGTTTCAAAGGTGCTATTGCATACACCTATCAAGACTTCAAACTCAGCACCACACTCGCTCTGTTCTCCCCGTATCAAGGCAAAGGATTCAGCCTGAAAGACATCTACGAGGCTGCCAACGGCGCCGGTTCGTGGGTAGGCCGTGATGTGAACAGCAACTACTTCGAGTACTCAAACAACAACCGTTACTTCGGTCATTTTGATGTTGACTGGGATGTGAATCTGAGTTATCAGTTCTTGAAATGCCTGCAAGTAACGCTCTCCACCAGCCTGAAGTATTACAACGGTACTCTGATTGCCGACAAAGCCGGCAACCTGAAGGAGCGTGTTCAGCTGAAAGGCGTACTCGGCTTAGGTATAGGCTACAGTTTCTGATGTCTTCTTCCGCAAACGAGTCGCTTGCGGCTCTTGAGAAGAACATAGTTGCTCTTCTTCATGAGCGTGAGAGCCTCCTTGAGGAGGTGGCTCGTCTGCATGATGACAACGAGCGTCAGCGTCAGGAGATGATTCGCACGCATGAGGAGTTGTCGGTGCTACGGCGTGACTACAACCACTTGAGAGCTGCGCATGCAATGACAGAAGACTCACCAGAGAGAGACAAGGTGAGGCGTCAGTTGACGCATATGATAACGCTGATAGATAAGGTAATAGATAATTTGAAGAGGGCAGACAGTTGATATATGTCGGTGAAGCAAAACATAACATTGCGTCTTGATGCTCATGAAGTGCGTCTTTCGGTTGACCGCGACAAGGAGGAGATATACCGCAAGGCGGCAGTGACGCTGAACGAGACATACCGCCGCTATGCCGCCGCCTATCCTCAACTCTCGGTGGAGAAACTCTGGGTATATACGGCACTTGAAGTGGCAGTCAACCTTCATTCCGATATACGCGAGAAAGACCTTATCCCCGTGAAAGACAAGATAGAAGCACTAAACAGACTAATAGAAGAGAAAATAAAATAAATCAAAATGTTAAAACCATGAATATGCTATATGTGATACTCATTGCGGTAGGCGCTCTGCTCTTGGGAGCGTGTGTGACCTACCTTATATTCCGCTATGTGGGCAACGGCATCATAGCCAAGGCTCAAGAAGAGGCGGAGATACTGAAGAAAAACAAGATAATAGAGGCAAAAGAGAAATTCATAGCCTTGAAACTGGAGCACGAGAACATGGTGCGCCAGCAACAGATTAAGCAACAACAGGCACAAGAGCGCCAACAAGAACGCGAACGCCAGCTCAACCAAAAACAGAGTGAAGTGGCACGTGCTCAGAACGAGTTGCTGAAACTGCAGCAACAGTTGGAGCAGCAGAAAGCGGCAATGGAGTTCAAAGAGCGTGAGACGGAGAAACTTCACCGTCAGGCACAACAGCAACTGGAGACTATCTCCGGTCTGTCGGTTGAGCAGGCGAAAGCACAACTCATCGAGTCGCTCAAGGACGAAGCCAAGACGAATGCCATGGCATACGTGAACGAGATAATGGAAGACGCTCGCATGACTGCCAACAAAGAGGCTAAGAAGATAATCGTTCAGACGATACAGCGTATTGCCACTGAGGCAGCAATAGAGAATTCAGTCTCTGTATTCCATATCGAGAACGACGAGATGAAAGGCCGCATAATCGGTCGCGAGGGAAGAAACATACGTGCCTTGGAGGCTGCCACGGGTGTGGAATTCATTGTTGACGACACACCAGAGGCTATTATTCTCTCCGCTTTCGACCCAGTGCGCCGTGAGATAGCTCGTCTTGCACTGCATCAGCTTGTTACCGACGGTCGTATTCACCCTGCCCGCATTGAAGAGGTAGTTCAGAAAGTGCAGAAACAGGTTGAGGAGGAAATAATAGAGACCGGCAAACGCACTACCATCGACCTCGGTGTGCACGGGCTTCATCCAGAGTTGATAAAGATGGTTGGTCGCATGAAATACCGCTCTTCCTACGGTCAGAATCTACTCCAGCATGCCCGCGAGACAGCCAACCTTTGCGCCGCTATGGCAACAGAACTCGGTCTAAACCCGAAGAAAGCACGCCGCGCAGGTCTGCTCCACGACATAGGCAAGGTGGCGGAGGACAATCCTGAGATGCCACATGCTCTGTATGGCGCGCAGATATGCAAGCAATACGGTGAGAAGGAAGATATATGCAATGCTGTAGGTGCCCACCACGACGAAATGGAGATGGAGACTATGCTTGCGCCGATTGTTCAGGCATGCGATGCCATATCAGGTGCGCGTCCCGGTGCAAGACGCGAGATAGTGGAGGCATACATCAAGCGCCTCAACGACCTTGAGAACCTTGCACTCTCTTATCCCGGCGTAATTAAGACCTATGCCATTCAGGCAGGTCGTGAATTGCGCGTGATAGTAGGTGCAGACAAGATGTCTGACAAGGACACAGAGTTGCTTTCCTTCGACCTTGCCAAGCGTATTCAAGACGAGATGACTTATCCTGGTCAGGTGAAGATAACCGTCATACGCGAGACGAGAGCTATCAACTACGCAAAATAAGCGTTTCCAAGTAAGTCAGAGCGACACAAGCAGACTGTAATCAATGCCATCATCTGCTATGCAGCAACCGGAAGTGTCTGCTGCAAGTATAGCAGGTGTGATGGTAGTTGTGTGTGTGTTGTGACCTGAATATAAGTTGTCGTCTGCCGGGCGGTCGACAGACAGACCTATCAGCAGACCTACGGCAGCAGCGGCAGGAGTGGCAATCCAACCCCAGTAGCTTCTTATACTTCGGTTTGCTACATTGTGACTGGCAAATTCAGACACTTTCAGTTTGTCATCTGTCTGCTGACGCAAGCGGCGTGCTGATGAGGTTAGTTGTTGTTCGAAACTATTCATAATTCTTTAGTTTTTTCCTTAAATATTCGGTTAGTGTATGCAGGCGAGACTTGACAGTGCCTTGGGGAATACTGAGTATTCTTGCTATCTCAGGCACAGTAAGCTCCTGCGTGAAACGGAGTTCAAACAGCATTTGCTGCTGCTCTGACATACCTAGTAGTTCTTGTTGCAATGCCTTGTCGAAAGTAGCTGCATCAAGAATGATTGGAGTGTTGTCTTCGGCAAGTGGCTCTTCTGCAGGCAGTGAGTCGAGATATTCCTGCTCATGCATGTTCTGCCTGTAGATGTTTTTGCAGAGGTTGTATGCGATAGTGAAAACCCACGTGCGGACATTTACATTAAGTGCATACTGCTCTCTTGCGCCCCACATCCTCAAGAAAGTGTCCTGCGTCAAGTCTAAAGCTTGTTCCTCGTTGCCTCCAAGACGACGGAAAAAGAACCCCTGCAACAGTCTGGCATAGCGGTGGTATATCTCTTCAAACGCCTTTTCAGATGTATGCAGACGTACTCTCTCCATGAGTTGCTCGTCTGTCAGCGCTTTGTAATCGGTAAACAACGTGAATGTCATTGCTTCTCGTTCAAAAGGTCAAAATACTTCTGTTTTTCTTCCTGTGGCAATGAGGTCTGCATCACTGCAGCATTCAAGTAGCGTGCCAACTGTTGTGCCCGTACGGTGTCACCTTCGTGTTCATAGGCTTTTACCACCGGTGCAAGCATCACCATATAGTTGAGTCCCATGCGCTCACTGCCAGACCATTGCTCTTCGTTGACATACTTAGGCTCGACAAGGTATTGCAGACTGTAGCGTTTCTCGACATTCCTCCGTGCTATTGCCATGTTGTCGTAGCGGTGAGTAGAGTAGCGGAATACTAACCCTTCATTGTACAATTTGCGATTAAAATTACTTTCTTTCGTCATTGACTCATGAGGAGAGAAATATGCAGGACGCTTGCTTTTATTGATGATGTATTCTATCACCTCATGGAAAAACAAATCCATCGAATCATAATTATCCTTTTCTTCAAATGGTTTAATGCCAAGTGATTGACATAGCGCGTTACGATATGCAGGTATAGCGAGAAATGAAATGGGAATGACTGTTTTGTCTGTGTGCAGATTCAATGCTTCTTGCAGAATGAGTGGACAATAAAACGACACATCGCCATTTTCGAAATAGAGTGCATTCTGTTCCATACCTCGCATGCAGTTGTCGGAATAGCGAAGCAAATAGGAAGGAAAGGCATTGCTTTCATAAAGTGATTGCGTAAGTGTGTGCAAAGTGGCTTTGTCGGCATTGGAAAGTTCGCCTTTCATTACCAAATATGAAATCAGCATTGTCGTGTTCTGGCGACCTACATTTGCCGGAATCTGCTTTAATGCCTTTTCTGCCCATGGACTTGCGTCCTCGCCGTAGATATCGCGTTTTGTCTGATACATTGCGAGGTTATAAGCAAACGAGTTTGGAATATGATTCTTCATTTCGTCAAGCAGGGATTTTTTGCGAGTGGTCATGCCGTACTGCTCATTGAGCATATCGGCATAACGCGCAGAACTGAAACATTGTTCCCACGCATGCTCGTCTCTGGGATTGGCTTTCGCTTTCTTGTACCAAAGTGTTTGTTGTTGTTCATACCATGCAGCATCATGCTCGTCTACAACAATACCACGGATTTCTTGCGGCTCTTGTGTTTCCGAATGTGTGAATGCTTCAAGTGTCCCGATGCAGCCAAATGCTATTACGGCTACTGTGATAATCAGATGATTCCTATTCATCATTTTTGAGTTTTAGCGGTTAATAATCTATTTCTGAGTGCGCTCTCACTACTGCATACACCGCAAAGTGAAAAGCGTTCACTTCATCTCTGATTTAACACCTGCAACATGCCTCTGAAAAATGCAAAATCTTAAAAATAGTACATTTTCAGCCTCTGTTTTTACTATTAAAAACACTATAGAGCACTATAGGAACACTATACCTCCTCCATAAGCCTGCAATCTTAATAATAGTACATTTTGCATGTATGAAAATCAACCGTGCAGGGAATTATCCTTGCACGGTTGATCTGTTGTATTTGCCAAGTTTGATTACTTGTAGCCTTTGATGCCGTACACGATGAGCAACACTCCGATGGCGAGAATCAACAGAGGCGCGAAGTAGGGTTCAATGGTGTAAATCACGCGACCAACCCAATCACTTGTGGCGTTGAAGACTCCCCACATCTGCAAAAGTTTCAATAATGAGGCTATTGCAAGCACCGCTCCTACGAAAATCCCGAGTTTGTTTTTCATAATACTCCGTTTTTAGTTGGTTATGTTTTTAAGCCAGTCTTCGCACTCGTCGGTGAAGACGGCAATCAGTTTCTTATACCACGCTGTGAGTTGTTCTTCCGACAACTTGTCAAGTCCTGCCATTTTGTGCTGCAATGTGAGCATGATGCGCACCATGCGGCGGGTGAAGTGATCGTCGTTGAAGTAGTTGATGAGCGCAATGATGTATTTGTAAGGACAGAGTCTGTGTCCGCATTCCCATGCATTGTATGTGGCATGCGACACTCCCAATGCCCATGCAATCTGCTCTTGAGTTACCTGCTTTTGCTGCCTCGCCTGCAACAAGGCGGTTGAGAATTGTTGAAGAATATCCATCATTCACCTCCTTTCAGGAAATACGGCATAAACTCGTCAGGTTCGCTCACACTGATTACAACAGGTATGCCACTCTTCCGATAAATGATAAAAGCCTTTGTGCAGTCGGTGACAAAAGCCTCGTATGTTCCCAGGCCTTTGCTTATCCAAATATTCCGCCGATTCCGAACAGGCGCACTGTGTTCCAACTTTTCATGAACGACTCGTCAATACGCTTGATGCTCTCAATGTCGGAATACGGAATGAACTTTGTGCGAAGCAGAGTGTGTACTCCTACGCCTTCGTCTGTTGCTATCACATATTGCGGATACACAAAGAATGAAGACAGCATGGCAAAAATAAGAATCAGAGTCACGGTGATGCCTAATACGAGGTTTAAGCCTTGTGTGATACACCACATCTCGTACACTATCGCTGAAACAATTATCAGCAAACCGGCGACGGTAAGCCAGTTTACCGCTTTGCTCCGTGAACATTCATAAATGGTTTTCATATAATCTGTTGTTTTTATTTTTCTTCTTGTATGTTTATGCGACTCTCTGACGCTTTTGTTCTGATTGACGGTGCAAAGTTACTGCATTTCCTGATATAGGATTATCAGTTTTGTTGACAAAATGCAATTTTATTTGCATATTCGGGAAAAAATCATCAACTTTGCATGCGTATAGACAGTAATCGTATATACTAATATAAGGCATTTTCACCTCAATTCTGATTTCATTCTCGTATGAATATTGAATCTTATCGTGACTACTGCCTCTCGCTCGGTGCAGATGTTGAGGAGAAACTCCCGTTCGCCAAGTTTAAGAACGGAGAGGGTGTGCTGGTGTTTTATGTGTGCGGACACATGTTCTCGTTTTTCGACTGCAACGACTATTGTGTCATCTCTCTCAAATGCCAACCCGACAGCATTGATGAACTCAAGGCTCGCTACGACTGCATAGGCAATCCTTACAACGAGTCGCCCAAACACTGGATAGGTGTCAATCCTCACACTGCACCCGATGACCTTTTGAAAGACCTTACTTGCAACTCATATGAGATTGTAAAGCAGAAATACACAAAACATAAACATTAAACTATAGTTTATATATTCACAACCGAACTGATGTTAACAGACTGACATGCGTTGGACTATTCTGACAGATAACCGCACTACTGACAACCGCTTGCTCACAGAGCACGGCCTGTCGGTTTATGTTGAGACCTCTCGGCATAAACTGCTGCTTGACACAGGCGCAAGCGATGTGTTTGCCCGAAATGCGGAATGTCTGGGCATCAACTTAGCCGATGTGGATTATGTGTTTATCTCTCACGGACACTGTGACCATGCAGGAGGATTACGCGCTTTTCTAAAAATCAACAGCAAAGCTCAGGTTATCCTTTCTCCGCATTGTATAGACAGACAGTTCTATTCCAATCGCAACGGATTACACTCTATCACTGCTGAGTGGAAAGGTGTTGATTTGTCACGTTTCATCTTTGTTGATGAAGACAGACAGATAGCAGATGATATCAGGGTTATTCTTCCTTCCTGTCGTATGCATCCGCTTCCTCAAGGTAACTCTCATCTGCTGTCAGTTCAGAGCATCGAATCGCTTTCTCCTGATGATTTCTGCCATGAACTGGTGTTGTATGCAGACGGATTGCTCTTCACCGGTTGTGCTCATAGTGGACTGGAGAACATACTAGACTCTTTCAAACACCTGTCGGACAGTCTGCCTTCTCCTCTCGTCCTTCATTCAGTGCTCGGAGGTTTTCATTTGTTGGATGATAAAGAGAACGCAGACGAACTGCTTAGACTCGCTTCTCAACTGCGAACCAAATGGAGCGATGTCAGTTTCTATACAGGGCATTGCACTGGCGACCATGCTTTGCAAACGATGCAAAGCGTGTCAGGTCTTTGTCTCAACAGTTTTTATTGTGGCATGAGTCACACGACAAACAATTCTATATGAAAGCGAGTTAGATTCTATCCGTGAAAATAATTTATTATAAACTAATGCAATCCAATCATGAAACACACTCGTAATGTAGCAGGCTATATCCTTGGCGGACTGATGTTCGTAGTTCTCCTTCCAACCATTATGTGGTTGGCATCCGGCATGCCGCAGTTGGAGCATATAGGTGCTCTACGCGCTTCAATCACTGGTGTGCTCATTCTCTGTGGACTATCGCTCAGCGTATGGACAATCGTCTATATGAAACGTCAGGGCAAAGGTAACCCAATGGACGCATTCGGACATGAGGTTGCACCTCGCACACAACACCTTATGATAAATGGACCCTATCGCCTCAATCGTAATCCTATGTTGACGGGTACGCTTGTCTATTTATTAGGTTATGTTGTTTGGCTTTGGACTTGGCAGTCGTTGCTTGGCAATCATGCTGGTTCAGGTGTTCACTGAGGAGAAACGACTCTTGCATGACTTCGGTGATGAATATGCAGACTATTGTCGCCGAACTGGCAGATTCCTTCCTTTTACTTTTAAGTGATATGGAACAATGTAATATTATAACGTTTAAACTATATGAAACTATATGAAAAAACGTAAGTTGTTTTGTGAGATATCGCCTTTCACCTATTGGCTTTCTACTGAGAAGGAGATTCTGAAGCGTCATCTCCACGACACGCTCTCACACGTGCATTTTGCTGCTAAGCGTGAAGACGAGTCGTTACCGGTTATCGTCTATCGCCATACATCGCTTATCCGTCGTCGTCTCGGTAATGTTGATATGAGGTTGCAAGAGAACAAGGCTACCAACCTGGCTTTGGCGGTGAAACGTATCGACGGAGTGATGATTCGTCCAGGAGAAACTTTCTCCGTCTGGAAGATGATAGGACGAACTACCAGCCGTAAGGGTTTCATGGAAGGTCTTACCATTACCAAAGGTGAACCTGCGAAAGGCATAGGAGGCGGATTATGTCAGTTGTCTAACCTTATTCACTGGATGGTGCTGCATAGTGAACTCACTATAGCCGAGCATCATCATCACGACGGACTTGACCTGTTCCCTGACTTCGGACGTCAGATTCCTTTTGGAACAGGCACCAGCATATCATACAATTATATTGATTATCGTGTCCGAAACGACACCAATAACACCTACCAGTTGAGGCTGTGGGTAGATGCCAAGTATCTGCATGGCGAACTCCGTGCATTGAAGCCTCAGCAGCATACCTTCCACATTCATGCCGAGAACGAGTTCTTCTCGCGTGAGGACGGCATAATTTATCGTAATGGTGAGGTATGGCGTGATGTTATTGATTGTGAGACAGGCAACCGTGTTGACAGTCAACTGATTCGGACCAATCACGCCAGAGTAATGTACGAGTGTCCTCCTTCAGTGGTGATTCATGAGAAGACAAACTATGAAATCATCTCTGAGCGTCAGGAGAAAGTGTTGCATTATCTGACTGAGCATAATATACCTTTCACTACCTATAACCACCCTGAAGGAAAAAGCATAGAGGAGGCAAAGCGATGGTGGCGTAGCGATGGTAGCATGCACTGCAAGAACATCTTCATGCGCAACCACAAGGGCGACCAGCATTATCTCATCTGTTTCCCCTGTGACGATGACCTCGCCATTCACGACATCGAACACTGGCTGAAAGATGTTTTGGTGTCAAAGGGTATGAAGGCACCCGGAAAACTCTCGTTCGCTTCGCCTGAGAGGATGATGCGTTATCTCGGTCTCGAACCGGGAAGCGTCAGTCCGTTCGGTTTGATTAACGACATTGAACACCATGTGATACTCTTCCTTGACAGCCGTCTGCAGAAGGCGGAATCCCTCAGTTTCCACCCCAACGACTGTCGTGGCACGGTGGTGATAAGTCAAAATGCCTTTCAGCAGTATCTCTCCTCTATTGGCAACAAAGTGGAGTATATCGATACACAGGGAGGAAATGAATAAACTTCACGTATGAGAAGTACGATAGCTATAATAGAACCTGAATACCTTGTAGCAGCTGGTTTGCAGCAGTGTCTGGAAGCGATGTTGCCTTCTGCCGAGGTGGTTATTTACCAGACCGTAGAACTCTGTATGGCAGATATAGAGCGTAAAGACGGTAAACGGCCGTTTTTCGTCCATTTCTTTGTCAATGCCGTTCTCTTGCAGCAGCATGCCGACTATTTTCGTTCGCTTACTCAGATAACCATAGCCCTTGTGCGTGGCAACCTGCACGTAGCCGGTTTCCCTAATCTGGATGTCAGCGGCACACGCGAACAGGTGTTCGCCAGCCTATTGAATCTGCATAACAACACTCATCAGCACAAAACTGATGAGACTCTGTCACAACGTGAGACTGATGTGCTTCGATGTGTTGCCAAAGGCATGATAAACAAGGAGATTGCCGAAGCGCTTTGCATCAGTGTCAACACCGTCATTACTCATCGTCAGCATATCACGGTTAAGACACATCTACATTCCGTAGCTGCTCTTACCATGTACGCTTTGATGAACAATCTGGTGTCGTTTGAAGAGATTAACCTGTAGATTGAAACAAATATGAATAAGAAATATCTTCTTTTGCTTCTCAGCATGCTTGTTGCCTGCAGTGTGCAACGACCTCTTACAGAAGCACAGTCCACTCAGTCGCTCGTGAAGGATATTCCTTTCCCGGTGACAGATATCAAGCAGGTCAAACCTGGCATATATCTTTTCCATTGCGATGAATTGTGCCAGATGTTGCCTGACTATGAAGTAGATAACGAAGGAGTGGAGACGGTGTGGCGCACCACTTTCTCAAATACTCATGACAAGCAGCCGCATAATATCATTTGGCGCAATATTGTCATCTCAAAACCTAACAGGCGCGTCTTGTGTATCGACCGCCTGATAAAAGACGGAAAGTCGCTGGGTTATCTGTACGTCATTCAGGGTGAGGACGACCGCTTTCCGCAGGGGTGTCACTGGGATGTCACCGACCACCGTCTAATGCTTTCTGTTGCAAATATCCTGGAGAACATCACTGATCTGTCGGTGGAGATGCTTAATTCCATCGTTGGAAAGAAGTGAAAAAAAGTAATGTGATTCTTTTAGAAATACAATAATTCAGTCATTATGTCAACAATCTATGATTTCACGGTGCTCGACACCAAGCGTCAGCCGGTTAGTCTGGCTCAGTACAAAGGTAAAGTCCTTTTGGTCGTTAACACTGCCACAGGATGTGGCTTTACTCCACAATATGAGAGTCTGGAGGCGCTCTATAAGAAGCACCATGATGCCGGACTCGTCATCCTTGATTTCCCTTGCAACCAGTTCGCAGGTCAGGCGCCGGGTACAGAGGAGGAGATAGTATCGTTCTGCCAGTTGAAGTACAACGTTTCTTTCCCGCAATTCGCCAAAATCAAAGTCAACGGCGATGAGGCTGCCCCTCTCTACAAGTGGCTTAAAGAGCAGAAGAGTGGCATTTTCGGGAAGGCTATCAAGTGGAACTTCACCAAGTTCCTCATTGACCGCGAAGGAAACGTAATTGACCGTTATGCTCCTACCACAAAACCCGAAGACATCGAGAAAGACATACTTAAACTACTTTGATTCGCCGTCTTCTACATGGCTGCAAGTTGCGTTCCTTGTGTCCACATGAAAGTCTGGTGGGCTTTTATGGTTGCGGTATTCGGACATCGGATTTGCCGAAAGAGCCACAATTGAGGTTCTACTTGGCGGGCTATCTCCCGCCGCACTATAACAGTGAAAGGCACTCCACAACGGAATGCCTTTCACTATTTAATCTGCTGAATCTGTGGAATATTATTCCTTATTCCATTCCGCGCCGAGCATACGCTGGTATGAGCGGTAACGCCACTTGGCGTTGTCCTCGGCGGCTTGGAAGAGTTCAGCGGCTTCGGCCGGATACTGCTTCATCACCGATGCGAAACATGAAGCGATTAAGCCGCACCTGCCG
>CAJOIR010000049.1 GCA_905234685.1 Paludibacteraceae bacterium
CACAAATGCGAATAAGATGGTTCTTTTCATAATATTATAAGTCATTTATATATTACTTTCATTACTTGTTCAGCGCTCATCTGTTTATCGATGTCGATGCCAAGTTCAGTAGTCCAGAGCATGAGCGGTACTACAGGGTCGATGTCGGTCACACGGTCTATAAGATTCTTCTTGTTTTCTCCAATGACCCACATCGGCTGAGTGGTGAACACAATGTCGCCTGCAGTACGTTTGTTGAGTGTGCATCGCAATTTTGCTTCATCTCCGTTGCCTTGCAGGAGAGGTAGGTCTGTAGCAGCAAAAGCAGACTGCGTGCCTTCAAACTCAAGCAAAAAACTGCTGACCTGTTGTTGTATGTCACTGAGACGCATCTTCTTCTGCTCAATCAGAGTCTTGTTGAGGTATATGCTGTTACCATAGCCTCCATCAACCCAACGCTCATGACCGTAGATGGCCATTAGATAGGTGTTGCATAGTGCAGCGGCGCGCTCAGTATTGAAAAAGTTGGTCTGAAGTCTTGCTTTCTCAAACGAGTTGAATCCGCTGCCAAGCACAGGTTTGCCGAAGACGATGAGGCGGTAGTTGTCCTTGCCGATGCGCTTGGTTAGTTGCTCCATGAGCCACCCCAAGTCTTGATTGAGACGTATATACATATCTTCCTGCTCGGCAGTTTCAAGCAGGTCAGACGTAGCAGAAGGCGAGTTGACAGTAAGTTCGAGCAACAGCATGTCGGCTTGCGGGTCAGTGCCGAGTTGTGCCTGTTTCTGCAGATTGAGTGCGAGTTCTATCACGAGAGTGTTTGCAGCAGGCGACTGACGAAGCACAGAATTCTGTATGTATGAGAAACTTTTCTTTTTCTCAATGTCAGTGGGGTGCATGTAAGTCTTTACATCCATTCGTGGAGTCCATTGCTGCGCTGCGAGTTCTGTTATCCTCCCTTTGATATTCATCTCGTCAGCGGCCGCAGGGAGACCTTCAGAATAGTAGCCTGTAGTTGCCCAACTGAGATCTTGTGGCTCAAGCCATGCACATGCATTGGCAGCGTGACCGGCAAGCAGAAGTGTATTCTCCATGTTGATGCCAACTGCGTATATCTTGCTGCGTTCAGAGTGTGACATGCGGAAAATGTCAGTAGCCGTAGGTGAGATAAGTGACCTTGGTGACACATGATTATTACTGCCTATGCCTTTCTCCGTCTCATCAGCGAAAATACTGCATACTTTACGCTCCTTGCGGTCGAAGAAATAGTCGGCAGAAATACCGTGACAATCAGGTGTCGTGCCACTCATAATTGTTGCAAGAGTCTCACAACCTCCATAAACGAGGTGTGGAAAGTTGACTGAGGCTTTGTGTGCCTCATCTTCCATTGTACGCAAACCACCTTGTTGCCAAAAACCACGGAGTTCGGAAAGTGCCTTTTCGTTTAGACCGTCAACACAAACGACCACAATTAGCCGTGGCTCAGCATGAAGCATGGTCGTTACCAACAAAAGGATTAATACATAGAATTTATATTGTGATGTCATATTAATAGTTTCTTTAAATCATTTAACTTTAAATTTGCTTAGCAGTATTCCTCTTAAACTATGAACAATAGGTAGAATCATCAGCCAATGCCATGACTGAAAGTATATTGCAGGTATTCTAAGACATGTAATCATAAGACAACAGAGGCTTATTACAATGGCATGCTTTTGCATCCACAATCTGCATTTTGGAATGAGCAGCGTTATGGCGAGTAAAAGTAGAATGGGGTTGACACTAAGCAGATTCCAGTTGTTTTCCACCAACGGGTGTATTGAGAATAACGACAGGTAGAAGCATATAAATCCGAGCATACCACCTATAAACAGCAGCAATTCGTCAAACCACAATGATGATTTGCCCCTTTTTATATCTGTAATTGTAATAATGAGTATTATAATAGTAAGAATGAATGTTACAAAGTAAGGCGACTGCCACCAAGAATGGCTTTTAATGATGAAAGGCATGCAGTTGCTCCAAAGGCAAAGATGCTCACCATTGGGCAATGTGGCATTTGCTACGTAGTTCATTAGCATTTCAGGCAGAAAAAGGCTTTCTTCTGCTGACATAACGCGGTCTGCGTTGCTACCAAAGACGAAGTCAATGCCGAATCCTGGCCACGAGTTATTCTCAGAATAATGTCGCACAGCCTGACGATAGGTCAATGGAGTGCATGTGTATTCAGGTGCAGGCAGAGTTGGGAGCACCTTGCGCATCAGTTTGTATGGGCGTGTAGCACAATTGTCAAAGACAAAGTTATAGAGATAATAACGATTCTGAGGTTCATAATTCTTCAATAGCGCGTCAAGCAGTGCCTGCTTCTCCGTTTTTGTCAGATTCAGCACTTGTTCATAGGTTGTTCTGCCAATTTGACTGCTTGAATATATAAACCAGTCAGTACGTTCCAGATCCAACTGATAATATGTGTAGCCTTTAGTGAACTTAATGTAAAAATTCTTGTCGCTGAAGTTGAACACCCCATAGTTGAAAGTCCAGTCAATTTCCTGCTGTGGGTCGTATATGCGTATTGCAGAATGCCCGTATTTACTATATGTTTCTGTGCCTGGTGTACACGTAAACAGACTGACAGTTGCACTGTCTGATAATTCAATACTCTGGTTTGCAAATATTTGCAAGAATACTGCCAGATATAAAAATAATATAGTGACAAATTTCCGCATAATAACTCACTAAATAACTTGCAAAGATAATGCTTTAATCTGAAAACTGCAAATGTTATTCCTCTGTAGGATTTGCCATAGAAATGAAGGAGACATTTGTACAATCGAAAATATTGCAGTATCTTTGTACGTGCTATGATTGGCACTGACATATATATTAATGAATAAAACAAACAAACGGAGATGGAAAACCGCAGATTTGATGACAGACGTGAACCTGAGATTGTATACTCTCGTTCAGTGAAAGCAGGAAAGAGAATTTATTATCTTGATGTAAAGAAAGCTCGTAATGAAGACCTTTATCTTTGTATTACAGAGAGCAAGAAGAAGTCAGGAGAGGAAGAGTTGCCTACATTCGAGAAACACAAAGTATTCCTATATAAGGAAGACTTCAAGCACTTTACTGAAGCACTTGGTGACGTGATAGGCTTTGTAGAGCAGAAGTTTGGTACTATAGAAGAGCGTCAGGAGTGGGTACCTGAAGCAGCAGAAGGTGCGCCGGCAGAGGATGTTACCCCAACAGAAGACCCTGCTGATGCCGCAGAGCCTCAAGAAGATGAGCCCAAGCGCAGAGGGTTGTTCTCAAGATTTGTAAAATAAGGGAAACGGAGCTTATTGCTCCGTTTTTTTTAGATTACTGCTTCAATTATTAACTCAGCAGTTTCGGCTTTTGATGCAAGTGGCAATGATGTGCTTGTACCATCAGCGGCAAATATAGTCACTTTGTTTGTGTCGTATCCGAATCCAGCTCCTTCATCTTTGAGTGAGTTTAGAACGATGTAGTCGAAGTTTTTTCTTCGGAGTTTGTCAAGTGCATTCTGCTCCTCGTTGTCTGTTTCAAGAGCAAAGCCTATCAGCAACTGATCATTGCGCTTTATCTTACCCAAATCGGCTGCAATATCTTTAGTAGGGCAAAGTGGGAGTAGCATGTCATCATGCCGCTTCAACTTACTCTCTGTCTCAGTTACAGGGCGGAAATCTGCTACTGCCGCACACAGGATGGTGATGCCTGCAGTATGAAATGCTTCTGTCGCTGCATTATACATTTCTTCAGCCGTTGTGACACGAATGGTCTTTCCGGAAAAATGCTCGTTGCTTGGACCACTTACCAAAGTCACTTCTGCTCCACGGCGCATACATTCACGGGCAATGGCATAACCCATTTTTCCTGTTGAGTAGTTCGATATATATCTCACCGGGTCAATCCGCTCTTGTGTTGGACCGGCAGTTATAAGCACTCTCTTGCCTTGCATGGTCTTCTTCGTCAGTGCGCATATAGCAACTTCAAGTATATCTTCCGGCTCCTGCATACGACCTTTGCCGGTAGTTCCACATGCAAGGAATCCTTCATCACATTCGAGTATGGTGACGTTGGAATATGAGCGTATAGTCTGCAGATTGCGTTGCACGGCAGGGTGGGCGAGCATGTTCTCATTCATTGCAGGTGCTACAAGCACTGGTTTGCGCATTGCAAGGAATGTGGTGGTAAGGGCATCATCGGCAATGCCTGACGCCATCTTGCCTATCACGTTTGCTGTACATGGTGCCACAACCATCAGGTCTGCCCAGTCGGGTAGCGATATGTGCTCTGTCTGATGTTCATTATGAGGAGCGAATACATCAGAATATACGCGGTTGTTCGACAGAGTCTCAAGTGTGAGAGGAGTGACAAACTGTAAAGCGTTTTTAGTAGTACATACACATACTTCCGCCCCTTCTTTCTTGAATAGACGAATGAGTTCCGGTATCTTGTAAGCGGCAATGCCACCACTGATGCCAATCAGTATGTGCTTTCCTCTAATCACTCTTCCTCTAATGCTTTGTCTTTCGAAGTGTTGCGGATAACAAGGTCATCATCAAGGAACTCTTCTGTAGCAAGCAGTGACGGCTTGGCAAGAAGTTCGTAGGAGCGTGAAACCTCTATCTGCTCTTTGTTCTCGAATACCTCATCAATGTTTTCCTGCGGAGAATTGAAATCCTGCAGTTTTTGGTCAAGTTCTTTCTTAAGTTCTTGTGAAATCTGGTTTGCACGTTTTGAGATGATGGCAACGGTTTCATATACGTTACCTACTTTCTGACTCAACTCATTCATGTCACGTGTGACAGTGTTGTGAGGTGCTTTGCTGTTTTTGTAATCCATAATATATTGTAGTTTTGTTTATTTCATTATCTTTTTAAGTTCATTCAGAATCTTTTCCGCTGCCTTGCGGTGCTTTGACTGCGGATATTCGGTGATAAAACTGTAGCACTCGTCTTCAGTATCTTGTGCTCTCTCCTGACGGCGTTCGGTAACACTATTGACCAACTGCTGGTATTTAGATTGGAGTATAAGCCAACTGAATTCCTCCTGATACTTGTTACCAGGATAATCCTTCAAAGCATTGCGTGAAACTATGACGCATGACTCATAGTTGTTGCCAAGATAAGTTCCCAGGTTATAGTATAATTTGGCAGAGTAGTATTCTTTCTGTGCCAATTTGTTCTGCATTGCTTCTATCTCTTCGTATGCCTGAGCGGTGTACTCATTGTCTGGATACAATTCAACGAACTGCGTAAGGTAGGTGATGGCATCTTTTGTCATAGTTTGGTCAAGTCTTGCATCGGGTGAATCAAGATAGTAGCAATGCCCAACCATATAACGAGCCTCTATGATATAACGTCCTTTGGGGTAGTTGCGTATATATATCTGATAGTACTCTGCCGCTGAGGTGTAGTTCTTCTGACCAATGTAGCAACGTGATATATAAACGAGTACCTCCTGACTGCGTTCTGTGCCTTTGTAATAAGTAGAAACATCTTCAAATAGTGTCAGCGCCTTGCTGTATTTCTTCAAATTGAAGAATTCAATACCTTTCTCATACTTGAGTTCCGGGTCAGGTGACTTCAGTAACTGTTGGTACTCGCCGCAAGAGACGGCAAGCACAGAGACAAGGAGTAATATGAGACCCTTCTTCTTCATTTTGCGAAATAGCCTGCAAAGTTACAATGATTTTCCTTCATCTGCAAATAAAATCTTTTGCATGCCTTCAGTCATACAAACAGCTGTGGTGTCATTGCATGAGTATATCAGGTAACATTCGGTGTCATCCGCCTTGCCGATCATCAGCATTGCAGAGTCTTTGCCAAGCACCATACACGCAGTGGCGAGTGCGTCTGCTGTCATGCAGTCGGCTGCTATGACAGTGGCTGAAAGCAGAGTGTGGTTCACGGGGTAGCCGCTTCTAGGGTCTATGGTGTGAGATCTGCGCACTCCGTTTTCATAGTAGAACTGACGGTAGTTGCCTGAGGTCGCCATAGCAAGAGAGGTTGAACTGATAATTTCCTGCAACTCGTTCTGTGTGCCTGTAATATCGTCAATTGGCTTTGTGATACCAACACGCCACGGCTTGCCCTCATCGTTTACCCCTTGCAACACCACCTCACCGCCTATGTCAACCAACAGGTTACTGCAACCTTTGTCTTTGAGCAGACTTGCAACCACATCGCATGCTTGTCCTTTGGCAATAGCGCTTGCGTCAAGCATAACATTGTTATCTGTCTTTATCAGACGATGCCTTTGCAGGCAAATCTTTTCCATGCCTACATATTGGCGAAGACTGTCTATAAGACACTGGCTTACATTCTCCTTGTTTTTGAAGCCGAATCCCCATGCATTGACAAGAGGCGCTACAGTTATGTCAAAAGCACCGTTTGACGCCACACCTTTTCTGCAGTGGAGTACATCTGCTCAAAATATAGGTCTGTTTTGTCCGATTTGTTCTGATTGATATGACTGATGGTTGACTTCTTGTTGAATGATGAGAGGCTACCGTCGAAGTCTTTCAAAGCGGACAGAATATCCTTTTCAAGGTCTTTTGTTGCTTCGTAGCGTATGTTGTAATATGTTCCGAATACATTCCCATGGTTGTGGTAGTAGCGTAATTCCTTTTCGTCGGGGTATGCCCACAAAAAGAATGCCGCCGCACCAGCAAACAGCAATGCGAAACATATCTTAAGCCAACGCTGATTCATAATTAATACAGCCACAAGCCGATACCTATAGCAAAGTTGAGGCGTTGGGTGTTCACACCATTGGCATATACGTCAGTGTAGGTGTCGGTGAAACTTTTCCAGATGTTGTTTTTGTTTATGCCTGTGGTGTTTACCATAGCCATGGCATATACATCAAGAGAGAAGTGGTCACCTGCTTCATACTCCCAACCGAACTTCAGCGAGGCATTATTGACAGAGAAACCTTCATTGTAGTAGTTGTACATACTCTTCCAAGGAGTCATACCCACTGTCGGAGTGATGTAGAAGCCTACTGGCAGATGGAACTGATACGATATGTCTAAATATGACGAATATGCACGTTTCACGTTGCCTGCATCGTCTTGAATATAGTCATCACCAAGTATATAGGTGTACCAACCTATATGCAGTGGAGCTTCTTCCACCACATCTCCGAGGTTGAACTCACCAAACACTTCAGTCTGGTTTGTG
>CAJOIR010000050.1 GCA_905234685.1 Paludibacteraceae bacterium
ATCACTGACTACGAAATTACCAACATCCAAGTCACCGGCATCGTTGACGTGCTCAGTCTGGTGAAAAACGCATAGTGAAGATAACGTGAGCATAGCAGACAACATACAACAGATACGCGCACACCTGCCTGAAGGCGTGAAACTTGTGTGTGTCAGCAAATACCACACAGAAGCGGAGATTCTCGAAGCCTATGCTGCTGGTGAACGTGACTTTGGAGAAAGTCGTGCTCAGGAATTGTCACTCAAAGCAGAGCATCTACCTGCAGACATACGCTGGCATTTCATAGGTCACCTGCAACGAAACAAGGCACGCATCGTATGTCGCTATGCCTCTGTGATACAGAGTGTCGACTCCTTGCGTTTGATGGAGACTATTGACAAAGAGTTGACAGACCGCATTGTTGACATTCTGCTCGAAGTGCATGTAGCGAAGGAAAGCACAAAAACTGGCTTCGCCGTTGACGAGTTACACGACATGTTTCAAACAGGGTTGTACAAACAACTGCATAACATTAGAATACGCGGTTTGATGGGCATGGCTTCGCTTACTGATGACACAGCACAGATTCAGCAGGAGTTTCGCTCTCTAAGAACATTGTTTGACAATATAAGACAACAGTATTTCACTGATGAAGATGCATTCGATACTCTCTCTATGGGTATGTCTGACGACTATATCACTGCAATAACAGAAGGTAGCACAATGGTGAGGATAGGTTCTCTGATATTTGGAAATAGAAACTGATGCGTAGGCATATACTCTACATATTACTCTTCTTGCTTGCAACATGGCAACTGACAGAAGCACGAAATGTGCGTTTGTTTGGTTATGTGCTTGACGAAGACAACCGTGGTATAGAACTTGCCAACGCCTATGTTGAGGGTACTACCATTGGCACTACCACCAACCGCAACGGCTACTATGACTTGCAGGTTGAGTTGACAGACAGTCTGACACTCGTCTATTCCATGGTAGGATATGAGACCATACGCCAGCGTATCATGACAGACCGCGATGTGCTGCAGATAAACGTGATGTTACCTATTAATACCGAACTCCTCGGAGAAGTTGAGGTGACTGCCGTACAGCGTCAGACCGGGCAGATGGATAAAATTGATGTCACTCAAACACGCCTTATGCCGGATGCTTCTGGTGGTTCAATTGAGAGTATTCTTATCACTTTTACAGGCGTCACACAGAACAACGAACTCAGTTCGCAGTATAATGCACGCGGTGGTAATTTCGATGAGAATGAAGTGTATGTCAACGGCATAGAAGTCTATCGTCCGTTGCTTATTCGTGCAGGTCAACAAGAAGGACTCAGCTTCGTGAATCAATATATGGTGGAGAATGTTGAGTTTGCAGCAGGAGGATTCAATGCTATGTATGGAGACAAGATGTCTTCTGTACTTGACATCACATATAAGCGTCCAAAGAGTTTCGAAGCTAATCTCACAGCAAGTATTCTCGGTGTGTCAGCCTATGTTGGCACAGGAGACAGCACATACTCCATGATGCACGGCATACGCTACAAGACTTCCAAATATATGCTTGGCGCTCTGCCTACCAACGGAAACTACCAACCCAACTTCGTTGACTACCAGACTTATATCACTTGGAAACTCGACAAGAAACGTCTGTGCGAAGGACTCGACTCCCGCTGGGAGATGAGTTTCATGGGTAACTTTTCACAAAACTCCTACCGTTTTCTGCCAGAAGAGGCTTCTGAGAGTTTTGGAGGTTTGAGTGCTACACGCAAGTTGACAATAGGTTTTGAAGGTCAGGAAAAAGATATGTTTCGCACTGCGTTTGGTGCATTCAGTGTGAAAGGCAAATTAAACAAGGAAGTGGAGATTGGTTTCGACCTGTCAGGTTTCTATACCAATGAGCAGGAAAACTACGACATCACCAATGACTACTTCATGACAGACAACCCACAGACAGACCTAACATCGCCCAGCGGTCAGCAGACAGAAGCAGCGACAAAGGATCAGACTATAAACAGTGACTCTATAGGCGGCAATGTGCTTGGCAAAGGCATGTTTCACGAGCACTCACGCAACCGTCTTGAGGCAGGTGTTGTCACTCTCGCTCATAATGGTTCTTGGCAACGTGGGGAGAACAGAATGCAGTGGGGAGTGTCTGCTCAGGCAGAAATTATCAATGACCACATACAGGAGTGGCAGTGGCGCGACTCAATGGGCTACAGCATGCCTACAGGCGCTGACCAAATGGAACTCTATTACTCTCTGCGTGGTGAAGAACACATGCGCTCTGCGCGTCTGCAAAGTTACATTCAAGACACATACAAGTGGATTACTAAAGGAGGCAACGTCCTCCTGACTGGCGGTGTGAGAGCACAATGGTGGAGTTTTAATAATGAATTTCTTGTCTCACCGCGTGCTTCACTCACGTGGCTACCTGGTTGGAAACGCGACTTCTCTTTCCGTTTTGCGACAGGTCTATACTATCAAGCTCCTTTCTATAAAGAGTTACGCCGCATGGTGACAGGTGATGACGGAGTGACACGCATTGAACTTAACCGCAACTTGAAAGCACAACGCAGCGTGCATGTTATCCTTGGTGCAGACTACTACTTTCGTGCTTGGGGCAGACCTTTCCGATTGACAGCAGAAGCCTACTACAAATACATGGATCGCGTTGTGAACTACACCGTGGAGAATGTGCGTATTCGCTATTCTGGCGAAAACGATGGCATAGCCTATACAACAGGTCTTGACCTCAAACTCTATGGTGAACTTGTGCCTGGAGCAGAGTCGTGGATATCACTCTCTGCCATGCGATCACAACAAGATCTCACCAACGATGACAAAGGCTGGATAACAGGCATGAATGAACAGCGTTTTGCATTCTCAATGCTCTTTCAGGACTACATTCCTCGACTGCCGCAATGCAAAGTTCACCTGAAGACAATAGTTTCCGATGGTTTGCCTTTTGCCTACCCTAACAATCCGAGCGTACGTGGGCACCTCAAGACCTATTTCCGTCTTGACATAGGTGCAAGTTGGGAGTTTTCGGCAAAGCATTACTCATGGATGCGAAATGCAAAGCACATAAAGCGCTGGGCATTGCAGTTCGAAGTATTCAACCTGACTGACTACAAGAACGTGAACTCCTATTTCTGGGTGACAGACGCTCACAACATGCTCTGGGGTTGTCCAAACTACCTCACTGGCAGAATGTTCAACGGAAAAGTGATTATAGATTTCAAATAAGGTATAACTTTGAATATGAAACCGGAAACACATACAGAGACTCCTATGATGCGGCAGTTTCGTCAGATAAAAGAACAATATCCTGACGCCATGCTGTTGTTTCGTTGTGGTGACTTCTATGAGACCTACTCTGAAGATGCCGTCAAGGCAGCGAAGATACTCAACATAACACTCACTAAACGCAATAACGGCAATAGTGCTACCGCAACAGAGATGGCAGGATTCCCTTATCATGCTCTTGACACCTATCTGCCCAAACTTGTGCGTGCCGGTCTGCGTGTGGCTATATGTGACCAACTTGAAGACCCCAAACTGACAAAGACCCTTGTCAAACGTGGAGTCACCGAGCTTGTCACTCCAGGTGTCAGTTATTCCGACACCACTCTTCAATGCAAGGAAAACAACTTTGTCGCCTGCGTAAGTCTGCCAGAAAACAAGAATTCAGCAAAGCATCAGGTGCTCACAGGCATAGCATTTCTTGACATATCCACAGGCGAGTTCCTTGTAGCGGAGGGGGCAAACGACTATATAGACAAACTTCTAAACAACTTCGCGCCTAAAGAAGTACTTTATGAACGAGGAAAACGGCAGGAGTTTGAGTCACTGTTCGGCAACCGATACTTCACTTTCGAACTTGAAGACTGGATGCTCACTACTGAAAGTGCTACAGACCGTCTGACCAAACAATTCCAGACCTCAGGACTCAAAGGTTTTGGCATAGAGCGTATGAATGAGGCAGTGAAAGCCGCAGGCGGAATACTGCACTACCTCGATATGACACAACACCTACAAACAAGTCATATCCGCGCAATAAGCCGCATCGAAGAAGACCGTTACATGTGGCTTGACCGATTCACTATACGCAACCTTGAAATTTACGGCTCATCAGGAGAAGGAGGCAAAAGCCTGCTTGAGGTGCTTGACCGCACCATATCGCCTATGGGAGGGCGAATGCTACACCGATGGATATCTCTGCCTTTGAAAGATGTAAAGGAAATAAAGGCACGGCAACAAGTGGTAGAGCACTTCTTCCGTCATCCGGAAACGAGAGAGACACTCAGCAGTTTGATAGAGGCAATCGGTGACTTGGAGCGCCTTGCTGGCAAGGTGGCGACAGGTAGAATAAATCCTCGCGAAGTACGTCAGGTGGCATACGCACTTGATGCAATAGAGCCTCTAAAACAATTGTGCGAAGCAAGCGGTGACAGTCAACTGCAGCAGTTGGGAGAACATCTAACGACAATGACCGACATGCGCGAGCGTATCAAACGCACTATCTCACCCAACGCTCCACAACTGACAAGCAAACCCGACTACATACGTGACGGTGTAGATGCAGAACTCGATGAGTTGCGCAACCTTCAGCGTGACGGAAAGTCATATATACTCGGCATACAGACGAGAGAAGCCGAAACAACAGGCATACAAAGTTTGAAGGTAGGCTTCAACAACGTTTTCGGTTACTATCTTGAAGTCAGAAACACATACAAGGAGTTAGTGCCGCCTACATGGATACGGAAGCAGACACTTGCACAAGTAGAGAGATATATAACCGAAGAACTCAAGCAGTATGAGGAGAAGATACTCGGAGCAGAGGAGAAGACCGCTATCATAGAGATGCGTATCTACACAGAATTGCTAATCGCCCTTGCAGAGTACGTGCCACAACTGACACTTAATGCACAAGTAGTTGCCAGAATAGACTGTCTGCTCTCATTTGCCGAGACCGCCATTGCTAACCGCTATATCTGCCCTGACATCAACGACTCTCTTCTAATAGATATACGTCAAGGTCGCCATCCGGTAATAGAACAACAGATGCCAATAGGAGAACGCTATGTCTCCAATGACGTGTTGCTTGACAACAACTCGCAACAGATTATAATCCTCACCGGTCCAAACATGGCTGGAAAGAGCGCATTGCTACGTCAGACCGCTCTTATAGTTCTCATGGCTCAGACGGGCAGTTTCGTGCCAGCAGAGAGCGCTACAATAGGTGTAGTGGACAAGATCTTTACACGTGTAGGTGCAAGCGACAATATATCGGTGGGAGAAAGCACCTTTATGGTGGAGATGAACGAAGCCGCCGCCATTCTCAACAACCTTTCAGAGAGGAGTCTGGTACTCTTCGACGAACTTGGCAGAGGAACTTCCACATACGACGGCATAAGCATAGCATGGGCTATTGTGGAACAAAGACACTCTTCGCAACTCACTACCACGAGCTAAATGAGATGGAGAAAAGTTTCACAAGAATACGCAACTTCAACGTGTCAGTACGCGAGACAGGAGGAAAAGTCATCTTCCTTCGCAAACTCGCCAGAGGTGGCAGTGAGCACTCCTTCGGCATACATGTCGCCAAACTCGCCGGTATGCCACAAAGCATTGTTAAGCGTGCGGAGCAAATCCTGAAAGAACTTGAAGCGGCAAGCAAGAACGGAAAGATAGGCAAACCTACCGACAGTATTGCCACAGGAAGAGAGGGGTTGCAACTTAGTTTCTTCCAACTTGACGACCCCGTACTCGAAGTAATAAGAGACGAGATAAAGAACCTTGACATCAACGCGCTCACACCACTTGAAGCGTTAAACAAACTGAACGAAATAAAGAGAACAGTGTTAGGGAAAGGATAGCGCAAAGGTAGCGTAAAGATAGCGTAATGTTCCGTTCATGTTCCGTTGATCCTATACTGGGCTAAGGTCGGGAAACGGATTAAATGAGGCAGATTGAAATATGAGATACAAACTAATCATACTGGGTTTGATATTCATCTGGTTGCAGGCAGAGGCATGCACTTCGATGGTCGTAAGCGGCAAAGCTACCGCTGACGGCAAGCCTTTACTTTTCAAACACCGCGATACTGACGACCAAAACAACAGCATCCGCTTCTTCCATGGGGAGAAATATGATTTCATCGGTCTTGTCAACTCCAACTCACCCGCTGGAGAAGTGTGGACAGGTACGAACTCGGCAGGTTTCAGCATCATGAATACTGCCTCATACAATTTCCGCGAAGACAGCATAACTGACTTGGAGATGGACAAAGAAGGCTTTCTGATGTATGACGCGCTTGCTACATGTGTCACTGTGGCTGACTTCGAGAGACTGCTCAGCGACAGAGAAAAGCCAATGGGGGTAGAAGCCAACTTCGGTGTTATTGACTCGCACGGCGGCGCAGCCTATTTTGAAGTTAACAACTTCCGCTGGGTGAAATACGATGTAAACGAGATACCATGCGGCTATCGTGTCGTCACCAACTTCTGCGAAGCAGGCAGGCGCGAGGACTACGAAGGTTTGGAGAGATACATGATAGCGACTGATGTGATGCAAAACGAGTTCACACCTGAGGTTGATCACCGCTTCTTCTTCAACCGTATGTCGCGAAACACAAGCAAGATAGACGGAATAAGTATTCCCCGCGACATAACATCAGCATCTATAGTTATCGAAGGAGTAAAGGATGGCGGAAACGTGAAAGATATAGTGATGTGGACAATCCTTGGCAACCCGCTGACACATATTGCTTACCCGTTACAGGTGAAACACGGCACAAAACTAAAAATGCGCGCAGAAGGTCTTGACCTGAAAAAAGAGGAGCGTATCCGCAAGCACTTTGTAAAAAAGAACAAAAAATAATACAATAGAATCACACATATGTTTACCCTTGAACAACAACTCGCAGAGCAAGTAAAGCAAGCAGTAAAGAGTCTTTACGGATTAGAAACAGAGACAGACAACGTTCAGATTCAGAAAACGAAACAACAGTTTGAAGGCAACCTGACAGTGGTAGTCTTCCCATTTGTGAAGGCAGCAAGAAAAGCACCACAGATGGTGGCAGAAGAGATAGGCAACGCCTTGGTCTCTGCTGACAACGACAAGCGTATTGTTGACAGGTTCAATGCCGTGCAGGGTTTTCTTAACCTTGTCATATCACCGTCGTACTGGATGCAATGCCTGCAAGATATTACATCTTCCGACAACTACGGCATGCAACCAGCAAACGGTCACCTGATGATGGTGGAATACTCTTCTCCCAACACCAACAAACCTTTGCATCTCGGGCATGTAAGAAACAACCTGCTAGGCTACTCTATAGCAAAGATTCAGGAGGCAAACGGCTGGCATGTAGTGAAGACCAACATAGTGAACGACCGCGGCATACACATATGTAAGTCTATGCTTGCGTGGCAGTTGTTCGGCAACGGAGAGACACCAGAGTCAACAGGAAAGAAAGGCGACCACCTGATTGGCGACTACTATGTTCGTTTCGACATAGAATACAAGAAACAGATAAAAGAACTTATGGCAGGCGGTATGGACGAAGATACTGCCAAGAAAGGAGCTCCGCTCATCAAGCAGGCTCAGGCAATGCTCCTGAAATGGGAACAAGGAGATCCGGAAGTACGTGCTCTATGGGAGAAGATGAATTCGTGGGTGTATGCAGGCTTTGACGAGACATACCGCATGATGGGTGTCAGTTTCGACAAGATATACTATGAGTCGCAGACCTATCTTGAAGGCAAAAAGGAGGTGGAGCGCGGACTCAATGAAGGATTGTTCTACCGCCGTGAAGACGGGTCTGTATGGGCAGACCTGACTGGTAACGGACTTGACGAGAAACTGCTGCTCAGACAAGACGGCACTTCGGTTTATATGACACAGGACATAGGCACTGCCAAACTCCGTTTTCAGGACTACCCTATTGACAAGATGGTATATGTGGTAGGCAACGAACAAGAGTATCATTTTAAAGTGCTCAGCATCCTGCTTGACCGTCTCGGATTCCGATTTGGAAAAGACCTTGTACATTTCTCCTATGGTATGGTGGAACTGCCCAACGGCAAGATGAAGTCAAGAGAAGGCACTGTTGTGGACGCAGACGACCTTATGGCACAGATGATAGCAGATGCCAGAGAGGTGAGCAAAGACAAGGTAAACAAGATTGCAGGGATATCAGATGAAGAGGCTCAGGAGATAGCACGCAAAGTAGGACTCGGTGCTCTAAAGTACTTCATTTTGAAGGTTGACCCACGCAAGAACATGCTCTTTAATCCGGAGGAGAGTATCGACTTCAACGGCAACACAGGTCCTTTTATTCAATACACTTACGCCAGGATTCAGTCAGTTCTGCGTAAAGCAGAAGACAGCATAACTACAGGAAATCTACAGATATCCAACGATAAAGAAGTGGAACTTATTCAGCATCTGGCAGAATACCCGCATGTGGTAAGGCAGGCAGGTCAGGAGTTCTCACCCGCTGTCATAGCCAACTACTGCTATCAGTTGGCATGCGACTTCAACTCATTCTACCATGACTACAGCATACTCGGCGAAACAGACGACAGCATAAAGCAACTCCGTCTTCTGCTCTCCCATACTGTAGGCAAAGTGCTTGCTTCGGGCATGTCACTTCTGGGCATAGAAATGCCCGAAAGGATGTGATTATTTGGTTAAGGGGTTAAGGTATATTAAGATTTGAATGGGAAAAGCCCTATTTGAGAAGATTTGCAACTTTCCACTAAGCACTAACCACTATAGGATCACTATACCTTCTCGGTTGCATTGTTGCATAAAAAAGTAATTGCGCGTATATATAACATACCCCTCATTGATGTGCAACAATGCGACCGAAAGAGTCATGAAACGCGATAGTGTCACCTCTCTATGGGTATCCCACGGAAAGAAACAAAATTGCGAATCACATTTTTTAATATTGTGCGGCATCATAGACGGCATCAGCCACCTCGGAGCCACGCAGTTTCTCTATGAGGCAGAATGCAAAATCTGAACTGAGTCCGGGTCCTTTGGCGGTTATGATGTTCTTTGATTCCACCACAAGACCTCCAACATAACTTTCTCCGAGCGTCTTTTCGAAACCTGGGTAGCAAGTAGCCTGCTTACCATCAAGGATACCGAGTTTGCCCAACACAGCAGGCGCTGCACATATAGCGGCAATCTGTTTGTCCTCAGTATTGTGCTTTACAAGCAGTTTGCACAGGTTCTCATGTTCTCCAAGCATAACGCCACCACCAGGAAGAATCAGCATTTCTGCATCAGCAAAGTCGGTGTCTTCAAACAGTCTGTCAGCCATCACTGCGACGCCATGTGCTCCACGCACTTGCATTGCGCCAGTCATGCTGACGGTGATAAGACATACTCCTGCTCTACGCAGCAAATCGATTGTGGTAACGGCCTCTATCTCTTCGAAGCCGTTGTCAAGAAACAGATAATTCATACAATTGTGTAATTGGATAATTGGTGAATTGTTGAACTGATTAATTGGTTAACTGTTATATAGTAAGTAGCGTTATTTCAGTTTGAATACATAGGTTATCGTACCTATCACGTCGTTTTCTCCAGAGGAGAATGTTGCCTGGCGAGCCGCATTCTCGGCTGCGCGCTGCGTTTCCTTGTCGGAGATGGTAGTTCCCGAGGTTGCACGGGCATCAATGACCTTACCTGCCGCATTGACACGTATCTCCACAACAACCTTACCTTCCTCGTTGCTGTTATATGAAGGCGAAACAAGAGTACCTCGCAGGTCTCTTCCCTTCAGCGACCATGAATTACCTCCTGACGAGCCGTGTCCTGCAGGATTACCCTTAGTGGCAGTACTGTCGTCCGCTCCGTTGCCGCCAGAAGTATTGCCTCCCTTGCCGAAGAGCGAACCTAACTGGTTGGCCTTGTCAATGGCTGCCTGCTCCTTGGCTTTCTGCTCGGCTATAGCCTTCTCTTTAGCAATACGCTCAGCCTCCAGACGGGCTTGCTCCTCTTTCTGCTTGCGTATGCGTTCCGCCTCCTCCTGTTGCTTGCGTTTCTTCTCCTCAAGTCGTTGTTTCTGAAGTGCAAGTGTCTCTTCATCCTCCTGTGTCATCAGGTCGTTGTCAGATGGTAAAGCAGGTGTGGGAGGCGGCGCAATTGTAGTAGAAGGCTGCACTGCAGGTTCTTCCGATTCCTGTCCTCCACCCATGTCAGCATCTCCGAAAGACACCATTATGCCTTCGTCCTCAGGCTGCCAGGGTCTGTCAACATATATAAACCAGAGCAACAGAAACAATAGCAGCATGAACACTGCCGAGCCTAAAAAACCATATATCTTCGACTCATGCTTCATTAGAGATGCTTCATTTCTTCGTTGCTATCACCACTTTCATCTTGTGCTGGTTGGCGATATCAAGCACCCGTACAACCTCTTTGTAGGCTATGTCCTGGTCGGCATGCAGAGCTATGTATGCTGTCGAGTCGCTTCCTATCTCGCCTACAAGATATGCCTCAAGGTCTTCAGGCATAATCTGCACAGCACGGCTTTTGCCCATAGCCACAGAATAATTGCCCAACTCATCGATGTTTACTTTTGCCACCACCTGCTTGGTGTTGGTCTTGGCACGAGACTGCGGCAGGTTTATCTTTATGTCATTAGGCGACGACATCGTGCTTGCCATCACAAAGAAGAGCAACAGCAGGAAGATGAGGTCAGTCATCGATGACATCGAAAATGTCGCCTCCACCTTGTTTCTACGTTTAAGAGCCATTATGCAGGTTCATTTAAAAGGTCCATAAACTCCATTGTGCGTCCTTCCAACAGGCGAACCACAGCGTCAATACGGCTAACGAGGTAGTTGTATGCAAAGAGCACCAGAATACCTACGATAAGACCGCCAATGGTTGTCACCATAGCCTGATACATGCCTTCGCTAAGTGCCGAGAGTTCTATCACACCGCTTGCACTGCCTGCCATGTTATAGAATGTCTGCACCATACCAATCACCGTACCAAGGAAACCGAGCATAGGTGCTATGGCGGCAATAGTAGCAACAATGACAAGGTTCTTCTCAAGCTTTGCAACCTCAAGATTACCCACGTTCTCAACAGCCACCTGCACATCGCTCATCGGGCGTCCTATACGTGTGATACCCTTCTCCACCATGCGCGCTGCAGGTGTGTTGGTCTGATGACAGAGGTTGAGAGCTGACTCTATCTTGCCGTCATGGATATAGTCTTTTATCCTGTCCATGAACGACTTATCCTCTTTTTTGGCATTCTTGATAACCACAAGACGCTCAATGAAAAGATACACGGCTAAAGCCAGCAACACGGCAAGAACTATCATTATCCATCCGCCGTAACTTGCCATTGTCCATAGATTCATCGGCTCCTGAGCCACATCAAATGTCTGCTCTGCCTGAGCAGCAATAGTGTCAATCTGTAGTAATTTCATAATTATGAATTGTATATTTATATCTTCTAATAGTCTCCTCTATACCGAGAT
>CAJOIR010000051.1 GCA_905234685.1 Paludibacteraceae bacterium
CTCAAATGGTCTGACGGCAACACTGACAATCCACGTGTTGTCACTGCCGAAGGCGACATGACTTTCACAGCCATATTTGAAGCAAACAAATATGCAGTCAACTATGTTGTTGACGGGGAGCCTTATCAGACAGACAGTGTCACTTGGGGAACAGCAATACCGACTCTTACACCTCAGAAAGAAGGCTATACCTTTGGCGGCTGGACTGACTTGCCAGAGACCATGCCGACACACGACATCACTGTGCATGGTGTATTTCTTAAGAACTATACCATAGTTGTAAATGCTGACAACGCCGGACATGGTAGTGTCACCGGCGGAGGCTCTTATCCAGAGGGCACGGAAATTACTCTCACTGCAGTTTCTCAGTATGGTTGGCACTTCACACGCTGGTCTGACGGCATCACTGATAATCCACGTACTGTAAAGGTAAGCGGCGATGCCGACTATACGGCATTCTTTGAGGTGGACAGAAACGGCACTTGCGGCGAAAACAACAGCCTGAAATGGATATATACTCAGGAGACAGGTGTGCTCATTATCAGCGGCAATGGCGCATTGACAAGCAACTATACCTATGGCATTGAAGCACCAAAGACAATGAAAGTGCTGATTGTGGAGGAGGGCGTGACCGCTATAGGGAATTCCGCCTTCTACGGTATGACACTTGAAGAGGTCGTTATCCCTTATACTCTTGCAAGCATGGGGCAGAACGCTTTCGGCGGTTGCACAAACCTGAAGAAAGTGGTTTGGAATGCTCGTAACTGTGAAGATTTCGCCTCATACAGATATGCACCGTTCTATGATAGTCGCACACAGATTGAGAAGTTCGACCTTGGTCGCGAGATAGAGCATATACCCGCTTATCTCTGCTATGGCATGATTTGTTTCCGCTCCCTTGACCTTTCCAATACCGTCAATTCTATAGGTATAGGAGCATTCAGCGGCTGCACAGAACTGGAAAATGTTCATCTCGGCTATGGATTACGTAGCGTTGGTGCGGAGGCATTCAGTGGTTGCAAACGTATAACCGATATTACAAGTATGGCTGAGCGTGTACCCGATGCCACAAGCACCACATTCAATGAAGTGAGCCGCAAGGCATACGTGTATGTACCTGCCGAGAGACTTCGCAACTATGAGATAGATGCCGTGTGGGGTCAGTTTTTGCTTAAGGCAATAAGTGCAGAAAATAGCACTGTTCCCAACAATGATGTTTCTGTTGTGCCTCATAGCAACACTGTCGATGTTACTTGGCCTATAGTGGAGAATGCCGCAAGCTATGAGTTGGTGATAAAGGATAGCGATGGCAACACCATCTGTACTCTTGTGTTTGATAGTAATGGTCAGTTGACGACAATACGTTTTGCACCGGGCAGAGAAGGTAACCGTCATAACGCCGCAGCCGAAGTGCTTGCCACAGGATTCCGGTTCACAGTGACAGGTTTGACAGAGGACAAGCAATATGACCTGAATCTTGATGCCAAGGACGAGAAGGATGCTATCATCCAGACCTTCACTGCTTCATTCCAGACAGGTGAAACGACAGGTGTTGATGACCTCTTTGCGGAACAGACATTGGAAGAGGTTCTTGCCAATCCGGAGACAAAGATATATACCTTGCAAGGCGTTGAAGTCAGTTGCGATGCAGTTATGAGACATGCCGCAAGCGGGTTGCTACAGACATACATCTTTGTGCTTGGAAGCAAAACCGGCAAAGCCGTTGTAGGGTTATAAGGCTAAAGGGTTAATTGGCTAAAGGGTTAATTGGTTAAAAGGCTAACCGGTCAATCGTTTTCGTAGGGGCGACAGCATTAGCGCAATGTGGTCGCCCTTATATGTGTGTATGTTGTGTGTCTTTCGGCAAAGCTCTGTTTAATGCTTTATTGTTTTCAAAGTTTTCAAAGTTTCGAAAGTGCCAAAAGTGCCAAAACTTTTTTTATAACTTATGCGAGTACTTGGAATGCTATGACGGCATGTCTAAGGGCGACCACATTGAATCGCCCCTACGTGATGCAATAAGGTGTTCTGTGTTTGAAAAGTGAGGGACTTTTCAAACTCGCGCGCCGCACTTACTCCTCGAAATGTACACCGTACATTTCTTCGGTGCGGCTGTTCCGCTTCATAACCCAAACACGTAGTGGTCGAAGATAATCGAGCGGCGCGACATGGTGGCAGGGTATAGTGTCGTGGCGAGACGAAGGTTCTCTGCGCGCTTTGCCTTGTACTCTCGTGCGCGTATCACAGCTTTCGCGTTGCCTGGCTTGCCCGTCAGAAGTGACTGAAGCATAGCCGTATAGTCGAGCAAAAACCGCATCAGCAACACCCACGGCAGACGGCGCGGGGGTAGGTTCTTGTATAGCATTAGCAGGTTGTTGCGGAAGTTCAGATATGTCTTGCGAGGATTGCTGTAGTCCAACGCTCCGCCACCGACGTGATACACCACCGACTTTGGTACACAGGCAAGGCGCCACCCGCGGCAGTTCATACGCCAGCAAAGGTCTATCTCCTCCATGTGAGCAAAGAATGCCGCGTCCAAGCCGCCGCATGACTCGTATGTCTCACGACGAACAAGCATGCAGGCACCCGATGCCCAGAACACGTCAGCCACTGTGTCGTACTGACCCTTGTCTTCTTCTGTGTTGTTCAGTATCCGACCGCGACAGTAGGGATAACCGTATCTGTCGATATATCCTCCCGCAGCCCCGGCGTGCTCGAAGTGGGTCTTTTGCTTGTATGACAGTATCTTGGGCTGACATGCCGCATAATCTTCATGCTCTTCCATGAAGGCAAGCAGACTCTCCAACCAGCCTTCTGTCACCTCTACGTCACTGTTCAGAAGAACCACATATCTCGCTTCTGTCTCCTTCAACGCACGGTTGTATCCCTCCGCAAAGCCGTAGTTACGGTCGAACGTCAGAACACGAACTGTGGGGAACTCCTTGAGTACCGCAAGCGAATTGTCCGTAGAGCCGTTGTCTGCTACTACTATCTCGGTGTCGGTACCGGTAGTGTTCTTTATTACGCTTGGAAGAAACTGCCTGAGCATCGACTCTCCGTTCCAGTTGAGTATGATTACCGAACAAAGCATGACTGTCTTTTATTATTTCTTATAGTCTATACGCCACCGGTTGTGCGACCAGAGCCACAATGCCGGACTCTCCTTTATGTTCTTTTCAAGCAGGCGTACGTATTGCTCCGTGATGTAGCCTTCCGCCTCCTCCTGGGGCTTGTCGGATATGAGTATGAACTCCGCTTGATAGTAGCCACGTTGCAGTTGTCTTATGTAGAAGAAGTAAACAGGGTAACCGAATTTCCTTGCAAGCACTTCTGTGCCGTTCAGGAATGGTGTCTGTCTGTTGAAAAACGTGGTGGTATAGTGTTCGCCGTGTGCCGATGGTTTCTGGTCGGATATCATGCCGTACGACTGCGGCGCCTCATGACGGCGGTTGGCTACCATTGTCCTAAGTATCAGATTCTTGTCGCAGTAGTTGCCGCCTCTCCTGCGGCGAATGTACAGCATCAGAGCGTTCACCTTCTCGTCTTTCTGCTTTCGGTACAGATGTGTGCTTTCTACGCCGAACTGTTCCATGTAATGACTTACCTCCGCCATCCATTCCCAGTTGCCTATGTGTCCGAGCATCAACATGTTGCCGCCGTATTCGTGCGCCAGACGTGCCGCATCTTCGCCGTTGACAAACTGCACACGCTTTTTCATCTCCTCGTCGCTCACACGATAGGCGTGTATCACTTCCGCTGTCACGTCTGCCAGATGGTGATAGTATTCTTTCTCCAACTTCAGAAGCGCTTTGTCACTCATGTCCGGAAACGCGTTTCTCATGTTCAGGCGCACCAGACGCCTTCTGTATCGTGCGATATAGAAGAGTATCGGATAAACCAGACCGTCTGCCAGAGCATAAAGCACTCCGAGAGGCAGACGTGAAAAGAACTTGACAAGTGTTTCCATCAGATTTGCTACTTGCGCAGCATACTATTCATCAGCCTCATAGATGCCTATTGAGACACCGTATTCAAATTCTCCCTCCAGAATCAGTTGAATCTGCTCGTCTGTAATCTTCATCTTGTCCTTCTTGACTGCTTTCCTTACGTACTCGAGCATCTTCTCCTCGTCTATCTGTGCTTCTTCTGCGGTGTCTTCGTCTATGAGACCCTCTGACTCGTAGTAGTCGTAGATTACGTCAAGTACATACTGGATGTCATCGTCTGTCAGTGAACCTCTGTCTTCCTCAGGTATGAAATCCATGATAAAACGGATGGCTTCGTTTTCGTCGAAAACCAATTCTTCATTCTCGGTGTTCATAATATAGGGTAGTTTGGTTATGAGATAGTTTGGTTATGGTAGTTTTGTCATACACATGGGGTAGTTTGGTTATACCCGCATGCAAAGATACTATAAATAGTTGATACATGAAAGTCACAATCCATATTTCACGAGAATTGAATATTTTCACAGTTTACGTGTTATGATACGAAATATTCAATTTTCACGATATTTGAAAATATTTGGAAAAACAGAGTAGGGCAATTAACAAATGCAAACATCAGGCATGTGAATCTTTCGCCTGACACCACGAAAATTTTCACAAAACCCGCAGGCACTACTACCCTGTTTCACACAAGTAAATATATGAATAACATAAATGTGAATCTACACGTATTCCTCTGCTCAGTACATATATACTGATAATATAATTTGTTATATATTAAGAGTTATGAAAAAATATTAAAGTTGCAGTTGCAGAAATCAGGCATTATTTTGGCTTAATTTGGTACTTTGCAGAATTTGAAATAATCTGCCGAGATTAACTATTTAGTAATAAGCATGTATATACAATTTACTTAAAGTACCAATTAAAATAGTTTTGCTCTGATAATCAATATGTGTTCATAAGTTGTACACAAATGTGAAGAAGTCGTATTTCATAGTTGTGAACATTTTGCCCGAATTTTAGGCAGTAATTTTCACGTTTGCACATGTGAAAAAGTTTTCATATCTTTGCACCAAAATTCTTAACTAAAACCGATATGTTGTCAGCAAGTGAGAGATTACAGAAGTTAATCGAAACGGAAGAGATGACTGCAAAGCAGTTTTCCGAGGAAGTCGGCATTCAGCCCGGCACAGTGTCAAACATTTTGAAGGGTAGAAACAATCCCAGTCTCGAGGTGATGCAGAAAGTGCTTCAGCGATTCCGCTCATTGTCGTCAGATTGGCTTATTCTCGGTATTGGGTCGATGTATCGTCAAAAAAACGATTCTCAGGCGCCTACTTTGTTCGATATTCCGCCTGAAACAGATTCTGTATCAGACAGTTTGAACCCATCATCAGGTGAAATATTGCCGGTAAATACTTTGCCTAAACAGACAGCGTCGTCAAGACAGGTCGCATCGCTTCCTGAAGCGGACCGTCATGTGCAGAAGATTGTAGTCTTCTATGATGATGGCACTTATGAAGAGATTCTTAACAGATAGACTCTGAACTGAGACTGATAGACTCTTTCATATTTGAAATATATTGCTTATATTTGCACCTGAATTATTCAAAATCCGACAACTATGGCTGACGACAAAAAGATTATCTTCTCGATGGTGGGTGTAGGCAAGACTTTTCCACCGCAGAAGCGTGTTCTTAACAACATCTATCTCAGTTTCTTCTATGGTGCCAAGATTGGTATCATAGGTCTTAACGGCGCAGGCAAGAGTACCCTTTTGAAGATAATTGCAGGAGTGGAAAAGGAGTATCAGGGTGAGGTCGTCTTCTCTCCCGGCTATTCTGTAGGTTATCTTGAGCAAGATCCGAAACTTGACCCTGAAAAAACTGTGAAACAGGTAGTTGAGGAAGGTGTGCAACATGTTGTTGACATGCTTCGCGAGTATGATAACATCAATGCTGCCTTTGCCGAACCTGATGCTGACTTTGACAAACTCATAGCGCGTCAGGGTGAACTGCAAGAGGCGCTCGACCATGCTGATGCATGGAATCTTGACAACAAACTCGAGCGTGCCATGGACGCTCTGCGTTGTCCTGATGAAGACGCTTTGATAAAGAACCTGTCGGGTGGTGAACGCAGGCGTGTAGCATTATGCCGGTTGCTTCTGCAGAAACCTGACATTCTGCTTCTTGATGAACCTACCAACCATCTTGATGCCGAGTCTGTTGAGTGGCTCGAACAACATCTTCAACAGTATGAGGGTACTGTGATTGCCGTCACTCACGACCGCTATTTCCTCGACCATGTGGCAGGTTGGATACTCGAACTTGACCGTGGTGAGGGTATTCCCTGGAAAGGCAACTACTCCTCATGGCTTGAGCAGAAGACTGCAAGAATGGCAATGGAAGAGAAACAGGCCTCGAAACGCAGAAAGACCCTTGAGCGGGAGTTGGAGTGGGTAAGAATGGCTCCTAAGGCAAGACAGGCAAAAGGTAAGGCGCGTCTTGCAGCATACGACCGCATGCTCAATGAAGAACAGAAAGAGCGTGAGGAGAAACTCGAGATATTCATTCCTAACGGTCCTCGTCTTGGCAATAAGGTGATAAATGCCGAAGGTGTCAGCAAGGCTTTTGGCGACAAACTCCTGTTTGAGGACTTGAACTTCATGCTGCCTCCTAACGGCATTGTGGGAGTTATTGGTCCCAATGGCGCAGGCAAAACGACACTCTTCCGCTTGATTATGGGTATGGAGACACCTGACAAAGGCAGGTTTGAAGTAGGAGAGACTGTGAAAGTGGGATATGTTGACCAGGTTCACTCCAATATTGACCCTGAAAAGACAGTGTATCAGACTATTTCCAACGGTACGGAGTTCATACGTGTGGGTGGAAGAGAAGTGAATGCCAGAGCATATCTGAGTCGTTTCAACTTCATAGGCGCTGACCAGGAAAAGAAATGCGGAGTGTTGTCGGGCGGTGAACGCAACCGTTTGCATCTGGCTCTTACGCTGAAGAGCGAAGCCAATGTGTTACTTCTTGACGAACCTACTAACGACATCGATGTCAACACCTTGCGTGCACTCGAAGAAGGTCTTGAGAATTTCGCCGGTTGTGCAGTCGTCATCAGTCACGACCGTTGGTTCCTTGACCGTATCTGCACACATATCATTGCCTTTGAAGGTGACAGTAAGGTCTTTGTGTTTGAAGGCAGTTACTCCGAGTATGAGGAGAACAAACGCTTGCGTCTTGGTGAAGATGCCATGCAACCCAAGCGAATCCGCTATAAAAAGTTGATGGAATAAACCACATAATAAAAGAATATGAAAAAGTTTCTGTCTTTCCTTCTGTGTCTTAGTGCTATATGTCTTGCGTCGTGCAACAGCGGTGAAGAGCCTCAACAGAAGACGTCTGAGACTCAGATTACGCCAGCCGGCGGTGTGTTCAACCTTGACAACGGTGTTACAATAGTAGTT
>CAJOIR010000052.1 GCA_905234685.1 Paludibacteraceae bacterium
GCAGTAGCTCAAGCTAAAGCTTCTGCCGATCGTGCTCGTGTCAACCTCAGTTTCTGCACTATCACTTCGCCAGTAGCGGGTGTGATAGGTTCGCTTAGCGTTTTCGCCGGCGACCAGGTTTCGCCATCCACATATCTGACGATGGTCAGCGGAAATGCAAAGATGTTCGCGGAGTTCTCGGTCAGTGAGTCAGTGCTGGAAGAACGCGCAGGAACAGATGATCAGAGTACGCTTGCCGATTTTCCTGACGTGACCTTCCTTTTTAAGAGCGGCACCGAGTATCCGAAGAAAGGACGCATCACCAGTATTACGGGTGTAGTGGACCGTACTACGGGTGCTCTTACATGCAAGGCAACGTTCCCCAACCCCGACGGAGTGCTCTATTCCGGTATTCAAGGTACGGTGGTGATACCAATTGAGGTGAAAGATGTTATGGTAGTGCCGCAGAACGCTGTAGTACGTTTGCAGGACAAGAGCCTGGTGTACAAGGTAGGTGCCGACAGTTGTGCGCACAGTGCAATAGTTGAGACGGTAGGTTTCAGCAGCGAAAGGGATTTGGTGGTTACTTCCGGCCTGGAGGTCGGCGATGTGATTGTTACCACAGGAGCGAACAACGTGGTAGAGAACCAGAAAGTGATTTTTTAGTGGAAAGTCTATAGTCAAAAGTCAAAAGCTATGAAAGGAAACATATTCATTTCAAAGCATGTGATGGCATGCGCAATAGCGATTGTCATCGTACTGGTCGGATTCATCTGTCTCAAGAGTCTCTCTGTTGAGCAGTATCCGAACATTGCGCCTCCTAGTGTGCGTGTCTCCACTACTTATACCGGTGCAGACGCGAATACCGTGATGAAATCCGTCATCCAGCCGCTGGAAGAGCAAATCAACGGCGTGCAGGACATGACCTATATGGCCTCCACCGCAAGTGCAACGGGCGAAGCGTCCATCATGGTCTATTTTAAGCAGGGCACCGACCCCGACATGGCTGCCGTCAATGTTCAAAACCGCGTGACACAGGCTTCGGCTTTGCTGCCGGCGGATGTGACGCAGGTGGGTGTTACAGTGGCTAAGATGCAGAACAGCATCCTGCAAATAGCCGGCCTCAAATCCACCGACGGCAAATATGACGATAACTTCATTGCCAACTATATTGACATCAACGTGAAACCCCGTCTGATGCGTATCACGGGTGTTGGTGCAGTCGAGAACCTCGGAAACACCTATGCGCTTCGTGTCTGGCTCAAGCCGGAGGTGATGGCACAATACGGACTGATGCCGACCGACATATCCACCGCTATCGCTGCGCAGAGTTTTGTGTCGCCTGTAGGTACGCTAGGCCAACAGTCGGAGAACGCATACCAGTATCCTATGGAATACAAAGGTACGCTCAAGTCAGTTGAGGAGTTCAACAACATCGTGCTGCGTACGGGCGAAGGCGGCAGGGTGCTGTATCTTCAGGACGTGGCGGACGTGGAGATAGGCGCGGTGAGTTATTCGATGAGTTCGTCAGTGGACGGTATGCCTGGTGTGTTCTATATCATTAATCAGGCTCCTGGTGCCAATGCAACGGAGGTGAACGAGAAGATAGACCAACTATATAAGCAACTGCAACCGATGCTGCCGGCAGGACTTGAGTTCGTGGTGCTGGAGACCAGTAACGACTTCCTCTACGCCGCCATGTACAATGTTATAGAAACGCTTATCATTGCTATCATCCTTGTTATTATTGTGGTATATTTCTTCCTGCAGAACTGGAAGGCTACTTTGATTCCCTCAATCTCAATTATAGTGTCGCTGCTCGGTACGTTTGCAGTGGTTATGTTGGCAGGCTTCTCGCTTAACATCCTGACGCTATTCGCTTTAGTGCTTGCCATCGGCACGGTGGTGGATGACGCGATTGTCGTCGTTGAAGCTGTGATGGCAAAGTTAGAGTCCGGCAAGATGCAAGGCTCTCCTAAAGAGAAAGCCATTCAGGCTACGCGGGAGGCGATGAGCGAAGTATCCACCGCCGTCATCTCGTGTACGCTAGTGTTCATGGCGGTGTTTATTCCAGTTACATTCATGCCGGGTACCTCAGGCAGTTTTTTCACCCAATTCGGTGTTACCATTGCTTCGTCAGTAGGCCTTAGTTGCGTCTGCGCCCTCGTCCTCTGTCCAGCCCTTTGCGCCCTAATGATGCGTGCGGAGGAAGGTAACGCGGTAGAAGGAAAAAAATGGAAAGGCATCAACTACTATACCAAGGTGGCATACGACGCGGCATACAACGCCATTCTTGGCAAATACAAGAAGTCGGTAGTCGTATTCGTACACCGTCCGTTGATATCGGGTCTTCTGTTGGCGCTAACCGCTGTGCTTATGGTACTGCTGATGCGTTCGTTGCCTTCTGACCTCGTTCCGCAGGAAGACCAAGGCGTTATCCTCTGCGAAGTGCGTGCGCCCGAAGGTGCCACTCTGAATGAGACCGGCGAAATTATGAAACAGGTGGAGGAGAAGATCAAAGCCATACCCGAGATGGAGAGTTACGCCATTACCAGCGGTTACGGTATGATTTCGTCCGCCGGCACCAGTTTCGCAACGGCCATCATCCGTCTGAAGAACTGGGGAGACCGTCCGGGCTTCAACCATTATATAGACTTGATTATCTATCGCTTCTATTTGGATTGCCAGTCTATCAAGAACGCCAGGGTGCTTCCTTTCCAGATGCCTCAGATACCTGGTTACGGTTCATCGAACAGCATTGACCTGCAAGTGCAGGACATGAGCGACGGCAATATGACGGTGTTCTGCCAGCATGTGGATGAGTTTCTTGCAAAACTGAGTGAGCGTCCTGAGATATCCTCTGCGCAATCCACTTACTCCGAGCGCTATCCTAAATACCGCATCTCTGTTGACCCCGTGCAATGCGACCGTGCCGGCATTTCCCCGAGGGCGGTACTTGCTACCCTCGGTTCCTACTGCGGCGGTTCGTATGTGGGCAACTTCAACCAGTTCGGCAAGGTCTATCGCATTATGCTCGGCGCCTCACCCGAGTACCGTCTGGATCCCTCGTCACTCAACAATATGTACATCAAAGTGGCGAACGGCAAGATGTCGCCTCTCTCGCAGTTTGTCATGATGGAAGATATTGTGGGTTCCGCATCCCTCAAGCGCTTCAACCTCTATCAATCCATCTCCTGCTTCGTCAACTCCGCCTCCGGCTATTCGGAGGGACAGGCACACAAGGCAATCAAAGAGGTGTTCCACGAGACAATGCCTTCGCAGTACACCTATGAGTACGGCTCGATGTCGCGTGAGGTGGAGGAGACGTCTAACAGCAACATGACCGTGCTCATATACGCCATTTGTATCGTCCTCATCTATCTCATTCTCGGTTCTCTCTACAACTCGTGGTTCACGCCCTTCGCGGTGCTCCTTTCGGTGCCCTTCGGTCTGATGGGATCGTTCCTGTTCTCCTGGGTCGGATTCAAACTGCAGTTGCCGGGAATGAACAACAACATCTACCTGCAGACTGGTGTGATTATGCTTATCGGACTCCTTGCCAAGACCGCCATTCTTATCACTGAGTTCGCAAGCGAGCGTCGTGCTCAGGGCTTGAGCATCGTTGATGCGGCTCTTGAAGCCTCGCACGAGCGTCTGCGTCCTATTCTGATGACCGTAGTTACAATGATTGTAGGTATGTTGCCGCTCGTCTTCTCAGGCGGCGCAGGCGCCAACGGCAACCGTGCGCTTGCTCTCGGCGTTGTAGGCGGTATGTCTATCGGTACGCTTGCTCTCGTATTCGTAGTGCCTGCTTTCTTCATCGTCTTCCAGACTTTGCATGAAAAAGTGTATGGCAGCCCCGTACAGAAAGAGAAAAGTGATAATTGAAAGTGAAAGGAGATAAATATGAAACGATATAGTATTATTATCATCGCCTGCCTTCTCTTTTCAGGTTGTGGCGTTTACAGAAAATACACTTCTCAATCGGAAGCACCTAGCGATGTGTTCGGTAGTGGAGATTCAATAACGCAGTTACAGACTGATTCCTCCATAGCCGGCATCTCATGGCGCGAGTTCTTCATCGATCCATTGCTGCAACAACTTATCGACACCGCGCTCTCACGCAACACTGATGTACAGTCTGCCAGACTGACAGTAGAAAAGGCGGAGGCGGCGTTAAAGGCTGCAAAACTGGCATATCTGCCTTCGCTCTCTATTGCTCCATCAGGCAGTGTCTCAGGGACTGTGATGACCGATGGTTCTGTCAGTCCTGCCACATGGACATACAACATACCACTGCAACTTGATTGGAATATAGGCATTGCCGGCTCGGTGACAGTTAATAAACGCAAATCACAGGCAGTGCTTAGTCAGGCACAGGCACAGAGGGAGGCCATGCAGGCAAATATCATCTCCGCTGTCGCACAGCAGTATTTTATGCTCATGCTCCTTGACAAACAGTTGGAGATTCTAACCATCACTGACAGTCTCTGGGATGTGTCACTTGAGACCCAACGCGCACTTTGGGAGAACGGAAGGACCTATTCTACTGCCGTCAATCAGATGGAGTCATCCAGTCTAAACGTGAAAATGCAGATTATTGATACCCAACGTAGTATTGTACAGGTTGAAAATGCCCTCTGCAAACTCTTAGCGCAGACACCGCAGCATATAGAACGAAACAGTTGGGGAGAATATATGCTACCTGAGCGTTTCAGTACTGGAGTGCCTGCTGCTTTGCTGCAGAATCGCCCAGACATACGCTTGGCTGACCATGTCCTTGAAGAGGCTTTCTACAACACTGCTGCAGCACGCGCTGCTTTCTATCCATCGCTCTCGCTCTCAGGTCTGCTCGGGTGGACCAATAGTCTTGGAAGTGCCATTGTCAACCCGGGCGCACTTATAATGCAGGCTGCTGCTTCGCTCATGCAACCCATCTTCGCTCGTGGGAAACTGACGGCTAATCTCAAGATTGCACGCCTCACACAGGAAGACATGCTAAACAAGTATGTGCAGGCTGTCATTAATGCAGGCAATCAAGTAAATGAGGCGCTTGCCGACTGTCAGAAAGCACAACAGAAATACCTGCTTTACAGTCGACAGGTAGAAGTGCTGGAAGATGCATATGAAGGTACACACCAACTAATGGACAACGGCAAAGCCAGTTATCTTGAGGTACTAACAGCACAGGAGTCGCTTTTATCAGCACAACTCAATGATGCCGCAAACAACTATAACGGCTCGTTGGCACTTATTGCACTCTACATCGCCCTTGGTGGAGCAACAAAGTAAAGTGAA
>CAJOIR010000053.1 GCA_905234685.1 Paludibacteraceae bacterium
CGCGTAGATAAAATCAAGGTAGTGAAAGCTAATCTTGAGAGTGCTTCAACCGGTGAGGCAGATATAGATGCGTGCAAAGATGCTGCTATAACCGTTACTAAAGAAGTGATAGAGAGTGGCGAGGCAATGGCAGAGCTTTATGAGGCAATGAAAGCCGGCAAGAAACCTATAAAGGAGTCAATAGCTTTGGCAGCACAGCTTACCAACGAGGGTCTAGAGGCCGCAGACCTTGCAAAGACGATAGAGCCTGCGAGCAAGGCAACAAAGAATCTCAAGAATCCGAAACTGCTCGTCAACGCCAAGAAGATTATTTCCAACTCGACCGAGGCAAGCAAGCTTACAGTTGAGGAAGTGGCATTCCAAGTTCAGGTAGTGAACGAGATGGTGGAGACTCTGAAAGCTAATAAATAATAAAGAAAAGTGTACGAAAGAAAGAGCTTCAGTCGCTGGTGACTGAGGCTCTTTTTTATAAAATATGATAGTATTTGCATATAAGAGAAATTTGCAGTAACTTTGCAGGTTGAAGAAAAGCGCGAACATAAGTTTAAACACAGGCATAAGCGACGCTGAATAATAAAGTAAACAATATCAAATACAAAGTATCATGTACAAATTCATGTCGGCCGAAGAGGCTGCTAAATTCATCAATAACGGTGACGTAGTGGGCATGGGCGGATTTACTCCTGCAGGTGCTCCCAAAGACGTGCCAACAGCAATCGCAAAGCGTGCTGAAGAAGCTCATGCACGCGGTGAGGAGTTCAAGATAGGTATATACACCGGCGCATCCACTGGTGACAGTTGTGACGGAATGCTTGCGCGTGCCCATGCCATATTGTTCCGCACTCCGTATCAGTCGAACAAAGACCTGCGTACGGAACTCAACAACCAGGATGCACACTATTTTGACATGCACCTGAGCCATTTAGCACAAGAGTTGCGCTACGGTTTTCTCCCCAAGCCTAAGTTTGCCATCATAGAGGCATGCGAGGTGACAGATGACGGTGAGATAGTTCCGACAGCCGGTGTGGGCATCATGCCTACGATTTGCCATCTGGCAGACCATATCATAGTTGAACTGAATGAGGCTATGCCTGCCTGCATGCGCGGCATGCACGACATCTATGAGCCTGCAGACCCTCCTTACCGCAAAGAGATACCTATATATCACGTGTCAGACCGTATAGGCACAGACTGCATAAAAGTTGACCCGAAGAAGATAATAGCGATAGTACGCACCAACCGTCCGAATGAGGTAGGCAAGTTCTCCGAGCTTGACGAGACGACAGAGAAGATAGGTGCCAACGTTGCCAAGTTCCTCGAGGAGGAGATGCACGCAGGTAGAATACCGAAAGAGTTCCTGCCTATACAGTCGGGTGTGGGCAACATAGCAAATGCAGTGCTTGGTGCTTTGGGTGAGAATCCGCATATTCCGCCTTTCACCATGTACACAGAGGTGATACAGGACGCAGTGGTGGGTCTGATGAAAGAGGGGCGTGTCACCTTCGCCAGCGGTTGCTCGCTGACAATAGGTGCAGACAAACTGCAAGACATAGTGGAGCATATAGACTTCTTCAAGGATCGCATAGTGCTTCGCCCGCAGGAGATAAGCAACAACCCCGAAGTGGCACGAAGATTAGGACTCATCACCATCAACACCGCTCTTGAGGCTGACATCTTCGGCAACATCAACTCGACTCACGTGTGTGGCACGAAGATGATGAACGGAATAGGCGGCTCGGGCGACTTCACAAGAAATGCCTATATAAGTATCTTCACCACTCCATCCACAGCAAAGGGCGGCGCCATATCGAGTTTTGTGCCTATGGTAAGCCACCTTGACCACTCGGAGCACTCGGTGAAGGTTATCATTACAGAGCACGGCATAGCCGACCTGAGAGGCAAGAGTCCGATACAGCGTGCGGAGTGCATCATAGAGAACTGTGTGGCACCCGAGTACAAGCAGATGCTTCGCGACTATCTTGCGGCCAGCAAGAAGGCGCATACGCAGCACAACCTGCGTCTTGCCACCGCCATGCACCAGGAGTTCCTGAAATCAGGCGACATGCGCAACACAAAATGGGAAAACTATTTATAAAAACAACGATATTATGATGACAATTGACAACTACAAGTTCGCCGGAAAGAAGGCGATTGTGCGTGTGGACTTCAATGTGCCACTCGATGAAAACGGACAGATTACAGATGACACCCGTATCCGGGGTGCTTTGCCCACACTGAAGAAAATCCTTGCTGACGGTGGTGCTCTAATCATCATGAGCCACATGGGTAAGCCGAAAGGCAAAGTGAACATGAAGATGTCGCTTGGCCAGATAAAGGAGGCTGTAGCGAAAGCTCTTGGCACACCTGTGATGTTTGCTCCTGACTGCGCCAATGCAAAAGAGGCTGCAGACGCTCTGAAACCTGGCGAGGTGCTTCTGCTTGAGAATCTTCGTTTCTACCCCGAAGAAGAAGGCAAGCCTGTAGGCATTGACAAGGAAGATCCTGCATACGAGGATGCAAAGAAGGCTATGAAGGCAAGCCAGAAGGAGTTTGCAAAGACACTGGCAAGTTATGCTGACTGCTACGTGAACGACGCTTTCGGCACTGCTCACCGCAAACACGCTTCGACAGCAGTGATAGCCGACTATTTCGATGCAGACAACAAGATGCTGGGCTACCTGATGGAGAAAGAGGTGGAGGCTGTTGACAACATCCTGAGCAACATCCGCCGTCCGTTCACCGCTATCATGGGTGGTTCGAAAGTAAGCACCAAGATAGGCATCATTGAGAACCTGATGGACAAGGTTGACAATCTGATACTCTGCGGCGGTATGACCTACACTTTTGCCAAGGCACAAGGCGGCAAGATAGGCAACTCCATCTGCGAAGACGACAAACTTGATCTCGCTCTTGACATCATACGTCAGGCAAAGGAGAAGGGCGTGAACTTGGTTCTCGGTACAGACTGCGTTGCAGGTGACAAGTTTGCCAACGATGCCAACCAGAAGGTTGTTCCGTCAAACGACGTACCTGACGGTTGGGAAGGTATGGACGCAGGTCCGGAGACAAGGAAAGCTTTTGCCAAAGCCATTGAGGGAGCAAAGACCATCCTCTGGAACGGTCCTGCAGGCGTATTCGAGTTTGACAACTTTACCGCAGGTTCGCGCGCTATTGCCGAGGCTATTGCTAAAGCAACAGACGAGGGTGCATACTCGCTGATAGGCGGTGGCGACTCGGTAGCCTGCATCAACAAGTTCGGCATGGCAGACAGAGTAAGTTATATCTCCACCGGCGGTGGTGCTCTGCTTGAAGCAATCGAAGGCAAGGTACTTCCGGGTGTGGCAGCAATAAAAAATTAACGGGTAAAGCCCTATTTTAAAAATTGAATATTATGGAAGTATCAGGTAAGATAATACAGGTAATGCCGTTGCAAGAAGGTGTGAGCCAGCGCACAGGCAACCCTTGGAAGTTGCAGGCTTACGTGTTGGAGACACAGGAGCAATATCCGAAGAAGGTCTATTTCGAAGTGTTTGGCGAAGATCGTATCAAGGCCAATTCCTGCAATATAGACGATATTGTGACTGTTAGTTTTGACATTGAGAGTCGTGAGTTCAACGGTCGCTGGTACACCGGCATACGCGCTTGGAAAATCCAGCAGGGCGTTGTCACCACAGATGCTCAGCAGGCACAACCTGCAGCAGGTCAAGCTGATCCGCAGGCTACTCCACAACCTGCAACAGGCAATGTGCAGACTTTCGATCAGGTTGCAGCGGCTGCTGAAGACGATGGCACAGACCTGCCGTTCTAATGAATAGAACTACGAAAATAACTCTCACCACTGTTTCTGCCATAATTGTGTTGGCAGGAACAGCGGTTTGTGTAATACGTTGGCAGGCATGGTTCGGCAATCCGGCGGAAAAGCCTTATACCGTGTCTAACGAGCCTCACAACATAGTGCTTACTTACGGGGAGAACGCATCGTCAAGCCGCATTGTTAGCTGGAGGGCTGGTTCAGAGTTGCAAGAATCGGATGTTCAGTTGTTGAGTTGGCAGAGCCGCGATACTCTGCATATACCTGCAGAGGGGTGTATAGTTGAGTCGCGTGCAGGCGAGGCTGCTTACTACCGAAGTCGTTTAGACACACTTCGTCCAGGCAACTACTCCTACCGCTGCAGTACAGGCGATGTATACTCCGAGTGGTATCCGGTGTTTGTTGCTGACAAGAGTGACCGACTGCGCATGCAGGAGTTTCTGTTGTTTGGTGATATACAAGACAAGAGCGGTGAAGCGTCTGCTGAAATGTTCAACAAGGCATTTACAAAGGTGCAGACTACAGGTAGCAGTCTTTCGGGAGTGTTGTTCGCAGGTGACATAATAGAGCGTCCTACAGACGAATACTGGCAGTTGTTCTTTTCCTCTTTTAGTGACCGTCAGGCAACTATTCCAGTGATTGCCGCTACTGGCAATCATGAATATCTGAAAGGTGTGAGAAAGAAACTTGACTTGCGTTGGACTCACATATTTGGCAATCCGCAGAATGGTCCGGAGCGATTCAAAGAGACCACCTATTACATTGATTTTCCGTTGTGCCGCTTCATAGTGCTTGACACTGACGGCATGCAAGTGATGTCGGATTATACGGTGATGCAGACTTGGCTGGACAAGATACTGGAGGCAAGAAAAGGCGTGTGGAAAATAGTGGTGATGCACCACCCAGTATATGCGGCGGGTAAAGGAAGAGACAATCCGCTTATCCGTTTTGCTCTGCGCCGTACACTTCGCAAGGCAGACGTAGTTTTCTGCGGACACGACCACAACTACATGCGTCTGACTGAAAAGATAGGCAAACCGCTATATATACTTACCAACTCATCTGAGAAGTTCTATGTTCCGAAGACTACTTTGGTTGCAGACTGTCATGCGGCATATCTTAGGTTTTACGAAGACGTAAAGATATGGTCTGACAGCATAAGCATAGATACGTGGAATGTGGAAGATGACGTGCTGTTTGACCATGTTACCATTTGCAAATAAACTCCGTAAGAGAATTGTCAGTACGATAATATGCATCAGAAATCGGACATAAACATAAAGAAC
>CAJOIR010000054.1 GCA_905234685.1 Paludibacteraceae bacterium
TTCCCTGAAGTTCAGAGGGCGCCTTCTGATTGTTGCATGCAGCAAAGATGATTGCCGTCAATGCCAGTAAACTAATCTTTTTCATTGAATTATATATTAATATTGTTATTTGTCCTTTGAGTCACAAATCACTGAGCGGTCAGTCTGACAATTTGCTAACTTTTATGTGTTTTTTGCTTACAAAAGAGTTATAGTGATATATGCTTGGTCTATAGTATTCCGTGTTTGACATTTTGATATATTTGACAACGTTTTTGCTAACATTTTGTCATTTTGCTCAAAAACTCAAAATTTCTTAGTTGTTTGTTTTATTTCTTTTTAGTCTGTTTAGCCTGTCTCGCAGCACGCCAGTTGATGATGATAAGCAACACCAGCATGGTGATGAAGATAAGCGAGAACAATGGTCGGAGTTCAGGCGTGAGACCACCTTTGCGCGCATCAGCATATATGAATGTGCTCAAGGTGTCGAGTCCACCACTACCCTTAGTAAAGAAGGTTACTCCGAAGTCATCGATACTGAGTGTGATACTGAGTATGAAGCCGCTGAACATACCAGGCCAAAGTTCAGGCATCATCACTTTGCGAAGAGCCTGAAAAGGTGTCGCCCCGAGGTCGAGCGCCGCTTCATAGATATTCGGATTCATCTTCGTCAGTCGCGGCATGACACTGAGCACCACATAGGGAGTACAGAAGACCACGTGAGCGATGATGACAGTAGTAAGTCCGCGTGCTATTCCAAGGGATACAAACAAGAGGAAGAGTGATATACCTGTCAGTATATCAGGGTTTATCATTGGAATAGAGTTGAGAAACTGAATGGGCTTGCGGTGTTTCTGCCGCATGTTGAAAATGCCTATAGCCGCCAGCGTACCAAGCAGAGTGGCAAAAGTGGCAGCCACAACAGCGATAAGCAGAGTGTAGAAGAGCGAATGGTAGAGGTTGGGGTCAACATGCACCTGGGCTACGCGGTCGTAGCCTGTGAAGAGGTTTTCATAAAGTTGCACTGTAAAACCAGTCCAGTTGCCGAAAACTTTGCTCTTGGTGAAAGAGAATACGATAATAAGGAGTATGGGAGCATACAACAAGAGCAACAGAAGCCAGAGATAAGACTGAGAGGCAATGCGACGTATTGTGAGACTGCGCTGACGTTTCTTAGCCTCCAACTGAGCAGTAGATAATGTCGTTTTCATACTATACCTCCTCTCGTATCTTCTTCCTCGTTATTACCGAAGAAGCTTGTAAGTCCAATAATAAGCAGCATGATAAGCGAGAGAGCCGCGCCGTAGTTCCACATCTGCAAACCTCCTTCGCCGAAAGCACGCTGAATGAGCGAGCCGAAGAGAGTAATCTTGTTGCGCGTGAGCAACTCTGCAATGGCAAAAGTGCTCACAGTAGGCATAAACACCATGATGATACCACTATATATACCAGGCATTGACAGAGGGAATACCACTTTTGTAAACACCTCGAATCCGTTTGCACCGAGGTCGTGAGCCGCCTCTATGAGCGAACGATCCATTTTCTGCAAGGTGTTGTATATAGGGTAAATCATGAATGGCAGAAAGTCGTAGCACATGCCGTAAAGTAATGCTCCTTCGCCGAGCGGAATACCGAACATGTTGAACAATTCCACGGTTGCAATAGTGCGCAAGAGAAAATTTATCCACATCGGCAGAATGAAGAGCATCGCCATAACAGCGGGAGTCTTCAGTTCGGCAGTTGCCATGATATATGCGGCAGGGTAGCCAAGCAGCAAACAGATTATGGTGGTAAGCAACGCTATTGCCAGCGAGTAGATGAATGTATTCACCGCCTCAGTAGTGTGGAAGAACTGCAGAAAGTTCTTCAAGGTGAAATGCCCTTGGGGGTCGGTGAATGCATACACGAAAATGAGTATCAGCGGTAGCACCATAAACAACACAAGGAAAAGCACATAAGGCCACGCCCACGTACTTCGCTTGCCAAAGATTGAACTTAGTTTTTTCATAACAATGATGATTGAAACATACCTTTATTCCACCTTCTTCAGTTTGATTGATTTTGGAGCTATCTGAATACCTACGCGGTCGCCGTTGTCCCAAACATCGTTGGTATAAACAAACATGTCATACCCTTCGTCTGTGCGTACGGTGAGGTGATAGTGGTTGCCTTTGTAAAGAATGAAATGCACCTCGCCCGAGAGAACTCCCTCGTCTTCATGGTCTTGGAGGTCAATCTCGCGGAAAGGCACAAGCACTTCTACCTTGTCGCCAACAGACAGACCTTCCAACTGCTTCTCGTCAACCTCCCAGTCGGCATCAAGGAAACTAACCTTGCCGTTCTTAACAACCTCACCGTCAAAATGATTGTATATATGGTGTTCTTTATGCATTATCTGTATATCCTCCGGCTTGACAAGCATGCCAACTTCTGTGCCCGGGAGAAACTCATGATAATCCTGAACCATAAACTCATACCCATTGTCGGTGGTAACCATCATCTCATAATGCACACCTTTAAATATGCAACTCTGAACTGTGCCATACCACTTGGTAAACCTACCTTTGGGCACACGGTCTTCAGGGTCATAATCCTCCTGTTGTTTTGCAATAGAAGTACGCTTTGTATTCTCCCATATATATATATCTTCAGGTCTGATAACCACATCAACCGGTGTATTCTCGCCAAAACCGGTATCAACGCAGTCGAACTCCTGCTCGCAGAAGCGCACGCGCTTGTCACGTATCATAGTGCCACTGAGGATATTGCTCTCTCCTATAAAGTCAGCCACGAAACAGTTGACCGGCTCATTGTAGATGTCGGTAGGTGTGCCAATCTGCTGGATTTTGCCCTCATTCATTACCACCACGCGGTCGCTCAATGTCAGAGCCTCCTCCTGGTCGTGCGTTACATAGATGAAAGTAATACCCAGTTTCTTGTGCATCTCCTTTAACTCGAGTTGCATGTCTTTGCGCATCTTCAGGTCGAGAGCCGCAAGAGGCTCATCAAGCAGAAGCACTTCTGGCTGGTTGACAATAGCGCGCGCTATGGCTACACGCTGTTGCTGACCGCCAGAAAGAGAGTCAACATCCCGATACTCGTAGTCGCTCATGCCAACAGTCTTCAAAGCCCGCTTCACCTTTTTGAGGATAGTGTCTTTGTCTAACTTCTTCAGTTTGAGACCAAAGGCAACATTGTCAAATACATTCAAGTGAGGAAACAGCGCATATTTCTGGAATACGGTGTTGACAGGTCGCTTGTGAGGAGGAGTCTGAGTTATATCCTTACCTTTCAAAAGAATATCCCCCGAAGTGGCAACTTGAAATCCCGCTATACAGCGTAGTAGTGTTGTTTTGCCACATCCGGAAGGACCCAAAATGGTTACAAACTCGCCTTTCTCAACCGAAAGACTTACATTGTCAAGGGCGAACTTTCCGTCTTCAAACTGCTTAGAGACATTGTTCACCTCAATAATGTAATTGGTTTTTTGCATTACTGATAGGTTTTATTTATTCTATGGAACAGTAAATATAAACCGCATAAAAATATATGATTGGTTTCGCTTGCAAAGGTAGTGTATTTTATTGAAACACACAACACTATTTCACTATTTTCTTCCCGTTATGTATATACATACCTCCCGGAATAACGTCTGTGCTACTCACGAGGCGACCGTCGAGAGTGTAAATTCCCTCCTGTGCCTTGCACACAGGTGAAGCCTGGGTTACTTCTTCAACACCAGTGTCTGTGCCGAGAAGCGCCTTCAGTGAGAAGAGAGCATCAGTCACCTTGCCTGTATTAGGATTGAACAGACCGTGGTTATACCAAGGCTCATACACGTTATTGTTGTATGGATTCTCCTCCGGAAACCAATAGAGTATTCCCTGAACGTAATCCAGATCTTTCACTGCCTCAACCAGTTCGTCAAGAAACTTTTTCTGACCTGCCGCAGAAGCCGGCCAATCGGAGGTGAAATCATATGTTGCATTTTCAGGATACCAATTGTTGTAATACCCTGTCTCCACTATCATCAAGCCCTTATCGGCAAATGTGGTATGAATGCTGTTGAGTACACTCTTAAGGCTATAGAGGTTGTTGTGCCATTCAGGGTAGTAGCTCAAGCCTATGATATCGTAGTCAACTGAAGAAAGACGCGTGTATATCTTCTGAGTACCATTCCAGTTGTTGGTGCGCTCGGTGTGGATTATAATCTTCGCATCAGGACAAATTTCCCTGCAAGCCTTGCCTGCCTGTTTAAGGAGGTTAACCAAACGAGACCAGTTATCATCCTTGTCATAGTGGCAGTAATAGGTCTTCTTACCCTTTGGCCCCCAGAGCATCCCATAGCTTATCTCATTGCCTGTCTGTATATAATCGGGTGTAGCACCTGCCGACACAAGCGTGGCAAGCACCCTCTTCGTGTAGGAATA
>CAJOIR010000055.1 GCA_905234685.1 Paludibacteraceae bacterium
TTGGCATATACGTCAGTGTAGGTGTCGGTGAAACTTTTCCAGATGTTGTTTTTGTTTATGCCTGTGGTGTTTACCATGGTCATGGCATATACGTCAAGAGAGAAGTGGTCACCTGCTTCATACTCCCAACCAAACTTCAGCGAGGCATTGTTGACAGAAAAGCCTTCATTGTAGTAGTTGTACATACTCTTCCAAGGAGTCATACCCACTGTCGGAGTGATGTAGAATCCTACTGGCAGATGGAACTGATACGATATGTCTAAATATGACGAATATGCACGTTTCACGTTGCCTGCATCGTCTTGAATATAATCATCACCAAGTATATAGGTGTACCAACCTATATGCAGTGGAGCTTCTTCCACCACATCTCCGAGGTTGAACTCACCAAACACTTCAGTCTGGTTTGTGTCTTGAAGTCGAAGAACTTTGTGCCGTCGAAATAGTATTGATGGGTAATACCAACTCTAAAACCGAAAATAGAGTAGGAAAGGGTAAGGTCAAGTTCGGGTGCAAACTCCTTAAATTTATAGTCAGCAGGTGAGATGTTTGCCCACGCCTCCAATTGCAGACCGCCGTAACCTACCATTGCGTCAGGTTGAATGGCGAGACCGCCGAAGTTAAGTCCGCGCCAAATATACGATGAGGTAACGTCTGCGCCAACAGTCCATTCAAAGCCAGGGAATTCCCATGCAAACGAAGATGTGGTCATTGCCACTGCCACCAAAGCGGTGAGAATACGTTTTTTCATTTCTTAATTAGTTAGTGTTTGTTTAGTTTATAAAACAATAAATAGCATAACTACCTGTTGTTTTCCCATGCCATACGCAGGGCTACTTCCAAGATACGTGTGTTGTCAAGGGTTACCAAGCCTCCGTCAGGTCCGGGTTCAATGTGAATTCCTGTGCCGTCTTCGGCTTTGCCGCCGAAATATGTGCGTACTTCGTCAGCTGATATGCCCAATTCTTCGGCAATTGCGTTCATACTACCACTTGGAAGACTGTCCTTGACAGCACGTAACTTATTGAATGTCGTTATCATAATATGTTTGTGTTTGAAAATTATTATTGCAAATTATTCAGTTTGCGAAGATACAACAAATTATTCATACACGCAAATAATTCTTCCTTGAAGGCATTCTTCTGTTTTTGCTGATTGTTGCCAAATCTTAATAATCGGCAATTTTTCATACTTGAAAATCAAGCACAAATCACTATACAACCACTATAGGATCACTATAGGATTGACCTGACTCTTCTAAAACACCAGAATCTTAAAAATCGGCAATTTCCCCGACCTCACTCAATGCCAGATTCACCGGCTCATCTACGTACTCTGATATGTCTTTTCCTTCTTTCAGCCGTTGTCGTATCATGGTTGAGGATACAGGAAAGAGCGGCGCTCCGCTGACAACTTGCATCTGCGGATATTTCTTTGTGAGTGATTCTATATCATCACCTTCGCGTGGATATACAATAATCTTATAATCAGACAGTATCTTCTCATAATCTTTCCACTGATGGAAAATAGTCATATTGTCAGACCCCATTATGAGATAAAACTCATTCTCAGGATATCTCTTTGAAAGTGCTTTGAGAGTGTCAATAGTATATGACGGTCTCGGCAGGTGAAACTCAAAATCGGAGGCGCGTAACCCTGATATGTCGTGAATTGCAATCTGCACTAAGCGTAGTCGCAGTTGCTCATTCCACAAAGTGTTTTTCTCTTTCAGCGGGTTGTTTGGCGATACCATCAGCCATACTTCGTCAAGACCGCAATGCTTGAGTAGGTATTGCGCCAAAGCGGTATGCCCTTTGTGAATAGGGTTGAACGAGCCGAAGTATAGACCGATATTCATTATATGAGGTTGTATGACTTCAATAGTTTCTCAAGTTCTTTCAATGCGTCATCAAGTTTGTCGTTGATAATGATATGGTCGAACAATGGCGCATCTTGCATTTCAATAGAGGCTTTCGCGAGGCGTTGCTCTATCATCTCCTTTGAATCTGTGCCTCTGCCTTCAAGCCTTCTTCTCAACTCCTCTACTGAGGGTGGCTGAATGAATACTGCTACTGCGTCTTTGCCGAATATCTTTTTTAAGTTTAAGCCTCCTTTGACATCAACATCGAATACTACATGGTGACCTTTCGCCTGAATGCGCTCAATCTCGCTGCGGAGAGTGCCGTAGAAATGGTCTTTGTAAACCTCTTGATATTCAATCAGACGGTTTTCGTCAATAAGTTGGCGGAATTGTTCCGGACTAAGAAAGTAGTATTCCACACCATGCTGCTCAGTGCCACGAGGTTTGCGCGAAGTGGCGGAGACTGACAATTCAAAGTTGTTGTAACGGGTGAGCAGATACTTAACGAAAGTACTTTTGCCCGAGCCTGAAGGCGCACAGAAAATCAGTATCATAACACGTTTAGTATTTGTTCTTTTATTTGTTCAAGTATGTCTTTCATTTTTACCACAATGATTTGCATTTCGGAGTGATTTGATTTGCTGCCGAGAGTATTGATCTCTCTACCCATCTCCTGTGCCACAAAGCCGAGTTTCTTGCCTACTCCTTGCTCGGCAGACTGTTCCATGGTTTCGAAAAAGTATTTTATGTGGTTGCGGAGGCGCACTTTCTCTTCGGTGATGTCAAGTTTCTCAAGGTAGTATATCATCTCCTGTTCAAGGCGGTTGCGGTCAACGCTCTGTTGTGTCTCTACTGAGAGAAGATGCAGATTGTCTTCAAGTCTGACACGTATTTTTTCAATGCGCTCTTTTTCAAGAGGCTCCACTTCTGAAAGCAACTGACTTATTGCATTCAGTTTCTCAGTAAACATGCGTTGCAGTGCTTCTCCTTCCTGCTTGCGGAAACTATTGAAATGACTGACAGCTTCAAGTATTGCCGTTTTCAGTGTATTCCATTCGTCATCTGTCAGATTGCCATATTCGGCTGGTTTTGTGACTTCAGGAATACGCATTGCTATGGCAAACACATCGGTATTCAGGTTGTGCTTGTCTGCATATTCTGTCAACTGACTGATATATGAGTCAAGAAGACTGAAGTTGATTGTTGCGACAGAGTCTTCCTTGCCTCCGTTTTCAGGCAGAATGGCACAATCGGTCTTACCGCGTTCAAGCAGTTGGGCGAGCAATTGTCGTATTTCCAACTCTTTCTCGCGGAAGAGAGGAGAGATACGCATTGACAAATCCATTTGCTTGGAATTGAGTGAGCGCAACTCTATGATGTATTTTTTGTCTTGAATACGGCATTCCGATTTGCCGTAGCCTGTCATTGAAAGTAACATAAAAACATTTAATTATTTTGTTATTTACAATTTTGTCATTTGTCATTTGCCGATGCAATAGTGGGTGAAGATGTTCTGGAGTACTGACTCGGAGGTTATCTCGCCTGTTATCTCTCCCAAGGCTTGCAGACAATCCTGCAAATCCATTGACAGAAACTCGCCTGAAAGACCTTCTGACAAACCATGCTCCACTTTCTCTATCGCCTCCTTTGCTCTGCATAAAGCCTCATAGTGCCTAGCATTGGTAATCACCACACTGTTGTTGTCTGCCTGTTGCGCATAATCTGACAACACTCTCTTCAACTCTTCTATATCACCGTATTTGGCAGAGAGATATAAGGTTGTGGAGTTATGCATTTGTCTGGTCATGGAATCGTCTGTCAGCAAGTCGCATTTGTTATATATGGTGATTACTGTTTTATTACTCAGGTCAATTCCTATATCAGGCATTATGCTGTCAGTGGCATCCAATACAAGCAATATTATCTCCGCTTTACCTGCTGCCTGCTCTGAGCGTTGTATGCCTATGTTCTCTATCTCATTGTCTGTCTTGCGCAATCCTGCAGTGTCGATAAAACGGAATTGTATGCCGTTTATAGTAACCACATCTTCTATTGTGTCACGTGTTGTGCCATGAATGTCGCTAACTATTGCCCGCTCTTCGCCTGCGATGGCATTGAGCAATGTGGATTTGCCAGCGTTGGTAGGACCAATGATAGCTACAGGAATGCCGTTTTTGAGTGCATTACCCAGTTTGAAAGTGCTTATTAGTTGCGAAAGATGCTGCTTTATTTCTTCTGCGAGTACTTTCAATTCTTTTCTGTCAGCAAACTCAAGTTCTTCATGGTCGGCAAAGTCGAGTTCAAGTTCAATGAGTGAGGTAAAATGTAACAGACGGTCGCGAAGCGTTTGCAGTTCTTTAGATACTCCTCCTCTCATGTGGTTGAGTGCAATATTGTGTGCTGCTTTGCTCTCTGCAGCTATGATGTCTGCCACTGCTTCTGCCTCTGTCAAATCCATTTTGCCGTTGATGAATGCACGCTTGGTAAACTCGCCAGGCTCTGCCATGCGACATCCGGCGGCAATGAGTCTGCGAAGCAATTCCTGTTGTATATAAAGTGAGCCGTGACATGCTATTTCAACCACGTCTTCACCTGTGAACGAATGCGGTGCCCGGAAAACAGTGACAAGCACATCATCGAGGTCGGTGATAGTTCCATAATGCACGGAGTAGCCTTTGGCTTCAG
>CAJOIR010000056.1 GCA_905234685.1 Paludibacteraceae bacterium
TAAGACAGCGCGCAACGCTGTACGCAAAGTACGTGCTACTACCGACAAGACCGAGGCAGCAGCGATGCTTCCGAAGGTAAGTTCTATGCTTGACAAACTAGCTAAGCGTAACATTATCCACAAGAACAAAGCAGCTAACCTCAAGTCAAGTCTCGCTGTTTACGTTAACAAACTCGGCTAAGCAGGAATTCTCATATTCATGAGAGGGCAGTCTTTACAGGCTGCCCTCTTTCTGCCTGTGTCTGAACAACTTACACTCCATATCGTTCAATTACTCTCATTATGAAACTGAAACTCTTTACATTTCTCCTGACTGTTTGTTTTGCCGCTGCTTCATGCAGCAAGTCTTCACTAACCGGCGGATCAGAAAACTTCGTGCAGATTTCTGACGTTGTGCCTGATGTCATTCTTGAAATACGTTATTACTCCACCTACAACTTCATAGGCACACGCATTGACGGATATTTGGAGCCTACTGCTTTGCTCACCCGTCAGGCTGCCGACTCTTTCAAAGTTGTCAGCGAAGACTTAAAGACACAAGGTTACAGGCTCAAGATATACGACGCCTATCGCCCTCAGCAGGCGGTTGATCATTTTATACGCTGGTCTAAGTGCGCAGAAGACACTCTCATGAAGAGTTATTTCTACCCCATGCTTGACAAACCCGTACTTTTTGAGCAGGGTTATATTCTTGCAAAATCAGGTCATTCGCGAGGCTCTACCGTTGACCTCACGCTCTTTGACATGTCAACGGAGAAAGAGGCAGATATGGGTAGCACTTTCGACTGGTTTGGCATAGAAAGTCACCCTGACTACTGCGGTAATCCGGAAACAGGAGAATATACAGGAGGTCAACTCACGGAAACGCAGTTTCATAACCGTATGATTCTGCGTAATGCCATGCTCAGTCACGGCTTTAAGCCTATTGATGAGGAGTGGTGGCATTTTACTCTCGCCAACGAACCTTTCCCCGATACCTATTTCAATTTCCCTGTCAAGAAAATTCAATGACTCGCAAAGGCATTGCTGCGGATAATGAGGTCTGACAATTCGTATGCCTCATCTTCGGTAAACTGACGCTTTTCGTCTCCAAGCAGGTTAATGCCGAAACCATGCCACGGATATTCCTCCAAACCTGTCAATGCAAGAATAGTGGGAAAAATATCCATTTGGTAGCATGTGTCTTGCCTTAGGATACTCTCTTTTATGTCAGGCGAGAACACAATAAACGGGCAGTAGTTTGTTTCCTCTGCAACCGACAGAGGCTTGCCTTTTGCCCATGTCTGTAACTCCTCAAGCGCAGCATTGCGGAAAACTACGTGGTCGCCGGTGATGACAATAACGGTATTGTCAAACACTCCCGATTGCTCCAGTTTGTAAAGATAGTCTGTGAGATAGTGATCAGTATAGTGCATGCAATTGAGATATTCTCTCACATTCATCGGAATACTGTCATCATAATTCAATGCAAAACTGTGGTTATACAGGTCAAACGGCAGGTGTGTGGATATAGTGAGTACACATATGGAAAACGGTTGCTGAGCAGTGTCAAGCAAAGCAGTCGTAGCACCGTATGACTCATTGAATATACTGTCGTCTATCCAGTATTTTCTGTGAGTGGTCTGGTTATACTCTGTTCTCTGGTCATCGGGCTCTATTATGGTATGGATTCCGTAGTTACGCGCAGCATCAGACTTATTCCACGTCTTGGATACAGGAGTTACTATTTTACTGCTTTTGTAAAACTGCGAGTAGTTTGGATAGGTGTTATGTGAGTATAGTAAGCATGCGGCTCCAGAAGATATCGGCAATAGACCTGTATTCGCTGTCATCAATCCATCGCCAGACATGCCCTGTTTCACTTCTGAAGTTATACGCGGCACATAGAAATGCGGATGTGATTTGAGAAACTCGTTGATTCCCTCCGTCACACAGATACCGTTCTTGTCATGCATCTGCAAAGTCCAACTCTCCATGCTCTCAACGAGAATAACAATTATATTTTTGTCTGGTTTGAGGGCTTCAACATGCAAGATGTCAGGCAAGTTGTTCATAAACTGTTCCTGTATCTGTGTCTCAGGCTTCGGATGACTGCGTTGTTTGCTCAAACGTATGTCTTCCACAACCATATTGACGGCATATGCAGTTATGCTGTGGTTATTCAGATAATTGAACTGTTGTCTTTCTGTCTGCCAGTTCGCGGAAGCAATGTCAGTCGGTGTAATAAACGGATTCAACCATTCATGTGAGAACTGCATACTCTCGTCATACTCAGAGAAAGAAAGAAAACTGCATACACCACCTGCAAGACTAAGCATGATGCCTGCGGCAGTAGCTGTTAGACCTACTTTCCATGAAGAGATGGTCTTCATGCAAAGCAAGGCAACAAGCAGATAGAAGCATGTCATTAACGGAAACACCCACACATCAATGTTCGTGTATGCCAGAATAGATGAGCCGTAACCGTCAAGATTACCTGCCATGCGTATGGCATCAAGTGACAAAAGCAGGCTGTTTGCTCGAAAATATATCAGGTTTGCTATTGCCCAAAAGTCAAGCACAAGCATCCATAATACAGATATCCAAGTCCTGCGGCAGAAAAATACAGGCAATGCCACAAGCATAGCCGCAGCTATCTTTGGGAACCAGAAAGCACAATACGTCACCCAACCGCAGTGCTCAGGGTTGAATAATAATATGCCTATGCAATGCCACTGTATCAATGCTATCTTTATCAGCATGATACCGGCAAACAGAACAAATAGCAGTATGCGTAGCAGGAGCGAGAATGTGGTGTTTTTCATTTCAACAGGCGTTTCGTATATAGAGTACTCGTACTTCGTACAAATCACCCTACTTGTGAGCCGTTTCTTACAGGTTTGCTGACGGTGGTTACTGTCAGTTTGCCGTCAGAGTTGACTGCGGAAAGTATCATACCCTGGCTCTCAATACCCATCATCTTGCGCGGAGGAAAATTGGCAATGAAGAGAACCTGTTTGCCCACCAACTCCTGCGGGTCTGGGTAACTCTGTGCTATACCACTTAGTATTGTGCGTCCTCCCATTCCGTCGTCAATCTTAAACTGCAGCAGTTTGTCCGACTTCTTCACCTTGCAACATTCAAGTACAGTGCCTACACGTATGTCTGTCTTGTCGAACTCTTCTATGTTGGTAGCGGCTTTTACAGCCCCTGGTTGCCACGCTGCATCCTCATTCTCTTTCTTAATTCGTGCCAGACGGTCAAGTTGAACCTGAATAGC
>CAJOIR010000057.1 GCA_905234685.1 Paludibacteraceae bacterium
ACCTCTCCGGCTACAATCCGAAGACACTGATGCACAACGTGACCTACCAAGCACTCAGATAACACGTGCAAAAGTAGCGCAATGGTAGCTCGAAGGTAGAGGAATGTTCCGTTCATGTTCCGTTGATGCATGATTGGAGACACCTACTAATGATATCACAAAAACGACATATGAAGCGCACAGCAATCATCATCATTCTTCTCTTTTCTCTGTCGTGGAGCATGCAGGCTCAAGAAACCTACGCCTATGCAGAACGTGACACCACTATGCATCTGGATATCTACCGCCCGAACTCAGGCAACGGCTACACAATAATTCACATATTCGGAGGTGGCTTCGTAGGTGGTTACCGCACGAAGCAATGGGACGCGGACTATTGTCGTCAGTTGACCAGAGACGGCTATACCGCCGTAGCCATAGACTACAGACTTGGATTGCGTGGAGTGAAGAACGTGGGGTTAAAGACCATTGAGGCACTTGAGAGGGCGATATATATGGCAGTTGAGGACTGTTCTGATGCAGTGGCATATCTCGTCAACAATGCCGAAAGACTGCAAATAGACCCGAAGAAGATAATAATAGAGGGTTCGTCGGCAGGTGCTATCACCGCTTTGATGACGGACTACGCACGCTGCAACGCACTTCCTTGCGCTGAATCGCTACCAGCATACAGCGGCGCCATATTCTCGAGGCAAGGCAAACCCCAATGGGTCAATGCAAAGCCGGCACCTACTCTGATTTTCCACGGTACTGTGGACAAGATAGTCCCCTACAAGAAAATACAGTTAGGTAAGACAGGTCTGTTCGGTGGGAGTGGTATAGCGGAGAATATGGACAAGCAGAACCTCGCATACCAGTTGTTCCGCTACAAGAACCTCGGTCATGAAGTGGCGATAGGCGGACCACTGACCACCGATGTATTGAACCTTTTTGTGAAGCAGTACATAACCGAGCAGAGGCATCTTCACATCGATGTAACAATAAGAGACGATGCCTATCCACCTTCAAAATTCAGCAGCATGACGCTAAAGGATATATACAAGAACAAATAACAGGAAAAAGGGTTGGAACTCTCACAACGTGACATAACATATCTTCCCGGTGTCGGTCCTAAGAGGGCGGAGATGCTGAAGAAAGAACTCAAAGTGCAGACTGCGCTTGACCTGCTCTACGTGTTTCCATACAAATACATAGACCGGAGCCGTTTCTACAAGATAAATGAGATAGAAGACACCGAGACCTATGTGCAGATAATAGGAGAATTCATTGACTGGCAGACAATAGGAGCAGGAAAGAACCTGAGACTTTCAGCACGCTTCACCGATGGTAAAGACGTGATAGAGACTGTGTGGTTCAAGGGGGGCAAATATGTCAAATTAGAGCGGGGAGTCAAATACATCATCTTCGGCAAACCCTCTCACTTCAACCACACCTACAACATAGTTCATCCGGAAATAGAACTGCTGAAGAACGCTAATCCGGAGACGCGAAAGGGACTTGAGCCACATTACAACACCTCGGGAGAGATGAAAGCCGGTTGGCTTAACTCGAAGGCAATGCGGAAGATAATAGCAGGTATAATGCCCGACCTTAAACAGGGTATACCTGATACCCTGCCGCTGAGTCTGAGAGAGCATTATCACCTGATGGACCTGACCAACAGCCTGATAAACATTCACTTTCCTAAAGACAACATCTCGCTCAAGAAAGCACGCGAGCGCCTTAAGTTTGAGGAACTGTTTTACATACAACTGCAGATACTAAAGCAGACAAAAAGGAGAGAACTGCAATTCGCCGGTTTCAGAATGCCACGTGTCGGCGAGAGTTTCAATGACTTCTATTTCAACCGTCTGCCTTTCCCTCTCACCAATGCTCAGAAGAGGGTAATAAAAGAGATACAGACAGACCTGAAGTCGGGCAAGCAGATGAACAGACTGCTTCAGGGTGACGTTGGTTCAGGCAAGACCCTTGTAGCGCTGATGTGCGCACTACTTGCCAAAGACAACGGCTATCAGACGTGCATCATGGCGCCGACAGAGATACTCGCCAACCAGCACATGGAGACAGTAAGCAAACTGCTTGAAGGCACGAAGGTAAGAGTAGAACTGCTGACCGGAAGCACCACGAAGAGACAACGCGAAGAACTCCATGCATCGCTGCTCAGCGGTGAGACAGACATACTGATCGGTACTCACGCCTTGATAGAGGACATAGTGCAGTTTGCGAACCTCGGACTGGTGATAGTGGATGAGCAACACCGCTTCGGCGTAGCACAGAGAGCAAAACTGTGGACCAAGAATATCAATCCACCCCATGTGCTGGTGATGACCGCAACACCGATACCAAGAACTCTCGCCATGACCGTATATGGTGACCTGTCGGTATCAGTCATTGATGAACTTCCGCCCGGGAGAAAGCCCATACAGACACTGCATTACACCCAACTGCGCCGCGACAACATCAACCGTTTCCTGAGAGAGCAGATAAGCAAAGGCAGACAGATATATGTGGTATATCCGCTCATAGAGGAGAACAAGAAGATGGATTTGACCGACCTTGAGAACGGCTACAGATATATGTGCGAGCACTTTCCAGACTGCCGCGTAAGTATGGTACACGGCAAGATGAAACCCAAGGAAAAGGACGCACACATGCAGGCTTTTGCCCGTGGCGAGACACAGATACTTGTTGCCACCACAGTGATAGAAGTAGGAGTGAATGTACCCAACGCCTCTGTGATGGTGGTAGAGAACGCCGAGAGGTTCGGTCTAAGCCAACTGCACCAGTTGCGCGGACGCGTCGGCAGAGGTGCAGAACAAAGTTACTGCATACTGCTCACACGTGTGGAACTCTCAAAAGACACCCGCAAAAGAATGGATATCATGGTTGCCACAAATGACGGTTTCCGCATAGCAGAAGCAGACCTTCAACTGAGAGGACCCGGTGACCTTGAAGGGACACAGCAGTCAGGTTTGCCGTTCGAGTTGAAGATAGCCTCGCTCAGTACTGACGGGCAACTGCTTGAGATAGCGCGGCAGGCCGCAGGAGAGGTACTTGACGAAGACCCTGAACTCACACTTGACAAGAATCAGATTTACGCACACCAACTCTCACGCATGAAGCAGCGTGCGGTTGACTGGGGATTGATATCGTAGCGAACGAACGCCGCAATATTCAAGCGGCATGACATAGCGACCGTCAGAAAACAGCAGAGGAGAGATTCATAAGAAATCTCTCCTCTGTTGTGATCCATGCAGGATTCAAACCTGCAACCCCCACATCCGTAGTGTGGTACTCTATTCAGTTGAGCTAATGGACCATAAACCTTAATAAAAACGCCATACAGCTAATCATGAAAACTGCTTTATTATTTCAAAAGCGGGTGCAAAGGTACGGCAAGTTTTTTATATACGCAAGAGCAATCATTAAAAAATATGCCCTCACTTCACTTTTTTCTTCTCAGGAGTCGTTTGCCGATAGAGAATCCAAGTGTGAACACATTGATTTTGGGTATAAAGAGCGATGCGACAGTGCTTAAAGAACTGCCCAACGCCTTCCATCTTGACCAACGATGGTTGATACGCTTCATATCGGCATCAAGAGTCTTCTCCTGACG
>CAJOIR010000058.1 GCA_905234685.1 Paludibacteraceae bacterium
TGTTGGCACTGCCGTTTAATAATAATACTTTCATTTCGATTCTGTTTTATGTTCTTTTGTAAACTTGTAAATTGCTAACGTAGGAAGGATAACCAATAGTAACAATGTAACTTCTACCAAAGCATACGAGCCGAAATAGTCAACCAATGTTTGGAATTTCAGGACTCCATCCACCAGAAAGACCAGAAAGGCAAACCAGCAGAGAAGGAATATTGCTGAATACTTGATTTTTCGATTCTTTATTTTCATTTTACTACAACTAAATCAATCTAATACAGATAAATAAATGGAGCGAATAGCCCTTGGAAGTTTCAATGCAATGAGTTGGTATGACTCTTTAATCAACCCCTTTACTATTGCTTCGTCCATTTCTTCATAATAGATGTCGCTCCAGTGCGTCTGTTACGGCAGAGAATTGTTCTCTGAGTTCGACATTCCTGTCTGGTGATAGTTTCAATGCAATTCTTGAAACTCCGTCCTTCATATTATACCTACCACCGCCTAACCATAAGCAGACAAATATCTTTCCTTCCAAGCGGAAGTTAAGGATGTCTTCACCAAACGCTTGGTCTTCTGTTACTCCTGGGAGCGACAACGTGTACTCTCTGACCTGCTCAATGTTCATACCCACTTAAAATGTTCCTTTCCGGCACCAATTTCAAAGTGATATTTGGCAATGCCTAAATCCATTTTTGTATAACCAATCATTGAGAATCCCTTCTTGGCTCTTATCTGATGGCGATTGTCATTCATGCCGACATACTCAAACGAGAATTTCTGCTGGTTCACGGCTGTAGGAGCAAGCAAGGCTGCTTCAACGCCTTTCTTGAACCACAAAGGAGTGATGTCCGTGGCGCTCTTGGACGAGCCAAGCGTCCTTACGGCCGAGCGGCTCACTTGCTCAACGGTTTTGATCTTATGGCTTACACCCTGTGTTTCACCATAGCCGATGGCAATGTAACAGGCAATCTTTTCGTCTTCGTCAAGCACATAGGTTCCTGACACCTTGGAGTAGCTGAGTCCAACCCAGCAGGTGTTCAAGCCCAGTGTCTGAGCAAGTAAGACCAGATGCTCACCATAATAGCCTATGCGCTCATCAAGGTCATCGGCTTTGAACTTCGTCCGAGCCTGCTCACGCTCGGGAGAGTCAAAACAAGTTTTGCTCTCCTCTCGCTTACTCGCAGCCTTCTTTCCTGCCATGACAATATAGTTGTTGGCATTACGAAACTTCCCATATTTGGCCATCGTTCCTTGGAATGCCTTCGGCTCGTTGCATATCAACTGAATGTGGAGTTGACCCTCATTGTTCAACTTCACAATTTCATCTTCAAGCAACTTGACGATTTCCTCGCTCAATGGCTGGTCTTTGTAAGCCCTTACACTATGCCGGGCTTCTATGGCTTCCTGTATTGTCATAATGATAGATTGAATTTTATTGTTTACTAAATTCATTCCTTATTGCTTTTTTGAGGCACGTTGACGATGTTTCAGTGCAAGATCCTGTAAGGCCCTACCCATCTCGTCCTTCTGCGCCAACAACAGGATGTCATCATCCAGCTGGAGTGAATAGAGCACACGGAGATAGATGCCGATGGCAACTGTAGTAGCACCTTTCTCTATTCTGGCTATAGTCATGGGTGAACAAGTTGCACGTTCAGCCACTTGCGCTACACTAAGGTCACGACGTAACCTAGCCAGCCTTATTTGTTCGCCGACTGTTTGCATCTTCTGTTCCAGTATTAGGGGCAGTTTATTACCCATTGTCGTTTTGCTCATATAGAAGCATAAGTTTATATTAAGCGATGGGTCACTCAGATTAACCCTAAAGCCATCCTCCGTGCTGCCGATGCCCGTTGTGGTGCAAGGTATGCCGTCTATGTAGTCCCTTCTCCTGGAGAGTTCGGGAGAAGGTGCACCGGCTACTTGCCGCTGAACCTCCTGGAACAATACCTTCTTTGGGTATTCTATGCCTGCGAGTTTAACAGACTGATTGGGAAGAAGTCTACATAAACCAAAGCCCTTCGAGCATAGCATATGACTCGAAAGAAATCTAACGGTATTTCCTTGACCAGACGCATCAAGTCATCCCATGAGATTTGTTCATCTTCAGGAAATGCCGTTTCATAGAGCTGTTTTATCTTTTGACCTTCGGTCTTCTTCTGTCGCGACTCGGCATAGCCCAAGCAAGCTTGGTTCTGCTCTCGCTGCTCCATCAGTTCGTCAGCAGTCGATGCCGTTATATGTCTTACTATCATTTCATTATCAATATGTTGAAGCACTGGCAGATGTGAACATCCACTGACCGTTACGTTTAACTAACTGGAACGTGAGTTGCAAACGCCACGTATGACACCCTCCTCCAAAGACGGCAGCATTGACTCGGCTGCGTCCTGTAAGGGTGGCATGATTGCCATCAATTTTGATGTCCATCTGCTCATGCTCGGCTGAATAATAGTTCAGTGTGCCGCCAGCAATAGCCCTGATGTACTCTTGCTTTGACTGGTGCATCCCTGTCATGTGTGTCAGCACGAAGTCATCGGCATGGACACGGTTCAGCGTTGCCGTATCTTTCTCCACCATTGCCTTGTACATCTCTCGGTAGAGGGCTTCTATCACATCTTTGTCCGTCATCTTTTTACCTGATAAAATTCGTTGCGATACGCTGGGGTTCCTGCTCTGGCAAGCCGTTACGCTCACGCTCAGCGCGGATGGCACGAATAAGAAAAGCCACGTTGCGACCCAGCACACGCATTGTCTGCAATCCTTCTTCATCTTTCATAACTTCTTCTGGTGAATTGCCATGCACGGCATTCCAATAGCGACTTGCGGCCACGGGCATTTCGCCGTGCAGGAAATATTTGTTGAGCGTGTCGAGAGTTGCCGTCGTA
>CAJOIR010000059.1 GCA_905234685.1 Paludibacteraceae bacterium
GGCACAAAGATTCTTGCGTGCCAGGACATGAAGTGGGATGGTTTAAGGGCAGCCGATGAGAACGCAACATGGGATTTCAGCGACATGGAGAAATTCCATTTTGACATCTGGGTGCCTCAGGAGTCGCATATCTCCGTGACTTTCGAAGGCGGCGCAGGTTATAAGCAGGCTGTTGACTTTAAGTTGAACGAAGGATGGAATACCATTGATGCAGACCCTGTATGGTGGTCAGACCGCAAGGCATACGACTGGAAAGATGTGAAGTATGTATTCTTTGAGGGCTACAAATTGGCTGATAAAGAAACTGTTGAAGAATGCACATCGGCAGAAGGCGAGCCTTTTGCATTCACAAACCTCTACTGGTGGAAGAGTCCTGCAGTAGAGTTGCCCGGCAATGCACCTGCAGCGCCTATTATTGCAGAAGCGAAGATTCAAGCTCTGTTCGCTACCAACTATCAGACTCGCACATTCAATTTCACTCCTCAGAACTGGGGTGGAGCTAATTTTAAGGATGTAGCGTATACCAATGGTCAGCATGTGTACTACTCAAGTGCATACACCTGGGATGCTTTTACCAATAGGGACGATTCTAAATACAACCTGACTGACTACGACATGTTCCATATTGACATCTATGCAACAGTGGACGCAACAATCAAAATACAGTTCGAGGCTCTCGGCGTTGGTGATGGTGGTAGTGGATGGAAAAACGGCGCTTCTGTAGAACTCAAGGCTAACCAGTGGAATAGCATTGATATCGACCTCTTGAATGCTCCTTATCAAACTTATGACTTCACTGATATGAGATATCTCATTATTGACGGGTTCACAAACGAAGGTACTCCTCTTGGTGTAGCAAATGCATACTTCTACAATTCGCTTGATGCAGCAGTTGATGACATTGAGGCTGCAAGCAAGGTTGTAGAGAAAAAGATTGTTAATGGCAATCTCGTGATAGAGGTTAACGGTGTACGCTACAACGCTCTCGGTGCACAACTCTAATAAAGTATTACTCATTACATTCAAGCCCTATTTTCAAAGGGCTTGAATGTTTTATAACAGATATATACCATGAACAAACACATTTTTTCTCTGCTTTTGGTCATAATGCCTGTGTTTGCTTTAGCCCAGCAGATAGTAACAGGTGTGGTTACCGATGAGCAGGGTGAGCCTATGATAGGCGCAACGGTGCGAATAGTAGGGAGTGACCAAGGCACTATAACCGACGTCGACGGTGAGTTCATGCTGCCAGATGTGGCACAGAACGCTACCATTGAGGTCAGTTATATGGGTTACCTCTCGCAGCAACTCAAACCGTCAGGCAACAAATTGCGTGTGACACTCAAAGAAGACACACAAAACCTCGAAGAGGTGGTAGTTGTGGGCTACGGCGCTGCCAAGATAAAAGACCTCACTTCACCTATCGAAATGGTGAAAGGCGATGAACTTGTCTCTATTCCGAGTTCAAGTCCCATGTCGGCATTGCAAGGCAAAGTGTCAGGCGTAAACATCGTCAACTCAGGTGTTCCTGGTGCCGGTCCTACGGTGTCTATACGTGGTATTGGCAGTTTCAGCAACAACACTCCGCTTTATGTTGTTGACGGTATGTTCTACGACAACATCAACTTCCTTAACAACAGCGACATTGAAGAGATGTCAATCATGAAAGACGCTTCTGCCGCCGCTATCTACGGTGTGCGTGCTGCCAATGGTGTAGTCATCATCACTACCAAGCGTGGCAAGGCAAATCAACGTCCTGACGTGACTTACGACGGATATGTAGGATTGCAGACAGTAGCAAACCTGATTCCTATGTCATCTTCAAGTCAGTATGCAGAGATGATGCTTGAAGCCAACAAACGAGCTTATACGCGCATGGTGCAAATGTCTATGAAACTCTATGGCGGCAGTTATGACGAAGCAACAGGCATCTACACACTCGACCAGAACACAAACTGGTACAAGGAGTTACTCCGACCTGCAGTGATGACCAACCATAGTCTTAACATCAACGGTGGCGGTGACAAGGCGACCTACGGAGTGGGTATAAGTTACCTCTATCAAAATGGTATTATGAATACCGACAATAGTTACAACCGTCTTAATGTACGCGGCAATGTAGAATACAAACCGTTCAAATGGTTGACAGTTGGTTTTAACGCCATCTTCGTTCAGAGCACACAACAGTTTCCGAACAATGCAGCATGGCAGCAGGCATACAACATGCCTGGAATATTCCCGGTCTATGACCCCACAACAGCAGAACTCTACACTGACGGGTATGCTTCACCTCTGACACTGAAACTGACAAACAACTTCTACAACCCTGTGGCAACCGCAAGGATGTATGACAGCAGAAACAGAAACAATCAGGTGATGGCTAATGCTTACGCTCAGTTCAACATTCTGCCGGACAAACTTTATTTGCGGACATCATACAACTACGACTACACAGGTATGCAGGCAACCACATATATACCTGAATACTATATCAGCAA
>CAJOIR010000060.1 GCA_905234685.1 Paludibacteraceae bacterium
TGCTCTGGCTTGCAAATCGTCTGCCTCAGGAGACGCTAACTAAGTGGTCAACCATAATTGCAGGTATCATATTGTTGCTTGTGATTACAGGTTTCATCATTGCAGCGATGGTGAAGAGAGTGAACGTATATGACGCTTTCATAGAGGGTGCAAAAGATGGCTTCAAGACAGCGGTAGGTATCATTCCATACCTTATTGCCATATTGGTGGCGGTAGGTATGTTTCGTGCCTCGGGTGCAATGCAGTTGCTTGTTGACGGAATGGGTTGGCTTTTCGGGTTGATGGGTTTGAACACTGACTTTGTAGCAGCATTGCCTACAGCACTGATGAAACCTTTGTCAGGAAGCGGCGCTCGAGGACTGATGGTAGATGCGATGACGCAATATGGTGCTGACTCGTTTGTAGGCAGACTGGTCTGCATCATGCAAGGTTCTACAGATACAACGCTCTATATACTTGCTGTGTATTTTGGTTATGTGGGCATTCGTGACACTCGCTACGCGGTTTTATGCGGTCTGTTGTCTGACTTGGCAGGAGTGATAGCCGCTATACTGATAGCATATTTGTTCTTTCATTAGGTTTTTAATGTTTATACATTAATTAATCACATATTCAGTTATCCAATGATGGCACGAGCAAGATTATTCAAGACTATCTTTAAGAAGATAGAACCTCGCAAGGCAGAATGCGAGGAGAGGGATGAATGCGCCCGTATGCGTCTATTGGAGAACATTGTCAGGCAGCGTCATGAGGCAGAGCAACTCTTTGTGATGCCTTTCTCTGAAATAGAAGACTACTTCATGCCCAAACCGATTGCTTACCGCTATGAGGTTGACCCTGAAGCACAATTGCACTACATTCCTGAACTCAACAGACTGAAATAACTATCAATAATATTATCTTTTATTTTTATGAAAAGAACTCTCTTCTTAGGAGCATTGCTGTTGTCGCTAACCCTAAGCGCGCAGAACAAACTCGCTCAGTTCAACAGCATTTCATGGTGGGACAAAGACTACCTGACGCTCACGTGGGGTGGCGCCATAAGCACCACGCAGGATAGCCGTAAGACGATAGACTATATCAATAGTCTTACCGGCACCGAGAATGCAACAGACAAACGTTACTACTTCAATCTAACCGACAAGTTGATGTTCTTTGGTTCACGTCTTATAGAGATAGACGGCAAAGATGCCAAGGGCATGACAGAGAAGCAGGCAGACAAGATACTTGCAGAAAAACACGGGCATGTATTTCTTCTTGACCTGCCTACTACTGGTGACTATATTGCACAGACCGACCAACCGTTGCCTGTCTGGATGCAGGCATACGGCTTCAACCCTCTGACTTGCAATTGGAAGAAGGAGACAAAGAAACTCCCTGATAACTACAAGGTGCGCGTTGACAAGGAAGCACCGTGGCGTAATTTCAAGACCTTCGACTTCCTCATCCTCAGTGACGACGTACTTGCCGATAAGGAATTGTTGGAGAAGATAGGCAGGAAATACGAGTATCTTGGTTTCACCCGCGACGAAGTTAATCCTGACCTTCTCATCTCAGTGACCAAAGATGCCAACAAGAGTATAGACTACACCTATGTGCCTGAAACACAGCAACAAGTGCATACAGGTACCAACACTATTGCAATGTATGGTTGGAAAGGTAAGTATCTTGGTAACTTCTCTATTGACAACTACAAGACCGTCAAGTCGGGAGGCTACACGCAGAAGACAGCCTCTACTTCTGCATATCTGGAGGTGTCGGTGCTGCAGGCATCGCGAATGGGTGAACCGGTGGTGCCTATGATTTACCAACTCAAATACAACTATAACAACAATACCGACGCAAATATAGACAACCTCTATCTTGCTGCTGTCAGTTGGGTGGAGCACCCTCTATATGACCCGTATAGTCTTGTCAACTACACTTCTACCACCTGCGGCAAGTGCTTCTGGGGAAGCGAGCCGCTCATCAACTTTGGTATAGTAACCGATGCTCATAACGTGATACTGGGACTTGACAAGAACTCTGATGTCGTCAAATCGGCAGGACTGAGAAAGGGTGACCGCATCATCTCTATCAAATCCACCTTCCGAAAGAGCATGAGTGGAAGATCGAAGGATAACACCTATTACGGCACCATAACAATCAGCCGTGACAACCGTCAGCAGGTGCTTAAGTTCAAACGCTGTCACCGCACTAACGACTACAAAATATCATTTGTCACTACATACAACACCGTAAAATAATCTGACATTATGAAACGTTTCCTTATTATAGCAGCATTGAGCGTCATCAGCTTCAATGTCATGGCAGAAGAGTTATATTCTGTGTGTCT
>CAJOIR010000061.1 GCA_905234685.1 Paludibacteraceae bacterium
CCAGAGCATCCCATAGCTTATCTCATTGCCTGTCTGTATATAATCGGGTGTAGCACCTGCCGACACAAGCGTGGCAAGCACCCTCTTCGTGTAGGAATACAAAGTGTCGGCAAGCACTTCATCACCAAGGCTTGACCATGCTGCAGGAGTCCATTGGTTAGACGGGTCTGCCCAAGTGTCGCTGTAATGAAAGTCAAGCATTAGATTCATGCCTGCATCTTTTATGCGTTTTGAGAGAGCAACAACATAACTCAGGTCTTGCACCACACCAGTCTCCTTGGTTGGGTTGACAAAAAGGCGCACACGAGCAATATTGAAACCCGCCTCGTCACGGAAATACTCAATCAGGTTGCTTATCCGCTTACCGCTCTGATCTTTGTACACAACATTAGCTTTCTCGTAAGTTGGCAGCATTGAAATGTCGCCGCCTGCCAGTTTTTGCTGACTCATGCCTGACAATACAGTCGTCAGAGCTATGCAAAATATTAATATACGTTTCATATTCCCGCTCAATTTTATTTCGGTGGAATGTGCCTTATACACAATGAGACAAGTTATCACATTCAATTCTACCGACAGTTTTAATTTAGGTTGCAAAGGTACTCATTTTGTCCGATATTTGCAAATACTACATAATTTGTTACGGTAATTATATCATGATAATGCATCTGCCATTGCAATTAAACTTATTATTCTTTCAAGATAAACTTTGTCTGTTTCATCAAAACTGTTGATGTCTTTGCTGTCAATATCCAATACAGCGATGACTTCACCGTTACTTAAAACCGGCACTACTATCTCGCTCTTTGATACAGCCGAGCATGCAATGTGACCTGGGAATTTATTCACATCAGGCACTATAACGGTCTGTTTTCTCTCCCAAGAAGTGCCACAAACGCCTTTGCCTTTTCTTATCCTCGTGCAGGCAACCGGGCCTTGAAAAGGTCCTAACACCAATTCGTCATCTTGCACCCGATAGAATCCAACCCACCAGAATCCGAAGGCATCATATAGTATCGCTGTTGTATTTGCCATGTTGGCTATAATATCCGTCTCGCCTTCTGTTATTGCTCTCACCTGTTGCAGCACTGTTCTGTATTGTTTTTCTTTCATATCATTTATGTTATTCGGGGACGAAATTACAGTATTCTAAAAGACTATGCAAGAGCAGATGAGTTTTTTCTTTGCCGTTAGCAAATATTGTAGTACCTTTGTAGGGTAAATATACCACATCATGCCACAATCAAATACACATTACGTTTACAGTCAGGAGGTCATTGAGTTTGTTACTGTTGCTGCGCAGACATGTCTGCTGCTTGAACATACTGCAGAGCAAGACAAAACCGACTTTGTTGAGCGTCTGCTTCAATATCTGCCCATGCTCTATATAAAAGCACGCAGCCTGAATCAGCCTGAGCAGGTGCTTGACGGATACCCACAGCAGTTTGTCACTGAAGAAGACTACAATTATATAGCAGAAGGAGTGAAACAGATGCTCGGCACCGATGATGTTTACCTTGAGGTCTTCGTTGAAGACATGCGCTTCTCAGACGAGCCAGTCTCTGCCTTTATAAGTGAGAACCTCGCAGACATCTATCAGGAACTCAAAGACTTGGCTGCTAACTATCAACAACAGCAAGAAGACGTTATGAATGACGCTCTCTCTGCATGCATTGAGGCTTTTCACCAACATTGGGGACAGAAACTACTCAACACAATGAGAGCGTTGCATAATCTTGCCGAGAGCGATGACTTCAAACATGAAGATGAAGACTAACAGTTTTAGACATAGAATCGAGAAGGAGGAGGTCAACCGCATGCCACTTGCCGCTTTTACAGGCGAAGTTATTGTTGTGAGAACTGACGATGCGATGACTGATGCTGTTAACTATCTAAAGACCCAGCAATGCGTAGGGGTTGACACAGAGACAAGACCCAGTTTCAAGCGCGGGGAACACTACCCTACCGCACTACTGCAGATAGCCACACTGCAACGCTGCTATCTCTTTCAACTCCGTCAGACAGGCTTTCCCAAGCAGATTGCCGACATCTTTGCAGACCCTAATATTCGCAAAGTCGGACTCGCTTTCAACGATGACCTGAGAGGCTTGCAGCGGTTGCATCAGTTCACACCT
>CAJOIR010000062.1 GCA_905234685.1 Paludibacteraceae bacterium
AGGTGTGAACTGATGCAACCGCTGCAAGCCTCTCAGGTCATCGTTGAAAGCGAGTCCGACTTTGCGAATATTAGGGTCTGCAAAGATGTCGGCAATCTGTTTGGGAAAGCCTGTTTGACGGAGTTGAAAGAGATAGCAGCGTTGCGTGGTGGCTATCTGCAGTAGTGCGGTAGGGTAGTGTTCTCCGCGCTTGAAACTGGGCTTCGTCTCGGTGTCAACCCCTACGCATTGCTGGGTCTTTAGATAGTTAACAGCATCAGTCATTGCATCGTCAGTTTTCACGACAATAACTTCGCCTGTAAAAGCGGCGAGTGGCATGTGGTTGACCTCCTCCTTATCGATTCTATGTCTGAAACTGTTAGTTTTCATCTTCATGTTTGAAGTCATCGCTTTCAGCGAGGTTATGCAATGCTCTCATTGCGTTGAGTAGTTTCTGTCCCCAATGCTGGTGAAAAGCCTCAATGCATGCAGCGAGAGCATCATTCATAACGTCTTCTTGCTGTTGTTGATAGTTGGCGGCCAAGTCTTTGAGTTCCTGATAGATGTCTGCGAGGTTCTCACTTATAAAGGCAGAGACTGGCTCGTCTGAGAAACGCATGTCTTCAACGAAGACCTCAAGGTAAACATCGTCAGTGCCGAGCATCTGTTTCACTCCTTCTGCTATGTAGTTGTAGTCTTCTTCTGTGACAAACTGCTGTGGGTATCCGTCAAGCACCTGTTCAGGTTGATTCAGGCTGCGTGCTTTTATATAGAGCATTGGCAGATATTGAAGCAGACGCTCAACAAAGTCGGTTTTGTCTTGCTCTGCAGAGTGTTCAAGTAGCAGACAGGTCTGAGCAGCAACAGTAACAAACTCAATGACCTCCTGACTGTATACGTAATGTGTATTTGATTGTGACATGATGTGGTATATTTACCCTACAAAGGTACTACAATATTTGCTAACGGCAAAGAAAAAACTCATCTACTCTTGCATAGTCTTACAGAATGCTGTAATTTCGTCCCCGAATAACATATAAGATATGAAAGAAGAACTATATAGAACTGTGGTGCAACAAGTGAAAGCAGTAACAGAAGGCGAGACGGATATAATAGCCAATATGGCAAATATAACTGCGATACTATATGATGCCTTCGGATTTTGGTGGGTTGGATTCTACCGGGTTCAAGATGATGATTTGGTATTAGGACCTTTTCAAGGCCCAGTTGCCTGCACGAGAATAAGAAAAGGCAAAGGCGTTTGCGGCACTTCTTGGGAAAGAAAACTGACCGTTATTGTGCCTGATGTGAACAAATTCCCAGGTCACATCGCATGCTCGGCTGTTTCAAAGAGCGAAATAGTAGTGCCGGTTTTAAGAAACGGTGAGGTCATCGCTGTATTGGATATTGACAGCAAAGACTTCAACACTTTTGATGAAACAGACAAAGTTTATCTTGAGAGAATATCAAGTCTACTCGCAATGGCAGATGCATTCTCATGATATAATTGCCGTAACAAATCAAGAAGTATTTGCAAATATCGGACAAAATGAGTATCTTTGCAACCTAAATAAAACTGTCGGTAGAACAGAGTGTGATAACCATTTAGGCACATGCCACGGAATTAAATTCAACTGAAAGATGAAACGTATATTCATATTTTGCATAGCCCTGACAATGGTATTGTCAGGCATGAGTCAACAGAAAATGGCGGGTGGCGACATCTCCATGCTGCCAAGTTACGAGAAAGCTAATGTTGTGTACAAAGATCAGAGCGGCAAGTGGATAAGCAACCTGATTGAGTATTTCCGTGACGAGGCGGGTTTCAACATTGCTCGTGTACGCCTTTTTGTCAACCCTACCAAGGAGACGGGTGTGGTGCAAGACCTGAGTTATGTTGTTGCTCTCTCAAAACGCATAAAAGATGCAGGCATGAATCTGATGCTTGACTTTCACTACAGCGACACTTGGGCAGACCCGTCTAACCAGTGGACTCCTGCCTCATGGTCAAGCCTTGGTGATGAAGTGCTTGCCGACACCATATATTCCTACACGAAGAGGGTGCTTGCCACGCTTGTGTCGGCAGGTGCTACACCCGATTATATACAGACAGGCAATGAGATAAGCTATGGGATGCTCTGG
>CAJOIR010000063.1 GCA_905234685.1 Paludibacteraceae bacterium
GAGCGATGCGACAGTGCTTAAAGAACTGCCCAACGCCTTCCATCTTGACCAACGATGGTTGATACGCTTCATATCGGCATCAAGAGTCTTCTCCTGACGGCTGAGTTGCCTCAGAAGTATGGTGCGCTGCGCTGCGAGATCGTGACTGTCGGTAATAAGATATAATGCTTTCATGTCATCAGTTGTTTTCCTCAGGTTCCCCGTCTTTATCGTCAGGTGCAAAAAGTCGTCTGCCAAGAATACGAATAAAAGGGTCAATGAACAGTTTCCTGCGCATGAGATAGAGCACAAGGAGGAGCAAAAGGAGCACTCCGCCCAATATGCAGCATGCAACACTGACAGGCATACATGTTGACATCCATCCCACAAGTGCAACAGAGAAATAAGCCACCGCCGAAAGCAGGATAAAAAGCGCCACAATGATTAGCACCAGCAGTCCGAGAATCAACGAGAGCTTGTCAAGCAGTTCCAGACGCAGCAGGTCATACCTTGTCTTAAGGTATGCCTTGCTGTCATCAATGAGTTTTTTGTAGTCTTCAGACATATCAGGTCAGTTCTCCTTGCCAGTGATTTTCTCTATGACTTCGTCAACGAGTTGTTCAAGCTGTTCTTTGGAGATGTTTGGCATCTTCTCTTTGAGTAGGGTTTTGATTTGTGCACGAGTCTTCTCTCCTTCCTGAGGAGCGAACAATATTCCGATCAGAGCGCCTGCTGCCAGACCACCTAATAAAGAAACAAGGTTTTTCATAATGTCGTTTGTTTTTATGGTTAGTAATAACTACAAAATATATTAGCAAAAAGTATTCCAAAGAGGGTTATTGATGAGTGTTTATGTCAATTTGGCAAGTGCAAGGTTCTCCTTTCGTGTCATTTCAAGACGCGTCTCGGGCGTCTTGTCTCCCTGCCCTGTAAGATGAAGCACTCCATGTATGATGATACGGTTCAACTCGTCCTTGAAGTCAATTCCCAGTTCTATAGCATTGGTAGCAACAGTGTCAAGCGAGATGAATATGTCGCCAGCGATTACAGGGAAAACCGAGTAGTCGAATGTGATGATATCGGTATAGTAGTCGTGCGCGAGGAACTCACGGTTGACCTGCAATATACGCTCATCGTTGCAGAAAACATAGTTGATGTCTCCAACACGCTTGCTGTAGTCTGCAGCCACAGAGGTAATCCATCGGCGCACAGCTTGTTGGTCAAACACAGGCATCTCGACATTGTCGGTGAGGAAGCGTATCATAGAGTCAGTTTAATGATAAAAGTAAAATGTTTAAAGTTTAATATTTTTTGACTTAGGAGTGCTTGTTATGATATTGAAGTAGTTTCAGAAGAAAATAATAGGAATGAACAATTGTGCAGTGAGGCAGTTCTGATGAGCGTTAAACATTGTCCGGTCAATACCATGTTCAGTTGCGTATTTGTCAGTGTATCCACCATATATCTCCCACTCGTACATTACACGCACGCCGATGTGCTTGTAGTTGAAGCCCAATCCCACTCCCCACGGAATAGACAGTATGCGATATGGGTACTTGCCCTTGCCTCCTATGCCTGCATAATCCACATCGCCTGCGAACTTGCGGTCGCCATTAACTGAAGAGTGGTCGTCTTCAAGGAAGATAATGTCAAAGCGCGGACCAGTGAACAAATGCAGCGATATGTCATCAGTCACATTCATCCAGAATACCGGTCTAAGATAGAGGTTGTAGTCGAGTTTGAAACGTGTGGTCTTGTCGAAGACATAATATTTGCCATCACTACCATATTTTGATGGCGCAGGCAGGTCGTATTTTGCACCTCCGACACCAAGACCAAAGCCGAAATCGAGTCCTATAGGTCCCCATAGTTTGGCAATGCCTCCGAAGTTGAACTGTCCCATGTGGAGGTTGATTTTATCCTGCCCGTTGTTGTTAATTGCAGTAAGTACAGGGTCGATTCTTGTTGTCATTTGATAGTCAAAGGTGATATACATGTGACCCTTGCAGTAGAGCACGTCAGCCACCTTGTTGCGACTGCTGAGCAATGTGTAAGAAGCAAAAGGCTCATATATATCTGTCACAGGCAACTTCATATTCTTTGTTGTAAGAGTGCTTGCCGGCTTTTCTTCAACAACGGGTTTCTGTTCTACGGCAGGCTTGGGGTCGGCCACTGGTTTCTGCCCTACTGCAGGTTGTACAGACGGTTGCTCAAAAGCGGACTGTTCTCCCTGAGCGGAAGAAGTCACGACTTTCTTGAGACATGCTGCCGCCACATATCCCACACCGTTGCCATATTTGATGATAGCCCAGTCGCCGTTAACGACATAGACCTCTACTTCTTGTTTTGGAGATAGTGTGCCTATTATCTTAGCATCTGTAACGGCGTTTTCATATACACTGACAGGAACTGGCAGACACACAGAATATAACTCTTCTGCCATGACATTGAAGCTGATGACGCTCAATGCTGCTATAATAAGGAAACGTTTCATAATGTCAGATTATTTTACG